>NZ_JBWPWJ010000002.1:0-307584 GCF_056590575.1 Porphyromonas sp. C0041D3
CCGGCTATGGGAAAAGTCTGGATCTCGCAGGGATTCATGTAGCCACATCGGACCACCTCCTTGGCTTCCGTCAGCTCAGGAGGATAATGGCTCTCATCGTCCTTCTCGTCCATATAGAGTCGGTAAACCCCGCACTCCTTTTTCACCTCCTTCAGCTCGAAGTCCCGAAGGATCTCCTCCGGGACAAAGCCGATATCAGCTCCCTTATCTCTGCTGTTTCCATAGCCTCTTAACAACTTCCTCATCTATCATCCATTGTCTCCTCAATAAAGGTAAGCTCTTTTCCACTCCCAGCACATCAAAATGCGAATTAGCCGTAGATTGCGGAATCTAAGATCGTGACGCTTACTTAGTAACGCAAGTGTCTCGCCCGTACAAACCATTTCGCGCAAGACTTTTAATTTGAATTTGTCGTCGTAGCTCCTCTGTTTCAGACCCGTTTTTTTGCTCTTCCGAGAGGTTTCTCCCGACTTTTTCGCTTCATTCTTGTTGTTCATTTTTTCTCCTCTATGTGTGTACTTTTCTATTGCACCACAGCTTTTGGTCTGCTAAAAAGTCGGGACACAAGAAAAAACAATCAATAAGTACCCGACTAAAGCAATAAAAACTCAGCCTGCGGAATTGAGGTGACAAGCAAAAGTTGTGAATAAAGAAATAAAAGAGTACATTCGTGGTAATGAAAATATGCTTTCATACAAAAAATAATTTAGCAATAGCCGTTTGTGAAACTTGGAATTATGAATTGCAGGGATAAAGTGCTTCAACACCTTGAGAGGTATAGAGTCAAAAGAATTAGTGAGTTTGGGACTGAAAAAGGAGAGTATGGAAAAGGATATTACTTTCATATTCTGCCTAAAAATGATGCAGATAAGAATATTATTGATCGAGGGTATCAAAACGATATTTTGGGTTTGCTGAAGTCTGAGAATATAAAGCGACATTATGGCTTTGCTAACTTAAATTCATCACAAGCAATGACACTCAATCTGTTTGGTCCGTTATGTGTGGAAAGAATCCTATCAACAGTAATACCACATATCCAAGATCAAGTACAGAGTGAGGCTTTGGTATATCAGTTTGAGAAGAAAGAAATGGACTTTTCTGAGATTGACTTTTACGTAGAGTCAGGGGATAAAAAGTTCTATCTTGAAGTAAAGTTCACGGAAAAAACTATAGGAACTAAAAGTCAATCACAACATAATGATGAAAGGTGGAATATATACTATAATGAGCCGATGAGGATAATTTTAAAAGATGAGTATAGGCCGTATGCGAGGAACATATTCTTTGATAAATATCAATTGTGGAGAAATGTACGTATGGTTAGTGATCCAGATAGTTTCGTATACTTTGTTTTTCCTCGCTTTCGTCGAGATTTAACTATAGAAGTCGAAGCTTCAAAACAATTTCTTCTTCCTAGTTTTGCAGATAAGGTCAAGGTCTTATATGTAGAAGATGTATGCAATACTATACTAAGTGAGTATTTAGATAATTGTAAGCTAATGGCACACTATACAGAGTTCCATGAGAAATATATCAGCGGAATAGACTGATTGCAAAACTAGGTGAGTTGTCTTATGAGTCCTATTTATAGGAAATAAAGCGAAAAAAGTGCTTTTGCAGTTCAAATAAGCATTCTGCATTACTCAATTTTTGGAATACTGCCTATGATCTTTTAGTGCCCTAGATTCCGCAAGCTGAGTGAGGGGCAAAAAAAGAAGGGTGAGTTATCTTTCGATTTCTCACCCTTTGTCGTTAGAAATTGTTACCTTTATCTTGTCGTAAATAAATGAATGACAATATCTAACACCCTATTAAGGCATAGCAATTATACAAGTAATTACTGAGGGAGCACATCAAAATGCGAATTAGCCCTTCTGTGCCACTCAGAAGCCTCCCCCCTCTGGTTGCTTTTTGGTCAAGGAATTGATATTGGGTATCTTTGGTTATCCACTAAGTGTTGTCATCTCAAAAAAAGATTATCACCATAAATCAATGAAAGGGAATTTGACCGACTACATGACTCTCCCAAGATTGAGCATAGCCTTTGTGGCACTTTTGGTTTTGTGGGCTTCATGCACGCATAGAGAAACGGGAGATGATCTTCTACAGCCGTACGAGCTGCGCTACAAGGCAAGCTTCCGATCGGTAGCTCTTACTTGGCAGAAAAATGATCAGATGGGAATCTTCTCACTCTCGGATGGTGTGGTCTTGGATGACAATATCCTATATACTTCAAGTGCGGGAGATGGTGTTTTCTTCTCCACATCACCAGTCCATCGATCGCCATCGTCCCCTCTTGAGATCATCGCGTACTATCCGTACACAGCAGAGGCTTCGCAGGGACAGATCCCGATGAACTATGCAGGTCAGGCGCAAGGAAAGGCTCCCGACTACTTCTATGGGAAGCTCTCCGACGTTACTTGGGTGGCGGAGCCGAGGGTTACCCTTAAGCGTATCAATGCTCTTCTGCAATTAGTAATCACTGCATCGCCGGACTTCGGTAACTTGTCGCATCTGGCTGTCGAGGCTGCTGATGTTCCTCTCTCAGCTTGCTTTGATCTGGTGTCAGACCAATTCCAGTCTCAGGGTGCGAGGGGTACACTTGATCTCGCTGTACGAGGTCGTCGCGCTCAAGCTGTGGCTGCAGCTGTGGTGGTGCCGGGCATTAACTATGGCGATCTGGCTGTGACCTTAAGTTTTGGTGGGCGCACAGTAAGGTGGCGTCCCTCTACTTATGTGGGGAAGGCGGGCGAAATGGCTACCTACCACCTGACCCTCTCCGGTAGTGGGAGCGGACTCTATGTACTCGAGACCAAAGGACCTGGTGAATTGTCTCAAGAGGCTCCCGAGGGTCCTATCGTGCTGACGCCGGACGGGCTGAAGGGCGAGCGCTACGATCCGTATGACCCAAAGTATGGCGCTAAGCCTATTGACCCGAGTGCCGGGATTGATCCTGTCCAGCCCTCACCGGTAGAGCCATCTGTCAAGGATAGTGAGGGTGGTGGCGTGCCAATAGATCCCAGTGCAGGCATCGACCCTCTCGCTCCGGCTGATATGGAACCCTCGATCAAGGAGGGAGATGAGCCCTCCAGTGGAGTGCCGATTGACCCGAGTGCGGGGGAAATCCTCCCTCTTAACCCCGGTGGTGACTTCACCGTCAAGGATCAGGATGCAGTACCTATTGATCCCTCCACTCCCGGGATCGATCCCACAGATCCGGATGAGCCCACGCCGGGAGTCGACCCCAATGACCCGCTTGGTAATGTCCGCCCCGGTGTGGTAGCGCAGTATCGAGAGGAGGCTGTGGCACAGAGTGCCAGACTGCTGGATCATGCCCTATTTGTTCGCCATATGGCGCCCGATGCATGGTTTACTGACGGAGGCGGTGGCACGAGGCGGAATTACTCCATTCTCTTTGATACAAAGTATCGTAGTCCCAGGTACGTTGCCTTCCCAATGTATCCAGGTGTAATAGGAAATACCAAGCGGTCCAATAGCTGGGACTACGATCCTGATCTCTCGAGATCCATTCAGCCTAACCTCTCCAAGTCTTATAAAACCCGTGGCTTGTCTCGAGGACATATGCTGTCTAGCGGGTCGAGAACAGCCTCCAGACCTCTGAATGAGACAACATTCTACTTCTCCAATATGCTTCCTCAGAATCAGTCTCAGAATGGCGGTCAGTGGCAACAGCTGGAGGGTAAGGAGCGCACTTGGGCTCAGCAGGTCTCCAAGTACGACACACTCTACGTAGTCTGCGGCCCGGTGTATAGCAGGGAGCCCCTACAGATGACCAAAGACCAAGATGGGAAGCAGATCCCGGTCCCGGATGCCACATACAAGGTCTTCCTCCGGCAGGAGAAGTCTACGGGCAACTGGCATAGCATTGGCTTCATTATGCCCAATAAAGCTCTCCCCGGTACGAAGTATAGTGATTACTCTGTGCCGGTCTCTGAGGTGGAGCGACAGACTGGGCTCCAGTTCTTCACCCACCTCCCGAAGGATAAGGCAGTGGGGGTGAAGTCGCAAAATGATCAGTCCCGCTGGAAGTAATCTCATCACGTCCCGAATCAGTATAAACGAATAGATAAATATGTCACGTCACACGATCTATCACACGCTACTTGTCGCAGTGTGCTTGCTCTCACTTGGGCTCTCCTCGTGCTGTCGGGGTCCGCAGTCCTGCTCGGCAGGCTGTGCTCCCGATGATGTCGAGGATCCGTATCTTATACGGTCCGGCAATCTCCGCTTGACAGGTATTCTCAAGGGCAACGACCTGCAGGCTGGCGCTCGCTGGCACGATCGTGATGCCATAGGTGTCACAGCGCTTCTTGATAGCAAGACACTGGTCTCTAATGTCAAGTATACTACGATGACATCCCTAGGAGGTCACTTCGTCGCTGCCAGGTCGGGCATTCGTCTGCCGGATGGTAAGAGTTATGAGTTGATTGCCTACTATCCATACACCGAGGAGCTTGCAGATGGGGAATATCTCCCCTTGACAACCACCTCTGCCCTCTACCTCTCTCGCCCTGTGACGGGAGTGGCTGCCGATCAGACTGAGACAGTCTTGGAGTTCTATCCCGTCCTCTCGGCTCTCAAGATTAGTCTCTCGGGCGTTGATCTCTCCGGTGCGAGACTGGAGCTGATCGGGGTAGCCCTGTCAGGTATGGTCAGTGTGAGGGATGGCTCGGTGACCATCGGGGAGAAGAAGGGTAGCTCCACTGCGTCCATCACTACCGATGGACCACTCTCCGGGAGTGCTGATCTGCATCTCCTCCCGGGTCAGAGCCTCAAGGGGATGACCCTGCGGATCTTCACCCGTGAGTATGTCTTCACTTTTCCAATCACTCAGGAGATCTTGCTCAAGAGTGGGACTCAGACTACCATAGAGCTGAAGCTGACGGATGGTGGTGATACCACCTCCGGCAAGATCACCACCTCGGAGGGCACCATCCTGCCGATGCAGGACGTGATCATTGACGCCGGCACCATATCAGTCGACTGAGTATCACACAAAAGAGGTTTTGACTGAGTATTTGCTTTTACTGCCAATCATAGAAAAAGGTATATATGTTTAGACGAAAATTAGTAGCGGCACTCTCGCTCATTCTTACTGTCTCCGGGGTCTCTCCGCTCTTGGCGCAGGAGGAGTCTCCCGATCCGGTCATCATCGGACGGGTAGTGGAGAGTGAGGGTGGTGATCCGGTCGCCGGTATACGTGTCCATCTGGAGCGGAGCGGTCTCTCGTGGATCACCTCTTCCGATGGGCGATTTAGGTTTGTCGTCCCCTCCACCGGGGTGGAGTACTTGAACCTATCAGGGAGTGATATTCTTGATCAGAGGATTGAGGTGACTATCTCCGACTATGGAGTTACGGACTTGGGAGATCTCCGGGTGCACGTGACTAAGATGGAGGCCGATCAGTCCCTCATCGGCATCGTCGATGCCTTGGAGGTGGGAGAGACGGGCAACGACCAGACGATTAGCCCCACGGTCGTCCTCTCCAATGACCTTTTTCTCAAGACTGCCGGCTTCCGCTTCTCCCAATTTCGCTACCGCAATAGAGGGTATGACAGCCGATATGAGCAGCGGTACATCAATGGCGTTGCCTTCAATGACTTAATACGTGGGGTCTTCAATTACTCCTCCATCGGGGCCATCAATGACCTTACGAGAAATGGTAATGTGATCAATTATGTAGGGCCATCGGACTTCTCCTTTGGCGACCTTGGAGGGTCACAAAATATCAATATGCGTCCCTCAAGCTACAGCCGAGAGGGTAAGCTGACACTCACTGGGACCAACCGCAATTACTATGCCCGGACGATGGTCAGTTACAATACCGGTCTGATGGACAGTGGCTGGGCTTTTACCGCTCTCCTCGGTGGTCGGTATGCCCATGAGGGGGTAGTGGAGGGCACTTTTTATAAAAATCTCTCCTATGCTCTCGGAGCAGAGTACCAGTGGGATGAGGGGCGTCAGGCACTCAGTCTGATCACCTTTGGCTCGCCGGTCCGTCGAGGTCAGCAGGGAGCCTCCGTCGATGAGGCGGTCCGTCTCGCAGGATGCTACAGCTATAATCCCAATTGGGGCTGGCAGAATGGCAAGAAGCGCAACTCTCGCATCGTCACCTCCTACGACCCCACCGCGATACTTACCTACGACTGGAAGCCCGATATGCTCACCAGCTGGACGACAGCGCTCGGGGTCCACTACAGTCACTACCAGAAGAGCTCCCTCGACTGGTTCAGTGGTGCTGATCCCCGCCCGGACTACTACCGCTATCTGCCCTCCTACTTTGCAGGAGCACCCGACGTACAGGACTACTATCGCTACCTGTGGCAGTCGAGGCGTATCTCTCAGATTAATTGGGATCAGCTCTATCAGATCAATGCGCTGAATAACCGGAATGGAGACGGCTCGGCAGTCTATATGGTACAGGGTCGCAACAATGACCTCTTTGAGGTCACTCTCAACTCAACCCTAAGTAAGCAGATCACATCTACCCTCAAGGTGACCGGTGGGGTAGGGTATCGCTTCGGTCAGGCAAGACAGTACCAGACGGTCGAGGACCTGATGGGTGCCCAGTATGCTCGCGATGTGGATAAGTTTGCTGAGCGGGACTTCCCCGGTGATCACGACAGGATCCAGAATGACCTCAATCGTGCGGACAGAAGAGTCTATGAGGGAGATGTCTTCGGCTACGACTACGGCTACGACCTGCACTCTGCTGAGGCGTGGGTGCAGAATAGCCATACCTGGGCTCACCTGGACCTCTACTATGGCGGTCGAATCGCCTACACGAATATGGTCCGTGAGGGGTATATGCGCAATGGTCGCTACCCTGATAGCTCTTATGGCAGAGGGCGCACCTACGGCTTTGTCACCGGGGATGCTAAGGTGGGCTTTACGTATAAGTTTAGTGGACACCATTTCCTCCTTGGTAATGCCGTCTACCAGTCACGCCCGCCATTAGTGTGGGATATGTACGTCAATCCTAACGTTACAGAGATCACTGTCGATGATGTCAAGCCCGTTTGTGATGCATCTGTCGATCTCAGTTACGTCTTCTCGACTCCTCGAGTGACGGGTCGACTTGGGCTCTTCTACACCAAGTTCTGGGACGATATGCGTAAGATCGCGTACTACAACGATGTGGAGCGGACGTTTGTTTACCACACCCTATACGATATGGAGAAGGTGCATCGTGGCATTGAGGCGGGCATCAGCGTCAAGGCTACAGACGCACTCAGTCTCGACCTCGTCGGTACTGTCTCCCAGTATTTCTACGCCAATGACCCGATGGGGGTTATGAACTCGACCAATGGTAAGATCGAGAATCGCGAGGAGAGGGTCTATATGAAGAATCTGTACATCGGAGGACGACCTCAGATGGTCGGCACCCTGGGTATCAATTACTTTGTTAACTATTGGTTCCTCAACTTCAATGTCAATGGCTTTGGGTACAACCACATAGATCCGGCACCTATCCGCCGACTTGCCTCCAGTTACATCGGTGTGCGCCCCGAGGGCGTCCCGGGGTATAATCCTGAGGAGTATGCAGCCTTCCGGAGCTTCACCACTCAGGAGCGCTTCAAGGGTGGATACACCCTTGATCTAAGCATCGGTAAGATCATCTACCTCCCCGGTCGTCAGAGGGTCAACCTCAATTTTTCCATCCAGAATCTCACCAATCGGAGGGACATCATCACCGGTGGGTACGAGCAGGGACGTGTCAATCTGAAATACCCCGAGCGCTTCGGCAATAAGCACTACTACATGCAGGGCATTAACCTCTTCTTTAATGCCGGCTACATCTTTTAATCACCAGACAATCCGAGATATACTACGATATGAAACAAGGACTAAAATTACTGGCACTCGCCGCAGCAGCTATCGTGACGATCTCGTCCTGTAGCGACCTGAAGTACGATGCACCGCTCCTCACTGAGCCTAAGGTGGAGGGTCTGACGCCCAATGTCACCATAGCTGAGCTCAAGAGAGAGTACTCTGACCTCGCTGATCGCACCTCTAAGGAGATCGAGTATGAGTATGTCCTCAAGGCGGTCGTCTCGGCCAACGACGTCTCCGGAAATATCTATAAGCAGATCTACATCCAGGATGAGACCGGAGGTATCGCTGTGAGTATCGATCAGAATGAGATCGCCGGGACCTATCCTGTGGGGCAGGAGGTCTTCATTGACCTCCATGGTCTTGCGATCAGTATGTATGGCGGTCAGCCGTCCATAGCTCATCCCACAGCTCAGAAAAATCGGATCCCCTTTGAGATCGTAAAGAAGAAGATGCTGCCCAACGGATGGCCCAATGCCGACCTCGTGCAGCCTAAGACTGTCAAGATCTCTGACCTCACCGATGATCTCGTGGGTCGCCTGATCCGCATTGACAATGTCTATTTTGAGCAGAAAGGTCAACCCTTTGCCCCAGCACAGGAGACTGTCAATCGTCTCGTTACTGACGCCAAGGGCGCATCAATCATTGTCCGTAATAGTGGTTATGCCGACTTTGCTGCCGACAAGCTACCTGAGGGTACCGGCTCGATCGTTGCGGTCCTCTCCAAGTTTGGCAACGACTACCAGCTCTTCCTCCGCTCTCGTGAGGATGTGATCGGCTTTGCGCCCGGTAACACCCCCCCTGATCCATCAGATAAAGGCGGTAGCGATACGCCGACACCCGAGACCGGGGGGGTGATCTTAGACGCCCCCTTCAGTAAGGATCTTGCACCCTTTGTGGCAGTAAGCGTCAAGGGCGAGCAGTCCTGGAGGATCAAGCACCAGAGCAATAAAACCACCGGTGAGGTTTATGACCACTTTGCTTTCATGAGCGGTCACGATGGCACCACCGGTCACGCCAACGAGGACTGGCTTATCTCTCCGCTCCTTGATCTGACCGGTGTCACCTCTGCGACCTTGACCTTCAAGCAGGCAATCAACTTTGCTACCTCCGCTACGATCAAGGAGTGTCATCAGCTAGTCGTCTCCACCGACTACAAGTCTGGCACACCCTCCTCCGCCACTTGGACCCCGGTCACCATTACACTGCCCGAGGGTAAGGGCTGGAAGTTTATGGACACCACGATAGACCTCCCCAAGTCCGTCCTCGGTCAGGGCGCCGTCCGCTTTGCCCTTAAGTACACCTCTCCTGATGGTCAGACCTCCTCGTGGGAGATCAAGGAGCTCAAGCTAAAGACTCTCGGAGGTGGCAAGGTAATCTCTGAGGGCTCCGGCTCTACAATAGACTCAATGAAGACAAAGAACTATGATATCGCCAACTAAGCCAAGGCTATCTCTCCTTGTGGGGATTCTCTTTCTCCTCACACTTACCACCTCTTGTGGCTCTTCGCGTCACTCAAGTGATCGGACCGCTACGTCAGAGACCAAGTATGAGGCTTATGCGGTCGCCTTCTATAATGTGGAGAATCTCTTCGATGCAGAGGACGATACTGACAACAAGGGGGATGATGAGTTTCTCCCCTCCGGTCCCTACAATTGGACCCAAGCGAAGTATGAGAAAAAGCTCCACAACATTGCCTCGGTGATTGCCCGGCTGGGGCGTGAGGTGACCCCCGCCGGACCGGCTATCATCGGTCTCGCTGAGGTGGAGAATAAGCGGGTCTGCGATGACCTCGTTTCTCGTCCGGAGATTGCCGATATGGGACTGCAGGTGATTGATGTCCCCTCACCCGACTGGCGAGGCATCGAGACGGCTCTGCTATACAACCCCAAGCTCTTCAAGGTCACCGACTACAAGGCCTACCATTATCCTGAGATCGACTTCCGCCCCGGCTACCGCACACGGGACCAGCTGCTTGTAAGCGGAGTGCTCGCCGGTGAACCCTTCCACGTGCTCGTCTGTCACTGGCCCTCTCGCTACGGAGGAAAGTCCTCCAGCATCTATCGTGAGACTGCCGCCAAGCTCTCCAAGCACATCGCGGACTCTCTATACAAAGACAACCCCAAGGCAAAGCTCATCATCATGGGGGACCTCAATGACGATCCGGTGGACAATAGTACCGCCAAAGTCCTGGGTGCCAAGCGTACTCCCGAGGAGGTTGGAGAGAGAGGATTCTTCAATGCCACCTGGGAGCCCTACGCCCAAGGTATAGGGACACTGACCTATCAAGGAAAGTGGAACCTCTTCGACCAGATGATCCTCACCGAGCCACTTCTTGACAACTCTCGGAAGTCGCTTAGCTTCTGGAGGGTGGAGATCTTCAATCGCTCCTTCCTCATTCGGCAGGAGGGCAGCCGTAAGGGGACACCGCACCGTACCTTTGAGGGAAACACCTTCATCAATGGCTACAGCGACCACCTCCCTGTGATCACCTACCTCGTCAAGGAACGGCAGTAGGGTAGCTCAACCTGATGCCCATCATAAGAGTGTATGCAGACGCATCGTCTGTGTACACTCTTTTTTTCTCTTGGATATAGTGTCATCCCCTTATTCCTCAGAGGTATTTCTATTACCGGTGTTAGTCGACACTAATACCGGTAGTAGTGCGCACTAATATCGGTATTAGAAAGAGGGCTGAGTCTAGTATAGTGGCCCTGCATGGCTCACCGACATCTTAGTCTCGGTGAGCTACTCTTTTCCTGACTATATGTAGCTAAAATCGTACATTTGTCCTACCAACCAGATACAGAAATTGCAGTATGAAACGAAATATAGAATGCCAAGTGGAGGGAATGATGTGCGAGGGATGCGCAAAGCATGTTCGTGAGGCTCTCGAGGGGCTCTCAGGTGTAGAGTCTGCAGAGGTCTCTCTTGAGGATGGTCGCATCTCAATCACCTACGATGATGAACTGACCGATACTAAGGAGCTTGAGGCTACTGTGCGTGATGCGGGCTACACTCTGGTGCTGCCCGGTGAGGATCCTGCGACTCCTAAGGGTGCCACTGCTCACCCCACCGATGAGCCCGAGGTGTCACAGAAGCGACTCTTCACCGTGACGGGGATGCACTGTGCCGCATGTGTAAGTGCCGTGCAGGAGCGGCTCCTCAAGACAAAGGGCGTGCGCGATGCGGAGGTCAATCTGATGGAGGGTCGGACACTCATCTCCTATGATGATCGAGAGACCTCTCCAGTCAAGCTTCGGGAGGCTGTACGGTCCATCGGTTACGATATGCTGATCGATGAGGACACAGAAGTACAGGACAGAGAGCTGATGAGCTCGCAAGAGAGAGCTCTTCGCCTTTTGCTGCGTAAGCTGGTCCTCACTGCCTTGCTGTCGATCCTTGCCATGGGTTTGATGATGACCCACGAGAGCATAGGTCTCTCTTCTAAGCTTACCTATATTCTCTCCTTTGCCATCGGAGCAATTATCTACATCTATGCTGCCGGGGATTACGTGCGTAGGGCGATGAAGCAGCTCACCAAGGGATCCTTCACGATGGACACCCTCATTGCCATAAGTACCACTGTCGCCTTTCTCTACAGCACCATCCGCTTCATTTTTGTAGAGGAGCCGGCACAGGTCGGGCTGATGCATACCTACTTCGATGTCATAGGGATGATTATGACCTTTATCCTCCTCGGTCGATACATTGAGGAGCGAGCCAAGAGACGGACTACTGACTCTCTCCGCAAGCTGATGTCCCTCGCTCCACAAGAGGCTATGGTGATGGTGGGTGAGAGCTTCGTCCGTCGCGATATTAAGGAACTGAGGATAGGGGATGAGGTCATGCTACGTAAGGGGGATCGGGTACCCGTGGACGGCATCCTCCTCTCAGAGGGTGCCTTTGACGAGAGCAGTATCACAGGCGAACCTATCCCGGTGGAGAAGGTGGCCGGAGATGAGGTCTTCTCAGGCTCTCTCTCTGTCGGCAGGGCTGCCATCATCCGTGCCACCAAGGTGGGGCGTAAAACACTTCTCGGCAGGATCATTGCTACCGTCCGTCGAGCGCAGGCAAGTAAGGCACCCATTCAGCGTATTGCAGATAGGATAGCATCGGTCTTTGTCCCTGCTGTGCTTTTCATCGCACTTCTTACTCTCTGCCTCTGGGGGTTCTGCTCTGACGCCCCGGAGCCTTGGCTTAGAGGACTGGATCATGCGATCAGCGTCCTGGTAATCGCCTGCCCCTGTGCCCTGGGGCTTGCGACTCCTACCGCCATCACCGTTGCCATGGGTAAGGCCTCTCGCAATGGTCTCCTCATCAAGGATGCTGTCGCTCTGGAGCAGCTGGGTAAGGTCACCGATGTCGTACTAGATAAGACAGGGACCATCACCATCGGACAGCCCAAGGTGGTCGATGCCAAGTGGACCACAGAGGACAACCATCTGCTGAAGTCGCTCTTGGTGCAAGCGGAGGAGAAGTCATCGCACCCGCTCGCGAGTGCGATCGTCTCTCGGTACGGTCATCGGGTGGAGGAGGATCTCCCCGTGGAGGTAAGGGAGACTGCTGGGGGAGGGATCGCCTTCGATTACAAGGGTAAGACTTATCGGGCAGGTCAGCGGCGATTTGTCGGCGATCCTGACTTGACTGAGGATATGCAGCAGCTGGAGAGCCTCCACCCGGATAGCACCCTTATCTATTACACCTGCGACGGAGAGCTGCTCGCACTGCTTGTCCTCGAGGATAAGCTGCATCCCGAGACTGAGATAGCTCTTAGTCGACTGAGAGAGCGGATCGGGGTAGAGCTACACCTCCTCTCGGGCGACACTCAGGCTCGGGTTGATACCATAGCAGCTCCCCTCGGCATTCAGAAGGCTCAGGGCGGCATGCTGCCCCTCGATAAGAAGAGCTATGTCGATGACCTGCGCAAGGATGGTAGGGTAGTTGCTATGGTGGGCGACGGGATCAATGACTCCCCGGCGCTTGCCTCTGCCGACCTTAGTATTGCTATGGGCAATGGCAGCGATATAGCGACGGACGTAGCACAGGTGACAGCCCTCGGCAACTCTCCCTTTGCTATCGAGCGCGCCATCCATCTCTCCAAGTCGACTATTCGAATCATCTATGAAAACTTCCTCTGGGCGTCCATCTACAATATTGTTGCAATCCCACTTGCTGCTGGACTATTCACCTCTGTGGTGATCGATCCGGCAGTGTCAGCCGCTGCGATGGCCTTCAGCTCCGTCCTAGTGGTGCTCAATTCGCTTCGACTCCGCTCAGTGCGACTGTGATCCTCCTTGGTATCAAGGTGTTTTACTAATAATAGGATCTAATAGGGCTCTGTGTGTTGCGGTAGCATTAATACGTCACGAAAAGAAGAACCAAAATCGGGGACGCAACACATTAGGCTATTAATTGCTACTTTTGCACGAAAGTAAGCAATAGTAATCTCAGAGCAAGTAATAATGGCCAATCACCTCCTTATCGTTGAGTCTCCTGCTAAGTCGAAGACAATCGGCAAGTTTTTGGGCAAGGACTTTACCGTCCTGCCCAGCTATGGACACATCCGTGATCTTAAGAAAAAGGGTATGGGTGTGGATGTGGAGCAGAATTATGATCCGCAGTACGAGATCTCCGATGATAAGAAAAGCGTAGTCTCAACCCTCCGCTCCGCGGCGAAGAAGGCAGACCACATCTGGCTCGCATCCGATGAGGACCGCGAGGGAGAGGCCATCGCTTGGCACCTCGCAGAGGTGCTGGGACTGAGTGAGAAGGAGAAGAATAGGATTGTCTTCCACGAGATTACTGAGTCTGCCATACAGAATGCTCTCAAGAACCCTCGAGCCATCGACCTCAAAATGGTTGATGCTCAGCAGGCGCGCCGCGTCCTCGATCGCTTAGTCGGCTTTGAGCTCTCGCCGATCCTCTGGAGGAAGGTCCGCCCCAGCCTCTCAGCCGGTCGAGTTCAGTCTGTGGCTGTGCGCATTATCGTGGAGCGAGAAAAGGAGATCCAGGACTTCGAGCCGGAGAGTTCTTTCCTCGTACGAGGCCTCTTCGTCACTCCCGATGGCGAGACATTCAGCGCTGACCTCACCGACCGCCCCGGATCTGCCTCCGATGCTAGAAAAGTCTTGGAGGATCTCATAGGGTCCACCTACACCATCAGCCAAGTGAGCGTCACTCCCGCTAAGCGGCAGCCGGCACCGCCCTTCACCACCTCTACACTCCAGCAGGAGGCGTCGAGACGCTTAGGCTATCCCGTCGGGCTCACGATGAGCCTGGCGCAGAAGCTCTACGAGGCAGGGCACATCACCTATATGCGTACCGACTCCGTGCATCTCTCCACTTTTGCCATCGGGGCATCTGCCTCTGTCATTGAGAAGGAGTATGGCAAGGAGTACGTCCGGACGCGCAACTATGCGACTCACACCAAGGGCGCTCAGGAGGCGCACGAGGCCATTCGGCCGGTCCATCCGGAGGCACCCTCAGCTGGAGCTACAGCCCAGGAGCGACGGCTCTACGATATGATCCGTAAGCGCACCCTTGCCACCCAGATGGCTGATGCCGAGCTGGAGCGCACCACTATGACTATTGACGCCTCCGGAGGACACTCCTTCCAGGCCAAGGGTGAGGTGATCACCTTCGATGGATTTCTCAAGGTCTACCTCGAGGGACGCGATGACGAAGATGATCCCGAGGAGAGTCAGGATACGTCTGCCCTACTGCCGCGGATGAAGGTCGGTGATAAGGTCTCAGCAGAGGATATCGAGGCTAGAGAGCGCTTTACTATGCAGCCTGCCCGTTACACTGAGGCTTCACTTGTCAAGAAGCTTGAGGAGCTCGGCATTGGTCGACCCTCCACCTACGCCCCTACCATCCAGACGATCCAGAAACGAGGCTATGTCGATAAGCGCACCCTCGAGGGTGTCGATCGGAGCTACCAAGTGCTTAAGCTAAGGGAAGGCAAGATCACTAAGTCCACCGGCAAGGAGCGTATAGGGGCCTCTAAGGGTAAGCTCTGCCCCACCGACACAGGGTTAGTGGTTACCGAGTACCTTGTGGAGCACTTCCCCAAGGTTATGGACTACCACTTCACAGCAGAGGTGGAGGAGGAGTTTGATGCCATTGCCGATGGGGAGAAGGAGTGGACTGAAGTGATTGACCACTTCTACCGCTTCTTCCACAGCAATGTCGAGGAGGTAATGAGTGAGAAGGAGGACCACAAGGTGGGCGAGCGTTACCTCGGTGACGACAGCGAGACAGGTCTCCCTATTTACTCCAAGATCGGTCGCTATGGACCAATGGTGCAGCTGGGTAAGTCGGATAAGGATGGCGAGAAACCACGCTTTGCCTCACTCCCCAAGGATCTCTCGATCGCTACCATTACCCTCGAGCAAGCTATGAAGTTGCTTAGGCTGCCCCGCGAGATTGGGGAGCACAAGGGTGAGGTGGTGACCGTGGACGTTGGTCGCTTTGGTCCTTACGTGCGCGTCGGTAAGTCTTTCTTTGTCAGCATACCCCGTGAGATCAGTCCCTACGAAATAGAGATGGATCAGGCCACTCCTCTGATCCTCGAGAAGGAGGAGCGTGAGCGTAATAAGTACATCGCCGAGTATGGTGAAGGGACCGATAAGCTCGAGATCCTCAATGGTCGCTATGGTCCCTATATCAAGTACAAGAGGAAGAACTACAAGATCCCTAAGACTACTGATGCGAAGACTCTCACCGAGGAGCAAGCACGTGCTATCGTTGCTGAGATAGACAAGAATGGTGGACCATCTAAGCGTCGCACCTCCTCGTCTACCAAGTCACGCAAGACCTCGACTGTCAAGAAGAAGTCGACCACCTCTAAGGCCAAGAAATAAACGTAGAGACATAATTATGAACGAAGAATACTATCTGCTCCTCGACACCTCCACTGAGGTCTGCTCTGTAGCCCTTGGCAGTCGGGATGAGATCGTGGACTACGAGGAGTCCAGCGGAACCAATAAGCACGCCGAGCAACTTGCTGCGATGGCAAGTCGTATGCTCAACCGATTCGATTACCGTCGGGACCTCCGCGGTGTCGGGGTCGCAGGTGGTCCCGGTAGCTACACCGGACTTCGCATAGGCGCCTCTTACGCTAAGGGTCTCTGCTGGTCTCTCGGCATACCACTCGTCTCCGTGATGACGACAGAGCTCCTTGCAATGACGCTCTTCGATATGGAGGATGAGCTTGACTACCCTAATGCACTCCTGATGCCGATGATTGACGCTCGCAGGATGGAGGTCTACACCGCTATCTATACCGGCAGCTATGGAGCTGACTACTCCGGTGTCGTTGTCCCTCAGACCGACATTGCTGCTGTGGTCCTCACTGATGAGAATAGTCAGCTCAGGATTAGAGAGATCGTCGGTGACAAGCTACTCTATTACTTTGGCAATGGGGCGGAGAAGGCAAAGGGGCTCTTTGATGAGCTTTTACCCGGCTCCCATCTCATCTATGACCTGCACCCTCGTGCCGATGCTATGCTCAGTCGTGTCATTGAGAGCATAGCGCATGGAGCGACTGAGGATGTCGCCTACTGGGAGCCCTACTATCTCAAGGAGTACGAGGCAAAGAAAAGTATCAATAAGGTACTCTCCCGTCTCATGCACGATGCCTAATCCGCAAAGCCGTATTCGGCTAAAATAGAATCTTAAGAGCTTCGGGCTTGATTGCGTATCTAAATGCGTGACTGAGCCCGAAGTTTTTCACCCCCCGACTAATCACGTACCTGATCTGGAGACGTCAAATGGGGCATATGGTTTGAAATGATCGGGCTAAGGAGGTATCATTGCACCCGCCTGCACATAATGGAATGTGGATCTTGGTGCATCCGTATGGGGAATTGTCGCTGAGGTCAACGGGATAAAGCCAAACTCTAATTAAGAAATAAATAATGGGAACGCTTAAAGACTTGGGAGAGAGTGGTATTATTCAGATGCTAAGAGCACTGACTCGGGAGCATATGCCCGGCTTAGCGCTTGGCATAGGGGATGACTGTGCGATGTTTAGCTTCTACGATGATGCTTACTACTATCTTGTCTCGACGGATATGCTTGTGGAGCGAGTCCATTTCAAGGTGGGGCAAATGACCCCATACCAGCTTGGTCTGCGGTCTCTTGCTGTCAATCTTAGCGACATTGCTGCTATGGGTGGCACACCTATAGCGAGCTTTCTCTCCTTGGCGTTGCCTCCGCACCTGGACGAGAGCTGGATCAAGAGCTTCAGTGATGGATATGCTTACCTGACCAACCTCCACCACACTGCCCTGCTGGGTGGCGACACGGTGCGGAGTAATGGAGATATAGTGGTTAGTGTCACGATCCTCGGCAAGGTACTTAAGGGGGATGAGAAGATTCGAAGTACCGCTCAGTCAGGTGATCTCATCGTGGTATCCGACACGCTTGGTGACTCTTGCGCAGGACGCTTGATCGCTGATGAGCGGAATAGGAGGGTTGAGGTCCATGGCACCGAAGAGCAGACCCACCTCCTCCAGCGGTACTACGAGCCCTCTCCTCGACTAGCTCTAGGTCAGGCACTCTCTAAGATCCCCGGTGTGCACGCTATGATGGATATCTCCGATGGACTTGTCTCCGACCTTCCCAAGATTCTGTCTCAGTCGCATGTTGATGCCACAATACAGCTAGATAAGCTACCCATCTCTGACGAGTTGGAGACAGAGTGCTCCAAGCGTACCAAGTGGAGCAGCGAGACTATGGCTGTGACCGGAGGCGAGGACTACGAGTTGCTCTTTACCATATCCGAGAGTGATCTTGACCAGTTGCCCGAGCCGGACCGAAAGAGTGGCATCCCGCCTCTTACCGTCATAGGCAGAGTCAGCTCTATGCAGGGTGGTGAGCCTGTGATCCACTGGGAGAGGAAAAAAAGGCATGTGACGAGGGACTTCCGCCCCTACAATCACTTCCGATAAGAGACACCCTTACCCATTGAGAAAAAGAAGAGTGTGTTCCTTACCCGGGTGGGTGGGGAACACACTCTTTTTTCTCTCAAAAGGGAGGACTTACAGTTGCTTGTCGATCAGACTGCGAAGCTCATCAAAGGAGCTTGCCCTCGCTACGATATCCCCTTGAGCATTGATCAGGAAAAGGGCAGGGAGGGAGCCTATGTTGTACAGCCCGATGAGTGAGGAGTATACCCCATCGGCGTCTCTCACATTGTGCCATGGCTGCTGAGCTACTCTGTTTTTCCACACATAGCTGTCCCCGTCAAAGCTGACCTGGTAGATCCTGAGACCACGTCCGGTGTAGGTCTGATAGAGGCTACTGATCTGACTCTGATAAGCTACGCTCCAGTCTGTGTCCATAGTGGTGAAGCTCAGCAGTGTCATATGATCCTTAGCTACTTCCGAGAGACGGACCTCCTTGCCATCGATGTTAGGAAGCGCAATGTCAAAGTAGCCGATTCGGTGAACCTCTGGACTCGACAGGGAGTCTACCTTAGCGATCTCCCGGGCGGCCTTCTCCTGCTGACGCACGACAGCTATTGAGCGAAGTGCAAGGTTGTAGAGATGGTCTCTCCGCTCACTCTCAGGATAGAAAGTGTCGTAAACATTAGCCACAGCGGCAAAGATGCGTGAGTCTTTCTTGTCGTAGATATTGAAAATAAGGTTGCCATCGATCTGCTGAAAGAGAGCAAAGTAGGCAACAGGGGACTTCGGATCCTCAAAGATCACCTCCTGGGCCACATCCTTGTAGCTCTGAAGAATGCTGTCCCTATGGCTGGCAAAGTCTACATAGGAGATCTTGCCGGCATCGTACTTCTGGACAAGCTGCGACATGGCAACATTAGCATCCAGCTGTGCGAGCCAGACGTGCTTGATCTTCTCCGCAGGGATCGAGCCCTCCACGGTGTACCCTGTGGCAAAGCTCTGTGCATCGCTATTGATGGTTATCGTCTCAATGGAGTCGACGCTGAAGGGGATCACTTGCTTCTCCAGCCGGAGTCGGTAAAACTCTGGGTACTCAGGCGCCGCACCACCCATCTTGTACTTCCCTCGCTCATCGAGTACGACAGAGTCGATCGGCTCGATGGCGGTCAGTCCCTGGTGCTCTAGGAAGAGTGTCTTGCCGACTGCACCGGTGATTGTCCCTTGGATCCTAAACTTGTTGCCCTCTCCGCTGCAGGAGGGGAGCATCACCAATAGACCCATGAAGAGGGTCGCTATGTGAGAGGTAAATAAGGTCTTATGACTCATTATACTAGGTGTTAGATGGCTGGAAATAGTGTCTTTAAAGTAAGTTGCTCACTACCGGCATCAACGTGGATGACAAGTACCCCCATACCCTCCAGCATCTGCCGGTCGAGGATGGTGGATCGGGAGGTGATGGTCTTGGTGTAGACCTTTTGTCCCTGTAGTGTGTATATTGAGAGGTCAGCTCCGCCCTCTGCACGATCGGCAAGCTGCACCAATACCTGCTCCCTACTTATGGGCGTGAGGGTAAAGAGGGGCTGGCTGGTCGCTGATCGGTCGGACTCGGGATCACCTATCAGCGGATCCATCCAGAGAGCGATGGTGCCGCTCTTGAGTGTCCTCTGGCTCCATTTGTTTCCCGACCGGGTCATCATCTGTCCGCCGGCTCCTCTGTATTGCTGGTGAAGTATGGAGACACCCTTGGGAAGAGACCGGGTGGGTATCGCCAGTATCAGCTCGCCCCTGTCGGACAGCTCAAGGGGTTGATCAAAGGGGATAAAGACCTCTCGGTACTTGATTCGGTCGTTCTCAGAGACAAGCGTACCGTGGATGATCTTGCTGAGATCTACCGGCAGAGTGAGTGCCGGTGTGTCATCCCCGGTGTATACCTCGAGGATCATCGTCTCCTTGTCGCTCAGCTCATTAGGCTTCACCTGAGACATATCCAGCATCACATAGGCTCCGTAGAGTAGGGTGTGAGGCTTCAGGATGTAGTGCTCACCGACCGCATCCGCACTGCCGAGGATCTCCACAGCGCTGAGCTGAGTACCCGGCCCGGAGAGAGAGTCTCCTGTCAGGGCGGAGGAGACATGGGTGATACGCTTTGCTCGGCTTCGGGGTGACCCATAGGGGTCTCGACCATCACACGTGAGGACACCGGCACCCCCGGGAGAGAGTGCACGTACAATGCTCTGTGTCGCTTCGCGATTCTGTGCCCAGACATTGGCAAGGGAGAAAAAGTAGTCCGCTGCCTTAGTTGAGCAAAAGGAACTACCGGCAGAGAGACCACCCATTACCCTCTTCTCCCTATCTATAAGAGGTGATCCCGATGAGCCGGCAGCCGTAGTCCCTACGTCCCAAGCGGTCACTTCGTAGTGCATATGGTCACCGAAGTAGTGCATGTCCGTCTTGCATGTGACATTGACCTTGACGTCCTTATTGTAGTAGTTCACCCTCTTCGTCATAGCAAGTGGGTGATGGATATTGATGTAACTCCCTTGCGGATGACTCTCTGCCGTCCAGCCGAGGTAATAGGGGCGGTAGCTCTCCGGGGGGATGTTATTGAGTCGGATCAGGCAGGCATCGGTCGGCTTGTCAAATCCCACAACTACGGCACCGCTTACCGACTGAGACATATCCGGCATCACCTCACCGCTACAGGAGGGGGACTCGTAATTAAAGATCGCCACAGTCCGCTCAGCCTGATGCTCTATGTCCATATGATTGAAGTTGACGGACAACACGTGAGCCGCTGTCAGGAGGTAGGGCGTGTTGTCTCCTTGAGTATTGCTGACCATAGTGCCACTGCCGATACCCACGCCGTTGATGACCACGACCACAACAGCACGCTTCATCTCATCAAGCCCCGGCATACAGACCACCTCGGGTGTACAGGAGAGTGACCTGCTGCCCCGACCAAAGTTAGAGCCAAAGATTGCCCGTGTGGAGAACGGTCTTACGCCATAATTGACCTCACTCAGGTGAAGTATCGGTTGCGTACCCGCCGGAGCCTGTAGCTCAATGACTACGTCATCCGACTCGATCGGCTGTGTCGCCAGAGTACCTGAGGGATTTACATTCTCAGCTCCAAAGCCCCCGAGGATCTTGCTTCCGTCACCGGTGTAGACGAAGAGCAGAGCTCCCTCCGGGAGGCTCACACGGTCAAAGAAAAAGCTCAGACTGAGTGCTCCGGGTGAGCTGATCCTGTACTGCCACACCTGTCGCCCGTCCCTCAGACCGGTGTGCTGACCCAATGTGAGAAGGTCAATGTCCGTCTCCTCCTTGTGTGCGAAGAGATAGACCCGGAGAGCCTCCTTATCTGCTGCCTCCATAGCATGCAGAGCAGAGTCTCTGTCAAAAGTCCCAAGTCGGGACACCGGAAGGTGCAGCACGCTTCTTGTCGTCTCCCCTCCACCAATGCCGACCGGGCGGCTACCCGGTGTGGCAATCTGAGCCGAGCAAAGAGCCGAGACGAGGAGGGCTACTCCGACTAATATATAGGTACGTAGTCTCATATCGCTACAAAATTACCTATTTTTTAATCTTAATCCGATCTGTTGGATGTTCATCGGTCAATTCTTTTACCGGTATTAGTGCGCTCTAATATCGGTAAAAGAATTCTCTAATATCGGTATTAGTCCGATCGCTCAGGGCTGTGGTCTGTCGGGCTGGATATGAAGGGTTTCGCTCTTCCCCTCTCCATAAGTGAGGATGAGTGTGAAGGGGACATTGCTGTGGACTGTGACCCTCGGTCTCTCCCCGGGTGCGCTTCGGCGAGCGCAGTGGAGGTCGATGGATCCCTCGGGACCGAAGGGGTATCGATCGATCCCGTGCGCCTCGAGCTGGCGGATGTCCCAGGTGATAGTCTCCTCCGGGTAGTCAGCCTCAATGCCGATGAGGTACTCAATCAGTAGAGCGATCGGTGCCAATCCACCCCAGCCGACAAAGTGATCCCGTGCCATAAATCCCGGCTCTATCTCCTCGGGTGCGTAGTACTCGTAGAAGGTACCTGTCCGCCTATAGACCTCAAGGACAGACTCATAGTGTCGCTTCGCAATCTTGTACGCAAGGTCTTTATAGCCTTGTCGCGAGAGACCCTTGATGACCATATAATTGGTCCCCGGCCAGACGCCTCCCTGCCAGTATCGACCATTGGGTCGGTACTTGGGATGATCGGCGGAGAGAGAGGGAATGGGGTGAGGACGGGCAAATTCGCACTCCTCGGTGAGGTGTGCGACGAGGCGATCCATACGAGGTCTGTCCAGCACGTCAGTCATCAGTGCCCAGAAGGCTCCGATCCCTTTTGCATCGCAGAGTGTGCCATCTCGATATTGGTCGTAGAGAAATCCGCTCTTCTCGTCCCAGAGCTGAGTATTGACATAGTCCTTAAGAACCAGAGCCTCAGTCTCATAGTCCTCGATCTCCTGCCACCGCTCGATGTAGAAGCCCATCTCAAGGAGCTGGTAGGCGGTCATGATCTGCTGGAGATTGGTGTCGAGCCAGATCATATGTCCGTGAGAGTAGATTGGGTTGTATCCCTCCGGCACACGTGGCATATTGTCCATCCCAGTTCCCCAGCCACTGCTCCAGTATGTCCCGTTGCGCCAGGTGCGATTGAGCCGCAGCCAGTCGTAGTAGCCACAGAGCACCGGGAAGACGCGGTGAAGTCGCCCAAGGTCTCCGTACTGATGGTAGTAGACCATCTCACACCATGGGAGAAGGTTGGGGCCGGTGGAGGTGGGGTCGTACCGCTCAAAGCAGTCGGCACCATCCGCTTTGATCTCCCTACAGATGAAGCCATCGGGGTGTTGCTTGGCGTAGAAATTGTCGAGCGTC
This sequence comes from Porphyromonas sp. C0041D3, assembly GCF_056590575.1. Classification (NCBI taxonomy): domain Bacteria; kingdom Pseudomonadati; phylum Bacteroidota; class Bacteroidia; order Bacteroidales; family Porphyromonadaceae; genus Porphyromonas; species Porphyromonas sp. C0041D3. The sequence goes on from NZ_JBWPWJ010000002.1 coordinate 22,650, forward strand.
CTCTGGAAGGGGAAGAATCGGGCACCATAGCGGGCAAACATCAGGATGAAGCAGTCGTCCCACATAAAGAGATTACCATTGTATGCTGTATCAATGTAAGTGGCGACAAATCCCGACCCTGCATCGGGCTGACGGATATTATTGACCGCGATCTTCCAGGCGTCCCAGTACATACGGATCTCAACGTCGTGTCCCTCCCAGTGTGGCAGAGGCAGGATTTCTCTTGCTTCGTCAAATGAACCGGGGCGAGTGATCTCCGGCTTCATCGTCCGGAAGACATTGTCTGTGACGAAGACATTCTTGACATAAGTATTCTTGTAGGGCAACTTGTAGATGGAGTCGTTGCCTGAGCTGATCTGCGATGAGGCGATGAGGGAGGAGACCACAAGGGTCAGTAGGAGGAGTGGTAATCTATTTCTCATAAGCATTATGGGTGTGGGGTATCAGTGAGTTGATTGGTCGGACTATCTGCAGTGGTGCAGTGATGTATGCGACGGTACTCCTGAGGAGAGACCCCGAGGACTGAGCGGAATTGTCGGGAGAGGTTCTTCGGGCTGACAAAGCCCATCTCATCGCTCAGCTCAGTGATCGGCCGGTCTCCTGTGAGCAAGAGGTGGGCCAGCTTATCCACCCGGTATTTCATAATGTATTTCTGGATCGTCTGTCGGGTAGCGCGCTTAAATCGCACCTCCAAGTGTCGTCTCGAGAGAGGCACCTGAGCCACGACATCCATGACCGACAGCGGTTGGGTGGCATGGTCGTGGATGAAGCGGATGGCAGTGGCTACCTCGTGGTCATTGATGGAGAGGATGTTACTGGAGGTCCGCTCAGTGATGCGGATGGGGCGCACGACCACATCCTCAAGGCGATCACTTCGCCCTGATAGGTAATGGTCGATCTGAGTGGCCGCTTCGTACCCTCCCTGTACAATGTCGAGTGCTATGCTGGAGAGGGGCGGATCAGCCAGACCACAGATGGTCTGGTCGTCGTCCACACCAAGGATGGCCACGTCTTGAGGAATGCTGATACTCGAGACGCTGCAGAGCTCGGATACACGGATCCCCTCATTGTCATCGCAAGCGAAGATCGCTGTCTCGGGTGGAAGACCCTCGAGGAATCGGATCAGATCCTCCTGGCGGAAGTCCCACACTTCATCGATAGAGGTCTCTCTGTAGTCGGTGAGCTGACTGCTCAGTCCCACCCTCTCTAAGTAGGACTTAAATCCGTAGTATCTCTCCTGAGACCAGAAGACATCCCGGTAGCCAATGAAAGCAAAGGAGGTGAACCCCTTCTGCACAAAGTACTCTGCTGCCATCTCACCGGTCCCTCGGTAGTCTCCCGTGACCGCTGAGAGTGAGGGGATAGGGACCTTGTAGTCCTGCGCCATGGCGAGGATACCCGCCTCTCTGAAACACTCGACCCGATCACCGGGATCAAAGCGCCCGATGATTGCATCAGCGCCCCAGGCTTTGGCCCACTGGAGGACACCATCTAGACCATGCTGGCTCTTGTAGCTGGGGGGCATACGGCATACGGCCCAGCGGTCGTGCTCCTGTGCATAGGCTTGGATGCCAGCGAAGAGCTTGTAGGAGTAAGACTCTGTAAAGTCTGTCAGGAGGATCAGTCGTATCATATCACTTGTCAGATGGCTCAAGGTAGAACATACTCTCAGGGATGGGCTGCCGCAGTAGACTCTTTCCTGTCAGTCCTACCTCGAGTGTCTGTCCCATATAGTCCTCGAAGTAGTCAATCCTCAGCCGGTGCAGACCTGCCTCCAGAGCGACTACTCCCTCACGTAGGCGAGCGCTGTGACCTCCGTCATTATCTACCACCTTAGCTCCATCAATGTAGAGCACAGAGCCATCATCTGAGTAGGTATAGAAGCGGTAGAGCCCACGCTCGGGTATGCGGATGAGGGACTCGAAGATGTAGCCAAAGTGGTCCTCACGATCTGCTCCCTCAATAGAGGGGTAGGGCAGGGCTCCCTCCTTGACAAGTGTGGCGGTGGGGATCTGATCAGTCTGCTTGATCGTCCCGGTATAGTAGCGGTACCTCACCCCGTGTGTCGCTGAATCGAGAGATAGTGCCGGCAGATAGTGGGCTGACTCCTCCTCGTTGGAGTCAAAGCCGGAGGGGTAGTAGAAGGTCGCTTCTCGGCCGCCGTCCGGGGTGACTATCCAGCTGTCAAAGCGCTGCTCGCCCTCGTGCAGGACGATCAGGCGTCCACCTCTCGGGAGGTCTCCATAGGCGTCCAGACCACTCACCCGGCCATATCCGAGAGTGATCCCGTCTCGGATCGACAGTGCATCATTGGCATGGTCGTGTCCACAGAAGACACCCATTACGCCACCTAAGTCCAGTAGTGTGCTGAAGAGTCCGCTATTGAGCGTGGAGGAGGAGATGCCTTCGCTGATATGCCCTTTTCCTTGATCTTTTAGCATCTCAAACTCCGGTATGGGTATGTGGAAGAAGATCATCGATGGAATGCTTACCCTGCCGCTCTCGTCAAGGGTTTGGGTATGAGTTTTCCTAAGCCAGTCGATCTGGTCGAAGTGGATGTGGTCGTAGTGGCTGACGAACTGGTTCCTGTAGTACTGTCCCGAGTCCAAGAGGTAGAGCAGGGCGGCGATCTCTCCACCGGTGGAGCTCTCTATGCGGATCTCTTGATTGCCCTTCCCCTCAATGCCCTCCGGTCCCCTGAGACTGACGCAATAGGGCGTCCCCTCGAGGAGATCATAGATGGAGTCCTTGGATAGTACCTCTGCGTCGTGGTTACCAAGGAGAACGCCGTAGGGCTGCCTCTCCTCCTCAAAGAATCGAGCGAGAGACCTCCAGCCCTCTACCGCAGGTCGCTCCGTGACTACATCACCGGTCAGCAGGACAAGGTCCGGTTGCTCTGAGCGGATCACCTCCCGAAGGATCTCGTAGGTGCGTGGTGTATTGGCGGAAGTGGGGTCGATGTGAAGATCAGTAAACTGAGCGATCCGAAACGTGCTGTCGGCTCTAAAGCGTAGCACCCCACGCTGATCTTGTGCCGAGAGGGTGCTTAGGCTCAGGAGGAGTAGGACGATGGGTATAAGTAGTCGCTTCATGGCTTGATGGTCTCTTGGGTGCATCGCTCGGAGAGTCCGAGTAGGTGCATAACTTTATGGTAAATCTCGGTATTGTGGTATATGCCGGTGAAGTGGTCTGCTGACGGACCATAGAGGTATATCGGTACCAGCACGCCACTATGCCCCCCGGTGGAGAAGTTTCCCTCTACTTCGCCCCTCTCCTCGTCTCCCCCGAGGATGGTGAGTCCTCCGGTCTCGTGGTCTGCCGTGACGATGACGAGCGTCTCGCCATCGCCCTCCGCCCACTTCATGACTGTCCCTATGGCTCGGTCAAAGTCTGCCGTCTCCTGCATCAGTAGGTCGAGATCGTTGGTATGTCCGTAGTCGTCCAGCTGGGATCCCTCAATCATCAGGAAGAAACCCTCTGGCGTCTGCTTCGCTAAGTGATCAAGGGCAAGTCGTGAGGCCTCAGAGAGTAGTTCGCCTCGCTCCAGTGGTACAGGTACGTCCTTCTCAGCATAGACACAGAGTTCGCGTCCGGACGGACTCTTCTCACCTGCGGAGAAGTCCTTGAGGCTTCGGGTGACGCGATACCCTTTCTTCTCCATCTCGCGGAAGATATTGCGCCCATCAGGTCTGTCGGTAAAGACCTTTGCGCCTCCGCCCATGATGAGGTCACAATTGCTACCGGGGAATTGCCCGATGATCTCATAGGGTGCCTCTCGCTCAGCGCTGTGGGCGAGGAAGGCAGCCGGGGTGGCATCGTAGAGACGGCAGGTGCTGATCACTCCGGTACCGAGACCGGCACTGTGGGCGTGATCAATGATGGTGGCGTAGGGGCTATCGAGACTATCCACAGCGAGGGTGTGGTAGCGAGCCTTGTGCCCTGTACTCATCGCAGTGGCGGCTGCGGCGGAGTCGGTCACGAGCTTGTCGAGTGCTGTGGTGATGACCAGTCCGGTGGCCTGAGCGTTTGAGAGATTGATGTGTCCCTTATTGACAGTACGGAGGGCAGCAATGTGGGCTAGGCTCATACCATCGCCGATCATCAGGACGACGTTACGTACCTTCGTCCCTCCCACTGGGCGAACAGTTACGGTCTCGTAGGTGGAGGGTAGAGTGACAGTCTGACGGCTCGGCTCCTGTGCCGAAGCAGAGAGACCTAAGAGCAGAAGGCTTATGAGGAGGTGTTTGGCTGTAGCTTTCATGGATTATTTGTGCTTGAGGGTGGGTGTGGTGTAGTCTGTCTGACCGCGTCGACGGTACTCTAAGCGAAGACCCTTGCCCTCGGCACCTTGCCAGTAGAGTAGGGTGAAGGGGTGGAGTCCGCGACTGAGTGCAACCTTGCCGGTTGCTGAGACGAAGGCGTGCGAGCCGTCATTGAGGACAATCGGTCGGTCGTGTATCCGTAGGACGGATCCATCATCGGAAGTGAGCCGAAACTCGTAGACATCGGTCTCCGGCACCTGGATAAATCCTGTGAAAGTAAGCGCAAAAAGGTCCTCCCTGTCTCGCATCTCGATCGAGGGCTGCTCGCAGACGCCGCGCCCGATGATGGGGAGCGAGGCGATCTGATCCGTACTCTCGACCGCCCCGGCGTGGAGCGTCCAATCGGCACCATCGGCACCTGAGGAAACATCTTGCGCTTGGGCGTACTCTGCCTTCGTGACGATGAGTGTGGTCGTGGGAGACGGGTCCAGTCCGTCTTTCTCGGCATAAGCTCGGAGGGTTGCGCTGCGAGTGAGGGTGATGGGCGTACCGGTATACTCCTTTTTCTCCCCCTCATCGATCGTGTAGTAGATTGTCGCTCCCGGGGTTGCTGAGGCTAAGCTTACGCTCACTTGGTCGTGGAAGAGCGTGATGTCATCCGAGCTGTAGACGGGAGACACGAAGTCCTTGCGGGTCATACTGTAGGGCCTCTCCTCTACCACGAAGTCATCCACAGGTTTGTCGGAGAGTGTGAAGGCGAGTGTGCCACCCTCAGTGAGCTCCTTGATGGTGACGAAGAGGCGGTGAAGCTCCTTCCCATTTAGGCTGATGAAGCGGACATAAGGATACTCTGCTGGATCCTTGTCGGTGGTAATGGTGAGCTTGCCTTTCGGGAGCGTCAGAGTCACCTCTCGGAAGCGAGGGGTGGTGATCTGGAGCTCTCCACTCACCGGTGTCACCGGATAGAGACCGAGGGCGGTGAAGAGATACCAAGCGGACATCTGACCGCAGTCTTCATTGCCGCTAATACCCTCCGGGGTGTCGTCGTACAATTCATCAAGGATCTGACGCGTCAGCTCTTGTGTACGGGAGGGACGACCGAGGTAATTGTAAAGGAAGGCAAGATGATGGCTCGGCTCATTGCCGTGAGCATACTGCCCGATGAGCCCTGTGATGTCCTGGAGGTCTCCTGCCGGTGTGGTATCGCTAAAGAGATTGTCGAGGGCATCGAGCATCCCGCCAGCTCCACCATGGAGAGCGATCATTCCCTCCACATCGTGCATAGGAGCGAAGCGATACTGCCAGCCATTGGCCTCGGTGTAGTCTTTGCTTACCTCGTAGGGGTCAAAGTCGGCTCCCCACGATCCGTCCTCATGTCGTCCGCGGAAGAACTTAGTGCTGCCGTCGAAGAGGTGAATGTAATTGTGAGCTCGCTGGTAGTAGGTGTCCGCAATCTCTTTCTCCCCGAGTGCCTCCGCCATTCGAGCTATGCACCAGTCATCGTACGCATACTCGAGAGTGCAGGAGACGGACTCGTTGTGCGTATTGGCGGGAATGAACCCCAGTCGGGTGTAGGCATCGGAGCCTTTCTTATTGATGTTGGAGGACTTGATCATTGCCTCGAGTACCTCCAATGGATCAAGATCCCCAAGCTGTCCGCTGAGGTAGGCATCAGCCAATACGGAGACAGCATGGTAGCCGATCATAGTGCGGGTCTCACCACTATAGAGCGGCCAGATGGGCAGCTCTCCTCCCTCGCGGTACATCTGCATCATAGATCGGCAGAGATCCGGTACTACCTCCGGGTAGAGCAGGGTAAGGAGGGGGTGCTCCGCACGGAAGGTGTCCCAGAGCGATAGGGTAGAGTAGCTCACGCCGGATGCCCGGTGGATCTCATCGTCCATACCCCGATAGCTTCCGTCGGCATCACTTATCCTATTGGGCGCAACAAGGGAGTGATAAAGGGCGGTGTAGAGGCAAGTGAGGTCCTCCTTCTTCCCCTCTTTTACCTTGACTTTAGAGAGAAGAGAACTCCACTGCTTTTCTGTATCGGCTTGTACTTGATCGAAAGTCGCGCCACATCTTGAGAGTTCCGCATTGAGATTGGCCTCCGCAGCCTCCATAGAGGTCTGTGAGAGCCCGACAAAGATCTCCACTATGCCTTCATCGCCGGCATCTAGAGACAGTATGGCCCGTATGGAGTCGCCCCTTGCGATCAGTCCATCGACCTCTTCTCCATTAAGGAAAAGCCTGGCTTCTCGTATCGGACGACTCAGGTGGGCGGCAAAGTAGACGTGCTGCCGAGGTACCCAGCCATTGGTGATCGTGTAGCCCCTCAGTGTACTCTCTGAGGTCAGTTCCAGTCCGCTCTCTACGATCTCGTCCCCTTTGATATTGACTAAGTCGATCAGGAGAGATGCTTCCTCTGCCCCCTTTGGGTAAGTATAGCGATGGACACCCATAAGGGAGCTGGCAGTGAGCTCGGCCTGAATGCCGTTATCAAGCTCCACGCTGTAGTAGCCTGCATGTGCCTCTTCGCGATCGTGGCTAAATCCCACCTTAGGTAACCGCTCCTCGTCAATGTGCTCAGTGTAGCGCTCGCTGTCGATGGTGGGGAGGAAAATCACATCCCCGAGGTCACTGCATCCGGTACCGGAGAGGTGGGTGTGGGCAAAGCCGTAGAGCGAGTAGTCATCGTAGTGATAACCTGCGCAGGCATCCCAGCCCTCCCAGCGAGTCTCCGGACTTAGTTGCACCATTCCCATCGGAGCCGTAGCTCCTGGGAACGTATGACCGTGAAACCCGGTCCCTACAAAGGGATCTACCCACTCATAGAGCTTGTCCGGATTAGGGGTGATCAGTTCTTCTTTGGTCCCCTTACCGCAGGAGCAGAGTAGGGAAAGTGTGAGAAGTAGTCCGAGCTGTATGGATGGTTTCATCTTCATGTCTTGGAGTTCTTTTTCTTACATAGCGTCATGATCGCCCGAGCCTCGGGCATCCCTGCGAAGTCCACAAAGTAGATCCCCCCGGGGATGCTCGCTCTCTTACTGAGTAGATAGTTCCCAAAGGGGTTGATGACCTCTGCTACCCTCTGTGGAGTGGTGTCGCCGGTACCGCTCAGGTAGATGAACGCCCAGTGATCGGTCTTCTGATCAGCAAGATCAAGCGCACGCTTTAGAGCAGTCTTCTTATCACTCATGTCAAAGGTGTCACTGACGATATACTCATCCTCCACCAATAGATCTAATGTACCGCCACATAGATTGACTAAGCGAGCCACAAAGGTGGTGTCGTCCTGAAATCCATCAAAGTAAGGCAGACAGACCTCCTCATCAATCCTTGTGCGGAGCAGGATGAGCAGATTGCCACGCACTTCCGAGACCTTGGTCTCTCGAGTAAGCTGTCCTCTGTAGAGGAGCCGAGCTACTTCGGGTCTCTCCAGCGCACGCCGAAGAGATTGACTGTATGCCTTCATATCTTCCTGTGAGCAGCGATCGTCATCCTCCTTTCGGAGTGACAAGATAACGAATTCGTCCGGATGGGTGGTGAGAAATTGGGTGAAAAGTGGCAGAACCTCCTCTGTGAACTCTAGTCCAAGCGACTCCTCACCATGATACAAATCCATATACCCGGACCCGTCGTACCTGTCAACGAGTCGGAGGTCAAAGGCTCGGACACCGACCTCCAGCTGCTCCTCCAGCGTCAGGTCTTGGCACCGAAGCTGAGGCGAGGCGCTAAAGGCTGCGGCATCATGCGTCCCCACGATCGCGAGGTCGATCAGTCTCGTCTCTGGTGCCCTCCCACAGCCTCCTATCATACCTAACGTCAGCAGTAGCGTGAGCAAGGTAGGAGTCAGTCTACTCTTCAGTTCGGGGAAAAATGATTGCATTTCTCATTGATAAATATAGAAATACCATACAGCCGCCTAGTAGAGAGCTGATCTAACTCTCGGCTAGGCGGCTGAATAATAAAAAGGTTAGGCTGACTTTAGACTCATCGATCTACAGCAGCTTCTACTTGCAGACGCAAACCTACGACCTTTCCCTCTTGGAGGTCAAAAAGCTTCTCACTTGACCTTAACAGATAAGACTTAGGGGCCATAATAAAGAGGGCCATGTCTCCGTTGCCAGAGAGGTTTACCATCTTTTTCTCATACCCCTTAATCTCATTGATCTGGCTAATCATTGACTTGCTTCCTGATCCAAGTAGGAAGATCGAGGAGGGAAATTTAGTTTCCGTCAAAAGTCGTTTGTTAAGAGCGTCCGGATCTCCGCTCTCCTTCAGTGTGACGAGACCGAGGTTTACGTCATAGCTGAGTTGCTTTTCCCCGGTTGCCATAAGCTTCAGACCGGCAGTAGTCAAGAAACAACCAGTTCCGGATAGGGATTTCCCTTCAAACTTTTGAGCCAAGTCCTTAGCTAAGAGGAGATTTCCGCTCTTTAGGGAGCTTGGGTTAAATATCGGGAAGCACTTAACTGCATCCGAAATGACCGCATTAGGGGAAAACTCTCGTCCATCCTTGCTGTATGGACTAACGCCCATAAGCATATAGGCAGATACTTTTTCTCTTGGGAGTGAAACTAATTTTCTGCACACAACTTCGTAGTCTGATAGAGAGCTCCCCAGATTTTCGCCATCCTTATTGGTAACAACCAAGAGAGATATGGTACGATTCTTATTCCACTCCGGAGTTTTTGTCTCCTCATTCGTGTCAGGAATTTTAGGCTCCGGCTGGGGGCTTGGTGAGGGCTTTTGTCCCCCACAACTGCTAAGAAATAGCAGGCAGCAGGCAGCCAAGGCAACCTTACTATTCCTAATCCTTCTATCAACTCCTATCATAATGTAAGGTCCATATATACGGAGGCGTGATCGGATATATCATAGCTGGCACCCTCGTGATTGATGCGAAAGGGATCAACCTTTGGGGATCCACACTTGATATCGGGTGTGGTGAGTATGTAGTCCACCCAATGGTTTGCTGTGATAGCGAGCTTATTCCCAAAGAGACCGAGCGCGTAACTAACCGTGCCGGGGTCAGTATTGAAGTCGCCCATCATAATTATGGGGCGATTTGTCTCAAAGACCTCGCTTCTCTTGAGAATTTCAGAAAGCTGCTCCACTTGCCCTCCTGTATGGTCCAGGTGGGTACCTACTACACGGATCACCTTCCCATTAGGCAGAAGGAGATCAGCCCAGAAAACGCTCCGAGGATCAGACGATCCCGTAGGCATTGACAGCCTACGGCAGTCCATCCGGATGATCGGATAGCGAGAAAGGATTCCATTCCCATAGAGTCCTGCACCTCTATTGAGCTCCGAGCGGTCGTAAGACTTACAGAAGTAGTAGTGCATTCCCAAATGCCCCGCAAGCTCCGCCAGTGGGTTACGATCGCCAAGAGCATCCGTGTAGACCTCAAGCTCGTTAATCACGCAGATGTCGGGCGATACTTTGTCAAAGGCATCAAAGAATGGCTTCATCACATACTTGTGACCGAGAGTAGTCTCAACAGCCCCCTCGAATGACTTGACATTATAGGTCATGACACGTATCGTCTGCGCCTCTGTTGTCCACGACAGCCATTGGGCAGTCAGGGCAAGAAAGAGTGCTATAGCGATCCGTCCTGCTCGATTAGTAGCCAACATTTTGCTTCAGGTGCTTAGAGCCGTCAATAGCGGACTGCGGGATCGGGAAGACCTTATTCACAGCAGGATTAAACTTACGTGCCGGCCAGACCTCGATCAGCTTCCTCTCACCCTTGCCTGTTGTAGGATCGTAAGTATTCCCATAGTAATTGAGATCAAATCCGTGTAGGGGTTGCTCTAGGAGATCAAAGTCACCCCAGCGCATCAGATCAAGCCATCTCGGGGTCAGGAACTCAAACGCCAGCTCACAGCGACGCTCTTGCTTGAGCTCCGCCTTGGTCCCTTGAGAGTTGGCAGACAGCCCGGCACGGGTCCTGATCTGGTTGAGGATAGAGACCGCCTCAGCATTTCCCTCTCCCTTCGTCCAGATCAGAGCTTCTGCTTTCATAAGCAGGATATCAGCATATCTCAGAACTACCATTCCGAGAGTAGTACACATAAAGTTACCATTGTTGAAGAACTCCTTACCTGCATTGTCAGCCGTCCTATAGGGACTGATCCACTTTGTCAGGAGGATATTCGCAGGGGTGGACGGCTGGCGTTTGTCATCAATGGTTCGGATTTCCTTTCCTTGCTTATCCTTGGAGATCTTGGGCTCTCCCAGCTTAAAGTCCAGATCCATAAATACTACTCTGTCACCGGGGCCTGCAAATGACGCTTGGCGACGCACATCACCCTCCTCGTATGCTTCGTAGAGTTCAGCTGTGGGGCAAAAGTATCCCCATGTGTTGAACCTCCCGAAGCCTCCGTTCTGGAAACTCATCCCATGCCACTTGGGTCCGGCTGCTGCTGTAGCTGATCCGAGGAATGAAAAAATGTACTCGGAAGAGAAGTTATTCTTGGCAGTGAATAGTGTTGAGAAGTCCGGGTACAGAGACCGCTTATCGACTCCTGAGAGTTGGATGATCTTATCGCAGTACTCTATCACTTTGTCGTAATACTTCGCATCGAATTGGGATGCATATAGCGCTGCTCGGGCGGCAAGGCCCCATGCTGCTGCCTTCCACGGACGCCCGTATTGGTCATCAGATTGCTGGGAGAAGAGAGGTAGGTGTGCAGCCGCCTGATCCATATCCGAGATGATCAGATCGTAATTCTCAAGGACACTCTTGGGTCGCTCGGAGTCCATTTCTGATACCGGTGTCTTGTCAGTAATGATGGGGATCCCTCCATTGGGACCATCATCGCCGTGCCAGGGAGCCAGCCAGAGATAGGCCATTCCACGATAGAAGTAGGCGTTGCCAAGGACGTAGTCTCTTAGCTCTCCATCTACATGGAGATTGTCTACAGCCTTGATCAGCTCGTTGGCTGAGCTGATCACCTGATACATACGATCCCAGTTCTCATTCCAGTCACGACCATTATTGGCGTCCATAGTGAAGTTCTTGATCTGAGCTGCTTCGGCTTGATTACGACCGGTGATGCAGTTGTCAGATGCGTTCTCCATCCACATGTAGCCACGACCTGTCGTTCCTTCCTCGCTCGTGAAGCGATTGAGTGCATCTACTGCGAGACGGAGGTTGTTTGGATCCTTGTAGAAGTCCTTATTTGTGTCTCCGTTGGCATAAGGCTCGTGATTGAGGAAGTCGCTATCAGCACACGAGGTAATGAGCGATCCGCTGCCGATAAGTATCAGCCCGGCGCAGAGTCCGGAGAGTATGCTTTTTGTATTGGGTGTCATAGTCGTATTCGTTCTTATTCGATCCATTATAATCAGAGACTGAGATTAAGTCCCAAGGAAAAAGTGCGAGACAGTGGATAGCGTCCGGCATCCACTCCATATCTTCCTACCTCGGGATCAATGCCACTATACTTGGTAAAGGTAATGAGGTTGGATCCATTGAGATAAAAGCGTACCGTTGCCCTGGGCATAGATATAGCCTCCATCCAGACCTTAGGAAGCGTGTAGCCGAGGGTCACATTCTTTAGTCTCAGGTAGCTGCCATCCTCAAGGAAGTAGCTGTTGGCGCTCGAGTAATTGCCATTCTCATCCTTTGCCACACCTATCCTCGGGATGCCGGAGTTGGGGTCAAAGTCGAAGGACTTCATCACGAGGGCGTTCATATTGCCCTCCACTCCGCGACCCGTGAGAGTCATCTGCTTGTAGGCGTTGTAGATCTGATTGCCCTGGATCCCCTGGAAGTCTAAGGAGAGGTCCACTCCATTCCAGCCGAAGTTGGCTCCAAATGAGAAGGTGAACTTGGGCATATAGGAGCCGAAGTACTTATAGTCCTTCGTATTGATGACTCCATCATTATTCTGATCCACAAACTTGATGTCTCCCGCCTTGGCATTGGGCTGTATGGGAGATACAGCACCGGTCTCAGGATCCTTGTGGGTATAGGCTGCCACCTCTTCGTTGCTCTTAAAGATTCCGTCAGCCTCCTGTAGATAGAAGGATTGCCATGGCAGACCCACCTTGGAGCGGATGGGTGACATACCATTGACGACCAGGTTGTCCTGGATGTAGTCACGACTGCCGAGGTCGAGTACCTCTGAGTTGATGATACTCATATTGGCAAATCCGCCCCATGTGAAGTCCCCCGAGCGATCATTGTAATTAAGCTGAAACTCCCAGCCCTTATTCAAGACGGAACCTACATTACCCAGAGGCTCCTCCTCGACACCCATCGTGGAGACGATCGGTACTCGCTCGATGAGGTCCTTAGTGAGCTTGTGAAAGTAGTCTACCGTGAGTGAGAGTCTGTCAAAGAGACCCAAATCAAGTCCCACTCCCCATGACTCCGTGGTCTCCCATCTGAGGTCCGTATTAGAGATACCCCTCTGGTAATAACCGGTTACTGTATGGTTGTCTATGCCAAATACAGTCTGGCGTGCTTGTGCCATAGAGACATTGTAGGCGTATGGATTTACGGTTGCCACGCTTCCTACCTGACCCCAGCTGGCGCGGATCTTAAGGAGATTGATGGCGTCCATATCCTTCATAAAGTCCTCACTGGAGATCTTCCACGATCCGGAGACGGCAGGGAAGACTGCCGAGCGGTGGGATGGGTCCAGCTTGGAGGAAAGGTCGTTACGCACGGAGGCAGTAAAGAAGTATCTGTCGGCATAGGAGTAAGCAATGCGACCAAAGCCGGAGATCATAGACTCCTCTACGATGCCCTCAGTCGGCTTGACTGGGATCTTGGTGGCATTGGAGAGGATGATCTTATTGAGATCCTCACTGGGCAGCTCCGTCCCCTCGACCCAGTTGTCACGCCAGTTGTCATACTGCATAGTGTACCCCGCCATCGCGCTGATGTGGTGGTCGTCCCCAAAGACCCGTGCATAGGTTGCAGTGGTCTCCCATATCCACCTATTGTGTAGGGAGTTGTAGATAGAGCGGGAGTTCTGCGAGCCACGGCCTCCGACCTCTCTGACAGCCGGTGTGAAGCCCTCATAGCGACCCCAGTCCTCACCGAGAGAGAGACGACTGATGATATCTAGTCCGTATAGTGGCTTGATATTCAGTGAAGTGGTGGAGAAGAGGGTTGATGCCGGCTGATTCTCGTGGAGTCGAAATAGAGAGGCTACCGGGTTATTGATCATACCATAGCCTGATATTCCCTGCTTAGCGTAGTATGCCGGGATGGTACCACCCCACACCTTATTTCCCTTTGCATCGAGAATTTCTTTTCCATTCTCGTCCATCTCATAGATGGTGGCAGCTGTGGGGTAGAAGGTTGCGTCAGCGAGGATTCCCTCGTGACCATAGTCGTTGATATTACCTCCCTGACCATTATCGTGAGTGAAGTGGAGACTCTGAGAGAGCTTCAGCCACTTATTCACTGTGAAGTCTGCATTGAGTCGTGCTCCAAAGCCATCTGACCACGTATTCTTCAGGATACCATCGTGGCGATCATACGATACTGATAATAGAGCACTAAGCCTCTCGCTACCACCGCTGATTGAGGCGGCCACATGCTTCATGGAGCCGAGGCGGAAGATCTCATCCATCCAATTGGTGCGATCAATCATCCCATATGGGTACAGGCTGACGTTAGCCACTGCGGGCAGAGCAGCTGCATCGCCATTCTCTACGACCTTATTCCACACCTTGATATACTGACCTGCTGTGGTTACCTGAGGTTTCTTGGTGATCTGGTCAAAGCTATAGGAACTGTTGATATCCACATGCAGGTTGCCCTCCTTGGCCTTCTTAGTGGTTACCACGATCACACCGCCGGATCCTACAGAGGCACCATAGATGGCTGCCGAGGAGGCGTCCTTCAGGACAGTAATGTTCTCTACATCCTCAATGTTGAAGGGTGCACCCGGTACGCCATCCACGACATAGAGTACCTGATCCCCACCGCGAGACCCTTTGCCTCGGATATTGAGCTCCGCGCCTTTCATAGGGTTACCACCATTGTTCTGGATGGTGACACCGGGCATACGACCCTGAAGCATATTAGCCAAATTTGCCGGGCGAGACTTTAGGCTCTCGTCAATATTCATGGTGGAGATCGAGGTGGAGAGGTCCTCCTTGCGGGAGGATCCATATCCGATGACTACAAGCTCTTCTAGTGCCTGAGTGTCCTCCTGCAGCACAACCTTCAGATCACTTGTGGCTCCATTCACCTTTACCTGCTTGGGCTTGTACCCAATAAAGGAGAATGAAAGGGTTACCTGATCCGGAACCTTGATGGTGAAGTGCCCATTGAGGTCGGTGGTCGTGCCAAGTGTCGTACCTATCGCTTGGATAGTCACGCCAATGAATGGCTCATCGATGGTCCCGTCAATAACGGTACCACTTACTGTAACCTCGTTATTCTTCTGGGCCTTGGCCTCCATGGACATACCGAGAGACCCAGAGAGGAGAAGGGTCACTATGAGGTATGACAAGCTCTTTATGATACTATTGCGTTTCATTCTTTTTATGCTCACTATGTTACTTGGCGGCGTTCGCCTTCTTGTTGTTTTCTATGATCTCCCTGACAGCGATCTCGGGGTCATGCTCATAGTACTCCGTCACCTGAGAGAGCCACAGCTCTGCCATATGGAAGTACCGGTCACCGCCACCTGAGCCAAGTAAGCTGGTGAGATCGGTGCCATCGTAGCGGGAGGTAGGCTCCAGTCTGATGTAGCGAGTGTCTGCAGGCACGCTGAAGTACTCGCAATTGACTCTTACACCACTCTCCTTGGGCATATCAAAGGTGACTGAGATCGGTGCTGACCAGCTGTTCCCGTCCTTGCTGAAGGAGACTCTAGCATCCTTGACAGAATCACCCTCCTTTCCGGGGCGGGGAGCGTAGCCAAGGATCATATCCTGAGCCGTGACACCGCTCTTAAGGTCGATAACGATGTTGTGGAGCTGGTTTACGTCCACCCAGCCATGCCAGTCAGAGTGGAAGTAGTTACCCAGATCTCCATCGGTAAGGTTCTCAATAGGGCCCTCAGACTCCTCCTGAGCATTTGTGCTGAGTTGATCAGCGCTCAGGTGGATATCCTTCCACGCCTTAGTGGTGTAAATCATCGCCATATGCTGGCTGACGGCAGAGGTGGTCATGGATGCTGAGGCGTCACCGGTACTACTGTAGGAGGTTACGGTGAAGTCAATCGTCCCGGCACACTCGGCTAGGCCGGAGGCGACCACCGATCCCTGCTCGGGCTTACCACCGAGCAGTACTTTGTGATTTAGGATTGGGTCAAAGTAAGAAACCATCACTCCGATGCAGTCGCTGTTCTCTTTCTTACCTGACATAGCCCACGAGATGGTGACCTGACCGGGTCCCTCCGACTTAGCGGAGACCTTCTCCAGAGGTATGGCACTTTGTGGCGCTGAAAGCTCGTTCTTATTGGTGTCGCAGCTGATTGTCATCAGCCCTACCGCCAGTGTGAAGAGCAAGGTTTTTGTTCCTTTCATATCCTATATTGATTAAGTAAAATAAAGTTCGCTTCCTTAAGTATGTAGTGCTTTAGAAAATAAGCTACAATATCATACTGTATGAAATCGATCCAAAGGTAGTGGTTTGATGTGGCAAAACTAATGCATTTTGACGACATTAATGTTACAGTCTTTCTTTTACGCAGTTTTCGATTTTGATGAATTGGTAGATAATGTTGATTTAATATTCTGGTAACAAGATGAATACAACGTTATTTTGACATTCTGGTGATGGGGAGCGTTATTACGGATGTTTGTCCTCTTTTTGCGTTAAGTCTTGTATAATGGTGATTTGAGCGTACCGCTCTTTTATTAGTTGGTGATCACCTGAGACCGCTTTTTCGGGCGACCACTAAGCCCCACACAATCAAGTCCTACGCATTCGTCTTTCAGGAGTAATTCTTTTACCGATATTAGTGCGCACTAATATCGGTAAAAGAATTCTCTAATATCGGTATTAGTCAGAGGGGAGATCCTGATCGATTTGAGCGATGATTTCGCGGTGATGTGAAAGGTGGTGAGAGAAAAAAAGGTACATTTGTGACTGTAAGGTCACGCCATGCAGATGGGTGTGAGCTTTGACGTGAGAATAAATTATTTGGTAACCAGATATATAATCAAGCTATGGCAGTATCAGAAAGCTTAATCGCCTCTGCACGTGAGAGAGCCCGCAAGTGGCTCTCTGAGGACTATGATGAGGAGACACGCCGTCAGGTGCAGCAACTCTTAGACGCTGAGGATCCATCGGCGTTGGTCGATGCCTTCTACAGGGATCTAGAGTTTGGCACCGGAGGTATGCGGGGCATTATGGGTGCCGGGACAAATCGTATGAATAAATACAATATCGGTGCTGCCACTCAGGGTCTCTCCAATTATATGATCAAGGAGTTTGGCGAGGACGCAGACCTTAAAGTAGTCGTTGGCTATGACGGACGTCACAATAGTAAAGTCTTTGCGCGTATCGTGGCAGATGTCTTTACCGCCAATGGCATCAAGGTCTACCTCTTCAAGAGTCTTCGCCCCACGCCGATGATCTCCTATGCGATCCGTCACTTCGGCTGTCAGAGCGGAGGGATGGTGACCGCCTCACACAATCCGCGTGAGTACAATGGATTTAAGGTCTACTGGGAGGATGGCGCTCAGATCATTGCTCCTCACGACAAGAACATCATCGGTGAGGTCAATAAGATCCGCTCCGTACGTGACATCAAGTTTGAGGGACGAGAGGACCTGATCACACTCATCGACGAGAGCTTTGATAAGCAATATATCGATGATCTGCTGACGACCCGCCTGACTCCTGAGGCGATCAAGGCTCATCACGACCTCTGCATCGTCTATACGCCGCTTCACGGCACCGGTAGTCAGGTCAATGTCCGCGCTATGGAGGCTGCAGGATTTGACAACATCCATCCGGTCAAGGAGCAGATGGTTGTTGATGGGGACTTCCCTACGGTGGACTCTCCCAATCCGGAAAACCCTGAGGCGATGAAGATGGCACTTGACCTTGCTCATAAGGTAGATGCCGATCTCGTCCTCGCCTCGGATCCCGATGCGGATCGTCTCGCTGTGGGGTGTAAGGATAATGAGGGGAAGTACGTCCTACTCACCGGTAACCAGACCTGCCTCCTCTATGCTTACTATGCGATCAAGCGGCATCAGGAGATCGGCGATCTGTCGGAGAGTGACTATCTCGTCAAGACCATCGTGACCACCGACCTGATCCGTAATGTGGCTGATGCCGGTCACGTCGAGCTCTACGACTGCTACACCGGTTTCAAGTGGATTGCAAGTGTGATGCGTCAAAACGAAGGTACTCGTCGCTACCTCGGTGGTGGTGAGGAGAGTATCGGCTACCTCTGGGAGGACTTTGTCCGCGACAAGGACTCTGTCTCAGCTTGTATCATCATGGGTGAGATCTTTGCGTGGGCTCTGGAGCAGGGTATGACACTCTATCAGCTCCTCGATAAGATCTACCTCGAGTATGGCTACTCCGTCGAGAAGACCATCAGCGTGGTTCGTCCCGGTGTGACCGGTGCTCAGGAGATCGAGGATATGATGAAAAACTTCCGTCACCATCCCCTCAAGGAGCTTGCAGACGAGCAGGTGACCGAGGTGCTGGACTACTCCACACTTGAGGGTAGAGATCAGGTGAGCGGCGAGACCTATACCCTCGACTTCCCCACCACCTCCAACGTCCTTCAGTTCTTTACCGCCAGTGGCACCAAGCTCTCTATCCGTCCCTCGGGTACGGAGCCGAAGATCAAGTTTTACATCGAGGTGCATGCCTCACCGAAGGACCCTGCTCAGCTGGCTGAGGCACGTCGCTCCTGCGATGAGCGTGTAGAGGCGATCCGTAAGCAGCTCGATATCTGAGTAATTAGATCAAGTTAATATTATAGTCAAGGGATGGGAGAGCGGTATGGTGCTGTCTCTTCCATCCCTTTCTGTTATGACGGATGAAAGTCTGTATTGCTGAGAAACCCTCCGTTGCTCGCTCCATTGCTGCTGTCCTAGGTGCCGGCGAGGCACACGACGGCTATATGGAGGGCAATGGGTATAGAGTCACCTGGACCTTTGGTCACCTCTGTGAGCTGAAGGAGCCGGCGGAGTATGCCACACGATGGCAGCGGTGGAGTCTCGTCCATCTGCCGATCGTGCCGGAGCGCTTCGGGATCAAGCTCAAGGAGGACAGTGGCATCAAGCACCAGTTTGACGTCATACGCAGATTAGTGTCGGAGGCCGATGAGGTGATCAACTGTGGAGATGCTGGTCAGGAGGGTGAGCTGATCCAGCGCTGGGTACTCCAGCTGGCTGACTGTAGGGTCCCGATCCGGCGTCTCTGGCTCTCCTCTATGACTGAGGAGGCTATCCGAGAGGGCTTTGATCATCTGCACGACTCTGCCGAGTATGAGCGACTCTACTATGCCGGTATGACGCGAGCGATCGGAGACTGGCTCCTTGGGATCAATGCGACTCGCCTCTATACCCTTAAGTATCGGACGGGGGACTCTCGCCGCCTGCTCTCTGTCGGACGAGTGCAGACACCGACGCTGGCCCTTATCGTCGAGAGGGCGGAGGAGATAGAGCACTTTGTCCCCGAGCCCTACTGGGAGATCAAGACGATCTACAGGGAGACCGCCTTCGCTACCACCGCAGGGCGATATAGCACGGTCGATAAGGCGCAGAAGATATTGGATAAGATCACGGGTAAGCCCTTCTCTGTCACAAAGGTGACGAAGAAGAAGGGGAAAGAAGCACCTCCGCATCTCTTTGACCTTACCTCTCTCCAGATCGAAGCGAATAAGAAGCTGGGGCTCTCAGCCGATGATACGCTTCGCACGATCCAGGCACTCTATGAGCGAAAGTTAGTCACCTATCCACGAGTAGATACCACCTATATCACTGAGGATGTCTACGCCAAGTGTCCTGAGATCCTTAATAACCTTTACCAGCGCAACCATGTACTAAGGGACCTTATTGCCCCGCTGGGACACAAGAAGCTCCGTAAGCTAAGGAGTGTCGTGGACAATAGTAAGGTGACCGACCACCATGCGATCATACCGACCGGTGAGGGTGGGGTATTTACCAGCAACGAGGAGCAACAGATCTACGACCTCATCTCGAGACGATTCCTCGCTGCCTTTTACCCCGACATGCAGTTTGAGCAGACGACGGTCCAGGGAGCAGTTGAGGGTGTACGCTTCCGTGCCAACGGGCGAGTGATTGCTGACCCAGGGTGGCAGGCGGTGGCGAAGCCCGATGAGGATAAGGAGTCTCAGGACGAAGAGCCGATGACTACCGTGATGCCTTCTTTTGTCGAGGGGGAGCAGGGACCACACCGACCGGAGCTGCAGGAGAAGCAGACCCGCCCTCCCAGAGCCTACACTGAGGCAACCCTCCTCAGGGCTATGGAGACTGCCGGTAAGCTGGTGGAGAGCGAGGAGATGAAGGAAGCGCTGAAGCAAAATGGCATCGGTCGCCCATCCACTCGCGCTGCCATCATAGAGACGCTCCTCAGTCGCGGATATATCCGCAAGCAACGTAAGACCTTGCTCCCGACTCCAGTAGGGAGGGAGCTGATCCATATCATACGAGACGATATGCTCAAGAGTGTGGAGCTGACCGGTCAGTGGGAGCGGAAGCTACGCCAGATAGAGAGTGGTGAGTATGATGCTCGGCAGTTCATCTCCGACCTTACTCAGAAGGTTACCCGGATGGTCACTGAGGTGATCCGGGATCCTCGCACTATGAGTGCTCTGATCGAGGAGGAGAAGACTGCTGTGTCAGAGACGGGAGAGAAAAAGAAGAAACGCCACTCCTCCGCTCAGTCATACAAGTCACCAGATGCTCCTCCTAGCGAGGGAGACCTCTGCCCTAAGTGTCGTCAGGGACACCTGCTTCGTGGGCGGACAGCCCTTGGTTGCTCAAGGTATGCGGAGGGGTGTGACTACCGATTTCCCCTTCCCGAGGAGTGACTTTAGACCAAGCCGTACTCCACCTCTGTACAGACACGCTCGATCATAGCGTCCCGTCCATAAGGGTCGTAGTCAGCCTTTAGAGAAGCGCCAAAGAACTTGGCAAACATATTCCAAAATCCTGCTGCAAAGCCACCGAGGAAGGAGTCGATCAGCTCGTAAGACGTGCTATTTGTCTCCCGCGTGATGAGCTTAAGGAGGAGCTTACCCTGGCGGAGAGTGAGCTTTTTCATCTCCGGCTTATATTGCTCGTAGAGCTCCTTCTGCATCCGCTTGAGGTGTGCCTCACGAGCCTTATCATCCGGTAGCGTCTGGAGGTACTCGTAAGTCTCCATCATCGTCTCGCTCACCATCTTAGCATAGGGGAGGGTGATCTTGACGTCTCTCACGAGACGATTATAAGCCCTGCGCTCCTCGGGCGTGGCATACTTCATCTCCCGATAGATAGAGACTGGACCGAGGTCCACAGTCGGGAGGCTCTCGCCGTACTCCGTCCGGACCGGCACCAGGAATCCCTGCACCTTTTTCCCCTCCATTGAGATCTGCTTCAGCTCCTCTCGGAGAGACTCCTGAGCCTCTCCCAGTGCCGAGGTCAGCACCAGGGTGAGGAGCGATAGGAGGACCCGATAGGGGATATGAAGTCTCAGAGGATGCACAAGTAAATGGTTCATAGTCATACAGTCGAGGACGTGTGGTACGCCCCCCTTATCTACGGCACAAATATACGCAAAATGCCCCCTCTTAATTCGCTCAAAGGCTGATTATAAGGGAGATTTAGGAAAAAGGAGAAAGTATAGTTTTTTTTACAATATCAGGAGTGTCCCTGCCATCACCGCCATACCTGAGATCACGCCGAGTATAGCTTGGTGGTGCTTCCCATACCGCTCTGCTGCTGGGAGCAGCTCGTCGAGAGAGATGTAGATCATCACGCCGGCGATGACCGCGTTGGTGGTATGGAGTAGGGCGGGTGTCAGGTAGGGCTGTAGGAAAAGGTATCCCACCAGTGCACCGACCGGCTCAGCCAGTCCGGAGAGGACACCTAGGAGCAGCGCTCGTGAGCGGCTCCCGGTGGCGTAGTAGATCAGGACCGAGACAGAGATGCCCTCCGGGATATTGTGGATCATGATTGCCAGCATAATCGGTAGAGCGGTGGTGGGGGACGACAGGGCGGAGAGGAAGGTGACCATTCCCTCAGGGAAGTTATGCAGCGTGATGATGAGACCGCTCATCAGCCCGATCCTCCTCAGCCCCTCCAGCGAGTGATCCTCACCGGCCCGCATCTCCTCCACCCCGTGGATCTCGTGAGGATTTTCTGTCTCAGGGATTGCTAAGTCAATCAGCAGTGTTGCCACTATGCCGCCAAAAAATGCCAGCACCGCATATAGCTCCCCTATGGATCCCCACGTCTCCACGAGAGAGACCCGCGCCTGAGACAGCAGCTCCACAAAGGAGATGTAGATCATCACCCCAGCGGAGAGTCCCAGACCAATGCAGAGGAGTGACTTATTGGTCCGCTTGGAGAGAACTGCGATCGCAGCACCGATGCCAGTAGAGAGCCCTGCCAGCAGGGTCATCAGCAGGGCTATGGTAAAATTGCCTTCCATAAAAGATCAGTGGTGTATCAGTATCATCGTCAGTCCCATAAAGAGCAGCCCCATGAGGATCCCAAGGAGAGAGGCGTGGCGTTTGCCGTAGCTGTAGGAGGCGGGGATCAGCTCATCGAATGAGACGTAGACCATAATGCCGGCAATTAGAGCGAGCATCAGGCCAAGGAAGAGGGGCGACTCCATTGGGGTAGAGAGGAATGCTCCGAGGAAAGCCCCGATAAGCTCCATCACACCCGAGAGAAGGCAGACCAGTAGTGCCCTCATACGCCCATATCCGGCGTAGTATATAGGTATGGCAATAGAGAGTCCGATCGGGAAATTGTGTATGCCGACAGCCAGCATAACGGGGATCCCCTCCATAGGTGCTTCAGTCGCTGTCAGGTAGAGCATCATCCCCTCAGGTATATTATGTATCGAGATCGCGACTGCCGCCGCCAGCGCAGAGATAAGGAGGGAGCGCTTCTCCTCAGTATCCTCCTTCATCATCCTCCCATCGCTGTGGTGGGTATGGTGCGCACTCCCGGGCAACAGTCTGTCGAGTAGAGCCATCATCGCCATCCCACCGGCGAAGCCCCCGAGAGCCAAGAGATGCCCTCGCTCTCCATAGAGCGAGACCAACTCCTCGCACGCCTCAGGGAGTAGACCCTGTAGAGCCAAGAATAGGAGGACGCCCCCTGCCAGTCCCATCCCTAAGGCGAGGAGCCGATCCTCGTGGGAGCCTCTCTTACCAATGAGTGCCAAGGCGCCCCCTAGGGGTGTCGCCATACCGGCTCCGAGGGTCAGTAGCAGTGCGTAGAGGTCAAGGCTCATGGATTAGTATCTGAATTTCGACGTGGGGATGGTATAAGAGTCGGAGCCAGACACTCCCTCGTCAGCCTTCATCGCCAGAGTGTCCTTGAGCCTATCAAGCCCGATCTTATGCGACCCCTTGAGTAGCCAGACACTCTCATCCGGCACTTCGATCACCTCCAGAAACGACCGAAGCCCCTCGATGTCTCGGAAGGTCATCGTCTCCGGTGAGGCGAGCCGGCAGAAGGTTTCGCCCACATAGAGCGTCGTGATCTCCGGCTCCCCCTCCATCAGTCTCATAATCTCCCTGTGCTCCTCGTCTGATGCGTCGCCCAGCTCCAGCATATCCCCGAGGATGGCAAACTTTGCCGGCTCCGGTGCTGTAAAGAGATTTTCAATGGCCGCCCGCATCGAGGAGGGGTTGGCATTGTAGGCATCCATAATCAGCGAGATGTGGCGTGGTAGCCTGACCACCTGAGAGCGGTCATTAGTCGGTGTGTAGGACTCAATCGCATTGGCAATCGTCGGCATAGTGAGTCCAAAGGTCACCCCGACTGCAAAGGCTGCGAGGACGTTGTGGTAATTGTAGCGCCCCACAAGATGGGTTCTGATATCCTGCTCGCCAAGGCTACAGCTGATCCGGAGGGAGAGGTAGGGCTGCTCCCTTAGGATCGTTGCCTTGAAGTCCGGCTCCCTCTCGTATGTGCCCTCTGCGAGACCATAGGTCACTTGAGCCTCGTCGGACCAGCGCTCGCGCAGGAGTGGGTCATCGAGATTGAGGAATACGACTCCCCCGCTCTCGTAGGCTCTCTCAGCGAGGATGCTCTTCTCTCTCAGCGTCCCCTCCAGTGAGCCAAAGCCCTCGAGGTGCGCCTTTCCGATCCCGGTGATCAGGGCGTGGGTCGGGTGTGCAATGTCGGCGAGTGGAGCCATCTCGCCCGGGTGATTGATCCCGATCTCCACCACCGCTATCTCGTGCTCTTCACTGAGTCGTAGGAGTGTGAGCGGCATGCCGAGGTGGTTATTGAAGTTACCCTCCGTGTAGAGGACCTTGTACCTCTGAGAGAGGACGACAGCGCAGAGCTCCTTAGTAGTCGTCTTGCCGTTGCTCCCGGTGATGGCGATGAGGGGGATCTTAAAGCTCTCCCGGTGTCTCTTGGCAAGCTGCTGCAGAGCGAGGAGTGTGTCCTCGGTGTAGATACAGCGCTCGTCCCGCTCAACGAGAGACGGATCTGAGACCAGCGCCACAGCAGCGCCGCGCTGCAGCGCCGCCTCTGCAAAGGTATTTCCGTCCACACGCTCACCGGGTAGAGCGACAAAGAAGTCTCCCTGCTCTACCTGCCTGGAGTCGGTGCAGATAGAGGGGTGCTCCAAGAAGACCTTGTAGAGCGACTCTATATCTTGATTATTCATATCCTCTTATCTCTAATTCTTGACAAAATTAGTCTAAAAGAGGTCCCCCCGCAAGTATAGCTCCTTTTCCCCTTGCCACAAGTTGTCGATTTGTCACGAGAGTTCGCCCCGGTCAGCGATCCTGAGGAGGTCGCCAAAGACGCCGAGCGCGGTCACCTCTGCGCCTGCTCCGGCCCCTCGGATAACGAAGGGGAGGTCGCCATAGCTCTCGGTGTAGATCTCAAAGCAGGAGTCTGCACCGCTGACCGAGCCGAGGGCGCTATTGGCAGGAAGGCTTCTGAGACCGCAGGAGAGTCGGGTAGCGTCAGTACCGTCCCCGATAGTCAGCTCTCCGACATATCTAAGCACTTCCCCTCGAGAGGTTTTTGAGAGGCTCTCGAAGTAGGACTGAGCCTCGTCCAAGCGCTCCATGAAGTGCTCTGCTGAGCAGTCCCTGAGGGACGATGGAACCAAATTCTCTACCTCAATGTCTGACATCTCTGCCGAGATGCCCACCTCGCGTGCGAGGATAAGGAGCTTGCGTGCCACATCGAGACCATTGAGATCCTGCCGTGGGTCCGGCTCAGAGTAGCCGAGACGGGTGGCGGAGCGGATAGCCTCAGCGTAGGAGGTGCTGTCACTGAGTGAGGAAAGGATGTAGCCGAGGGTGCCACTGAAGAGTCCTCTGATGCGAGTGATGCGGTCGCCTGAGAGGTGGAGGAGCCGGAGGTTGTCGATCAGTGGTAGACCGGCCCCCACATTGGTCTCATACCTGTAAGTTCGCCGGTGGCCCCTCAGGATCTCACGCAGTCGGAGGTAGTCAGAGTAGGGACCGGTATTGGAGATCTTATTGGAGGAGACGAGGTCATAGCCCTGCTCAGCGAGCTCGCAATAGCGGGCTGCGATGGCAGGAGAGGCGGTGTTGTCGATGACGACAACATTCTCTAAGTAATTCTCGTCTGCATATCGGATGATCTCTCGGATCGGGTCGTCGGAGGCGGGGGCGGCAGCCTTTCGCTCCCTCCAGTCGGTGCCGATGCCCTCCTTGTCGAGGAGGAGCTGCCGGCTACTGGCGATGGCGAAGAGGCGGAGGTCGACGGCTTTGTCGGAGAGGATACGCGCCCGCTCTCCGGTCACCCGGTCGAGGAAGGCGCCACCGACCGTACCGTGACCGATGCAGGCGATATGGATCCGCTTGGCGTGAGCAAACATCTCCCCGTGGATCACATTAAGCGCCTTCGGCACTTCTTCGTCACGGACGAGGAGGAAAAGGGTGTCGCCGGTAACGGCATTGTTGACCAGCAGAGGTGTGATGCCATTTCGGATAAGGGCGGAGTAGGGGTGGTCGAAGCCGGAGAGGCTGACCCCGATGAGGGCAATGACGGAGAGCCCCTTCGTCGCCTCGATCGTGGGGCGGTGGATGTCCCGATCAAACTCTCGCCTCAGTGCCGCCACGGCATGGTCCGCATCGCTCTCCGCTACAACGAAGCCGACGCCACGCTCCGTCGATCCCTGGGAGATGATACCAGTGCTGATGCCCTCGTCCCTGAGGACGGAGAAGATCCTAGCATCGAAGCCGGGGAGCCCCTTCATCTCGTGCCGCTCAAAATGGATCAGAGCCTTGCCTGAGAGGGCAGCGATGGCTCTTGCCTGCTGGGAGGATGGAAGAAGATGGACGAGCGTTCCCTCCTGGCGACATCCCTCGGGGCTGAAGGAGTCTAGTATGCGGAGGGGGATCTGCTTAGCAGCCAGTGGGTCGATCGTCTTGTAGTGGAGGATCTCCGCGCCCAGCTGGGAGAGCTCGGCCGCCTCGGTGTAGGAGAGCTCGGGGATCTTGTGCGCTGAGAGGACGATGCCGGGGTGAGCGGAGTAAATGCCGTCGATATTGCTGTAGTTGTCGAGCTGAGAGGCATCAAGGAAGTTAGCGAGTAGAGCAGCTGTGTAGTTGCTTCCATTTCTTCCGAGGGTTGTCCGCACCCCCTCGTTGCTTCGGGCGATGAAGCCGGTCACGATCGGGAGGGTGTCGGCGGGGAGGTGGGCAAAGTAGCTGCGCGTCTTATCCTCCGATTCTTTGAGCTCCACATTTGCCTCACCATAGGAGTTGTCGGTGACGATGAGGTCGCCGGCGTCGATCGGTAGGGCGTGAGGTAAGAGACGGGCAATGTGGTGGGCGGAGAAGATTTCCCCAAAGGATAGGACCTCATCCAGTGTCTTGGCACTGCACTCTCGTAGGAGTTCGATCCCCTCGAGGAGCCTGGTAAGCCGATCTGAGAGTCCTTCGGTCCCTTCTCCTTGGTCAGCGAGGAGCCGGTGAAAGCTCTCCCGCCAGGGCTTCCCGGCTTCGGCGAGGTGGGCCAGCTCAAGGAGGCGATCGGTAGTCTTACCTCGAGCGGAGACGACGACTAAAGGGGGAGTGTCGTCAGCCTCGGCAATTTCTTGGATGATATTGAGGGAGAGACGGAGGGGCTCTCCATTGGCGAGGGACTTGCCCCCAAACTTTAGTACACGCATACTATACTATTGTCTTATTTGGATTAGGAGAAGAAAGGACTCATGATCCGGCAGAGCTGGTCATACTCGATGAGGAAGGCATCGTGACCGTGGTCGGAGACGATGGTGTGGAGCTCCGCGCGCCCCTTGCCGAAGTGCTTGAGTCCCTCGATAGTCTCTCGGGCGACGAAGTAGGGGAAGAGCCGGTCGCTATCTATGGCGACGAGGTGGATGTCTGAGGCGATCCGTGACAGCTCTTCCTCGCTCCCCGCTGCATTGATCGTGGAGGTGAGGAAGGTCATCACCCTGTAGGCGCTCAGGCTGAAGCGCTCCTCTAGCTTGCGACCATGATAGTCGAGCCAATCGATCACCTTTGGGAGTCCGCTGTCCTCCACCTTTTTCCCCTCAAAGCGTTTGATGAGGGACATCGGCGTTCGGTAGGTGAGCATGGCGTGGACCCGCGCGTCGTGGATGGGGCGGTCGGAGTGCTCCAGTATCAGTCGCTGTACCTCGGTCTGAGCAAGAAGCCAGTCGGAGGCCTTGTAGTCCGTGGCGATGGGGAAGAGAAGGTCCGCCAGCGTGGGCTCGAGGGTGGCGATCTGCCAAGCAAGGCCACCACCGAGGCTGGGTCCGATGAGTGCGTAGAGGTGATCAACACGGAGCTCCCTCAGCACGAGCAGCCAGAGGCGAGCCACGTCCTTCACATTGAGCAGGGAGGGATCATCCAGTGGAGCAGAACCGGCATATTCATTTCCCGGAATGTCGATCGAGAGGATGGTGTAGCGGGCAGTGTCGATCGTCTGTCCGGGTCCGATCAGCTTTGCCCACCAGCCCTCCGGACCGGCGACAGCGGAGTTGCCGGTAAGAGCGTGACAGACAAGCACGATGGGAGCAGTGCCGAGGGCGGGACCTGTCACCTGGTAAGTGAGGGTGACAGAGGGGATACTCTCGCCTCGCCAATTGGTGAAGTCCGAGAGGGTTACTTGTCCGAGCATGATTGGTCGAGTGCGCTTTGGAGATCTGCCTTCAGGTCCTCGATGCTCTCCAGACCGATGGAGAGGCGTATGAGATCGTCTGAGATGCCGGCCTTAAGGAGCTCGTCCTCGGTCATCTGGCTGTGGGTAGTGCCGGCGGGGTGGGTGATGAGGGACTTGCTGTCACCAAGATTGGCAACGAGGGTGAAGAGTTGGGTGCTCTCGGTCACCCTGCGAGCTGCGTGGTATCCCCCCTTGGGCGCAAAGGTGATGATCCCCCCGCCAAAGCCATGAAGCGAAGTCTTGCAGAGGTCATTCTGCTCGTGGGAAAGAAGAGCAGGGTGGCGGACCCAAGCGACCTTCGGATTTGCCTCAAGCCACTCAGCCAGCTCACGACTGCGATCACTGATGGCGTGTGCCCTCAGGTCAAGCGTCTCCAGCCCCTTGATCATCTCGTAGGCGTTGAGGGGGCTGAGCCCGGTGCCAAGATCCCTAAGACCGATGGCTCGGAGTGCCGTGATGAGTGCCTGGGAACCAAAAGTCTCTGTGAAAGAATTATTGTTATAAGTCGGGCAAGGCTCAGATAGCTCAGGAAAGCGTCCGCTACCCCAGTCGTACCGACCGGAGTCGATGATCGCCCCACCGAGTGTCGTGCCATTACCGCAGACGATCTTGGTGAGAGCGGAGGTGAGGACATCGGCTCCCTCGCTGATGGCGTGGCTGATCCCCTCGGTGAGGGTGATGTCAGCCACGAGGGGCAGACCATGGCGGTGAGCGACCTCAGACGCCGCGGGGATATTGGTGATGGTGAGCCGTGGGTTGCTGAGCGTCTCGCAGAAGACCAGCTTGGTCCTCTCGGTGATGGCAGCCTCCACTTCTTCTGCATTATTAATATCTACAAAGGTGGTGGTGATGCCGAAGCGGGGGAGTGTAGACTCCAGTAGGTTGAAGGTTCCGCCGTAGATGCTATTGGAGGCAACGATGTGGTCCCCGGATCGGAGCAGGGTGAGGAAGAGTGTGCTGTGGGCACTCTGTCCGGTGGCGGTAACTACTGTGCCGACACCGCCCTCATATGCAGCGAGCCGTCTCTCGAGGACATCCACTGTGGGGCTGCCGAGGCGGGAGTAGAGGAAGCCCTCCTTGCGGAGCGCAAAGATGTCGATCGCCTCCTGCGAGTCAGCGAAGGCGTATGCCGTCGAGGCTACCAGCGGAACGGACACCGCATGGTGACCCGTGGCAAGAGGATCGTAGCCATAGTGAAGTGCAATAGTCTCAGGAGAGAACTT
This sequence comes from Porphyromonas sp. C0041D3, assembly GCF_056590575.1. Taxonomy (NCBI): domain Bacteria; kingdom Pseudomonadati; phylum Bacteroidota; class Bacteroidia; order Bacteroidales; family Porphyromonadaceae; genus Porphyromonas; species Porphyromonas sp. C0041D3. The sequence continues at coordinate 51,457 of NZ_JBWPWJ010000002.1, forward strand.
AGGCTGGGTAGTGTGTGACATAATGATGGGGTATAGTGTATGTGATGATAAAAGTGAAGCGAAACCTAACTGAGCTGTTGGCTCGTCGGTTTCGCCTCGTGTGTATGAATGTTGACTTCCGAAATTGTTATGGGATCAATTGTGGACACGATAGAGCCGACGAGTGTACGCAGTACATTCGCATCATCATCAGGGGCAGCATGCTGCTGAGGAATATGTAGCTCTTTTGTCTCATAACACTTGACTTAACAGTGCGACAAAGTTACGAAAATGCTTTTATGTAGCAAATTTATTTGCATCTTATTTTTAGAGCGGAATAAAATTGCATTCATTGTCTTTTTCTAAGAATATGTTTGCAGCTCCTTTGAGGGGTGAGTATCTGGTTAGAGGTAGAGAAAAATGAGTTACCTTTGGGTGCTGGTAATATAACTCACGAAATAACACCCTATGTTTACCTCAATAACCGTAGCTGAGAAGATTGCTAAGCTCCTACTGGATGCTCATGCAGTGTCGCTTAATCCTGAACACCCCTACACCTGGGCCTCGGGCTGGCATAGTCCCATCTATTGTGATAATAGAGTGACGCTCTCCTCAACGGAGATCCGGACACAGATTGCTGATGCACTGGTGGATCTGATCAAGGAGAAATTCCCTCAGGTCACAGCAGTCTCAGGTGTCGCCACGGGTGGCATTCCACAGGCGGCTCTCGTTGCTGATCGCATGCGGTTACCGCTCTCCTATATCCGCGCAAAGGCTAAGGATCACGGTATGCAAAATCAGATAGAGGGGGCTATAGATAAGGATGCCAAGGTGGTGGTCATCGAGGATCTTATCTCTACAGGCGGAAGCAGTCTTGCAGCAGCGAGGGCGCTACAGGCAGCCGGATATGAGGTACTCGGACTGGTCGCTACCTACTCTCATGGCTTTGCCGTCGCAGAGGATGCCTTTGCTGAGGCTTCTATCCCGATGTTCACTCTCAGTGACTACGATCATGTGGTCGCTGAGGCAGAGAGGAGAGGATTTATCCACAGCGATCAAGTAGAGACCCTCAAGGAGTGGCGAAAGGATCCGGCTAATTGGGGTAAGTGATAGACTTAGAATAGTAGTTAGATATGCAGGTAATCAATAGTAGACCATTTACCATAAAGAAGGATATAGATACCGTCTTTGATCTGGCGGGAGAGCCTGAGTCAGCTCGTCACTTCCTGAGCAAAGTGGGGGACAAGCCGATGTTTAAGGACGTCTCAGTGACAGATGATGCCATCAGTGCCAAGCTTCCTCTCGTAGGTGACATTACCCTTCGTCGTAATCGTATGGAGAAGCCCTCTCTCGTCAGCTACAAGGCTGAGGGCGCACCGGTGCCGGTGGAGTTGGTGCTCAACTTCCAGCCCGAGGGCGACAATACCCAGGCCCAGGTCTCTGTCGAGGTGGAGGCCCCGTCCTTCGTTGCCGGTATGGTGAAGACTAAGATCCAACCCCTGCTGGATAAGATGGCCGATAGTCTCGAACACTTGGACGTGGATCGCTTCCTTGGGAAAAAGTAAGTCAGAAGTACCCTACAGACTTTTCCCTATAGCCACAGCCCTGACACTGGCTGTGACTATGCTTTCTTGCGGGCATATCAGCTTAGATACCTCGATACCAGATACGCTGCCGAACCTTCCGGTAGCGTACACCATTGATCTTATGTCCGCTGAGGGGAGGTCCATTGCTTCCCCCCAGACTGCCATCCTTATCCTCACTCCTCGACAGCAGAGTGATCTGCTCGGTGTGGGAGGGCTGATAGTCTGCTATGGACTTCCGGGTGAGGTCGAGGGCGGAGGCTATGCGGCCTACGATGCCCAGTGCCCCCTATGCTATCCCACCCGAGGGATAGTCATGCCGGATCACACTCCGGCTGAGGAGACGCTGATGTCTGCTACCTGTAGCCACTGCTTAGCCGTGTACGATCTCTCACTCGGTGTGGGACAGCAGACCCGCAGGGATCTACCCCCTGCTGTGCTAAAGCACTATCCGACTATACTGCGGGGGAGAGACTTGGTGATCGGCAACTAAGACGAAGAAGAGACAAGATGAAAGGTCTAATGCTGGTGAAGCGGGTGAAAAAGGCAATTGCTGAAGATAAACTGAGGTAGGCTATGACAGAGAAACAGAAGACCAAGTGGGCGCTCAGGCTTTGGCGCGGACTGGGGAGGATCCCTCTTAGGGGGCTCTACCATCTGTCTGATTTCTTGGCTTGGGTGGTCAGAGATGTGGTCCGGTATCGTAGGGAGGTAGTGGATCATAATCTTGAGATCGCCTTCCCGAAGCTTACTCAGGAGGAGAGGAAAAAGATTGCTAAGGACTTCTACAGCTACTTCTGTGACCTGATACTGGAGGCTCCGAGGATGATGACTTGGTCTGAGGAGGAGATGAAGGAACACATCACCTTTGAGGGTATAGAGCAGATCTTGGAGGATACAGCTGGTGGACGCAATTTCACCCTGTACATCGGTCACTATGGTCAGTGGGAGTGGATCCCGTCCATCGCTCTCTGGCTCCCTGGGGTCACTTGTGCTCAGATCTACTCTCAGCTGCACGACCCGGTCTCTGATCAGATCATCCTCGCCAATCGGCAAGCTCATGGCAGTAAGTCGATCGAGATGAGGGATACGCTCCGGTATATTCTCTCTGCAAGGCAGTTAGGAAAGCCCTTCGGGGTGGGGTATGTGGCTGACCAGTCCCCCTCATCAGACAAGCTTCATCACTACATCGACTTCTTTGGTCGGCAGGTGCCTACGCACGTCGGGGCTGAGAAGATCACAAGGAGGCTGGGGCTGAGTGCTTACTTCCTTGATATGCATCGCATACGAAGAGGCTACTGGAGTGTGAGAGTAGTCCCGATGCCCTATGACAAGGAGGATGATCAGGGGGACTTCTCCCTTACACAGCAGTTTTACACCCTCTTAGAGGAGATGATCAGGAGAGAGCCGGCCTATTATCTATGGAGTCATAAGCGCTTTAAGTACGAGAAACGCTGAAGTGACGAAAGGAAAAAAGCAGGACGCAAAGTACTAAGGTTTTGCGTCCTGCTGTTGGTTGATATAGGTATCAGCCCAGTCGCTCAATAGCGTACTGGACCCTTTGCTTGGTCTCCTTGATACCGATGAAGTCGATGATGTCGTAGATGTAGAGCCCTATCGCCTCACCCACGAGTGCCACTCTGAGAGCATTCATCACCACTCCTATCTTATAGCCTTTCTCCTCCAGCCAGTCGTGAGTCTTCTCATCGAGTAGCTTTATATCGAGAGGTCTAGGGAAGGTGTCGATATACTCCATGTACTCTGTGAGTTGCTTGGCACTATCTTCCTTCCACCGCTTTTTGACTGATTTCTCATCGAAGTCGGTCGGAGCTTGGAGGAGGTAGCCTGTCTGTTCGACGACATCTGGGAGGAGCGTCAGTCGCTCTCGTGTCAGATCAAGGGCACAGACCAGCCTATGGTGGTCACAGGTGATGCCGGCCTGCTCAAGATACGGCATACAGAGGTCGGCTAAGCGGTCGAGGTCGCAGATCCGGATGTACTGCTGATTGAACCACTTTCCCTTCTCGTAGTCGAAGCGGGCACCGCTCTTATTGACACTGCAGAGGTCAAATCGACGGATGAGGACATTCATCGGCATAAGCTCTATGTCATCTCCGGGATTCCACCCCAGGAGAGCAAGAAAATTAACCACCGCCTCAGGTAGGTAGCCACTCTCGCGATAACCTGGGCTCACAGCTCCGTCCTCCGGCGACTCCCAGCGAAGGGGGAAGACCGGGAAGCCAAACTTGTCCCCATCTCTCTTACTGAGCTTTCCACTGCCCTCCGGCTTAAGTAAGAGAGGCAGGTGCGCAAAGTGAGGCATCTCCGACTCCCAGCCAAAGGCACGATACAGCAAGACATGAAGGGGTGTGGATGTGACCCACTCCTCTCCGCGAATGACGTGTGAGATCTTCATCAGGTGGTCATCCACTACGTTGGCCAAGTGGTAGGTGGGGAGATCATCGCTCTGCTTGTAGAGTACCTTGTCGTCAAGCTCCGAGGAATTGATGGTCACCTCCCCGCGTACCATATCGGTGAAGCTGATCGCCTCTCCCGGCTCTATCCGAAGTCGCACAACGTATGGCACACCCGCTTGCTCCAGTTCCTCGCACTCGCTCTCCGTCAGTGCGAGGGAGTTGCGCATACCCATACGGGTGGATGCATCGTACTGAAAGTTCTTGGTACTCTCCCGAGCCTTCTCCAGCTCCTCAGGGGTGTCGTACGCCTTGTAGGCCTGACCGCTCTCCAGTAGCTCACGGACATACTTGCGGTAGATGTCCCTGCGCTCACTCTGGCGGTAGGGTCCATACTCACCTCCCACACCTACACCCTCGTCGATATGGATGCCAAGCCAATTAAGGGACTCGATGATGTAGTCCTCTGCTCCGGGGACAAACCGACGAGAGTCGGTATCCTCGATTCGCAGGAGCATTTTTCCCCCTTGATTTTTGGCAAAGAGGTAATTGTATAGAGCCGTTCGGACCCCTCCGATATGGAGTGGTCCGGTAGGGCTGGGCGCAAATCGTACTCTTACCTGTGATGGAGTAGTATCAGTCATATCTGTATTCTTATCTTTCGTTCGTTCGCTCAGCGTCGCATGGGGTGTGATCAGTAGGGATCCTCGTCGTGCATTCTCCCTCCGGCATCACTCTCCGGATCCTCATCAGTGTCGAAGGACTCCTCGGCATCATCTTCGCTCTCATCGAGCTCTACCCCCTGTAGGGTGCGATTGAGATTCTGCTCCACGAGGGGAGAGACTGCCTCAAAGTTATTGATCGTAATGCTCTTCCAGATCAAGTCCTTGAGCTCTGCCACTCCCTCCCCGGTGACGGAGGAGAAGAAGCAGACCGGCACTCCCTCGGGAAGGGTAGCTCTGATCATTTCCTTGAGATCCTCATCGATGAGGTCAGACTTTGAGATACCCAAGACCCTATTCTTATCCAGCAGCGAGGGGTTGTACTTCTCCAGCTCTCCCAGCAGTATCTCATACTCCTCTGCGATGTTGTCAGCATTGGAGGGGATGAGGAAGAGTAGGGCGGCATTGCGCTCGATATGGCGGAGGAAGCGGAGCCCCAGCCCCTTACCCTCAGCAGCACCCTCGATGATCCCGGGGATGTCTGCCATGACAAAGGAGCGACCATCGCGGTACTTCACGATGCCGAGGTTGGGTACCAGTGTAGTGAATGGGTAGTTGGCCACCTTGGGCTTGGAGGTAGTGATGGCAGATAGGAGGGTCGACTTCCCTGCGTTGGGGAAGCCTACCAGTCCTACATCGGCCAGTAACTTCAGCTGGAGTATCACCTCCCGCTCCTCGCGCGCCTCACCGGGCTGAGCAAAGCGGGGTGCCTGATTGGTCGAGGTGGCAAAGCGGGTGTTCCCCTGTCCCCCACGACCTCCCTTGAGTATGCGGATCTCCTCTCCATGCTCTCGCACCTCGGTGATGTAGTCTCCAGTGTCAGCATCGTAGCATGCGGTCCCGAGTGGGACGTCGATGTAGATATCCTCTCCATCGGCACCGGTGCGATTGTTCTCGCCACCGCTCTTACCATTCTCTGCAAAGATATGACGATTGAAGCGAAGGTGAAGTAGCGTCCAGTAGTTTCGGTCACCCCTGAGATAGACATCCCCTCCACGTCCACCATCCCCTCCGTCAGGTCCTCCCTTAGGACTCCGCTTGGATCTGTAGAAGTGGACACATCCCTGACCTCCCTTGCCGCTCCGGCAATAGATCTTTACGTAATCGACAAATCCTGACTCAGCCATAGCACTTATTCTTTAGAGGGTGTTTCTTCTCATTACGAGAGAGCGATCTGCTGATCTCTCGGATTAGGCAACGTAGCTATCGATCGCCTTGATGATCCGCTCTGTGATCTCATCGATGCTACCCTCGCCCTCTACGGCAACGTACTTGCCTTGCTTGGAGTAGAAGTTGCGGACCGGCTCCGTCTCACTGTGGTAGACCTTGAGTCGCTCACGTGCCGACTCTTCATTGTCATCAGCACGGCCGGATACCTTCCCTCGCTCCAGGATACGGCTGATCAGCTCCTCTTCGCTGACCTGTAGCTCCAGTAGGAGAGTGACGCTCTCGCAATGAGTCCTCAGCATCGTGTCCAGCGCCTCAGCCTGAGCTACAGTGCGGGGGAAACCATCGAAGATGATCCCTGCATACTCACCGGGATCCTTGATATGCCCCTCCATGATACTCACGATGGTCTCATCGGGTACGAGGTGTCCCTCACTGATGAGCCCCTCCACCTTCTTCCCCAGGGGAGTACCCTTCTTGATCTCTGCACGCAGGAGATCCCCCGTGGAGATGTGGTTGAGATTGTAGTGCTCCTTGATGTGTGCACTCTGAGTACCTTTGCCGGAGCCGGGAGCCCCGAATATGATGATATTTAGCATGATATTATATATTGAGTGATTGATTCTTCTTCCGGAGAGACTCCTCATCGACCACGAAGATGTCATTGAGCATCCGACCGAAGCCATTGTAGTCCAGTCCGTGACCCACGATAAAGTCATCCGGGATTTCCTTCCCCACATAGTCCAGCACGAGTGATGCATCCTTGTGTGCATTGGGCTTATCCAGCATGACAGCGATGCGCACCTCCTCAGCGCCTCGGGAGAGATAGAGTTTCTTAATCTGTGTCAGGGTAAACCCGGTGTCCACGAGATCCTCTAGCACCACCACTATGCGTCCCTTGACATCGATCTGTGGAGCCATCACCTCCGTGAGCCGGCCCGTGGAGTGCATACCCGAGTATGAGCTGTACTTCGCAAAGGTCATCTCATAAGGCTTGTCCAGCAGATGAGCAATGTCAGAGCCAAACATAAATGCCCCATTGAGGATACAGACAAAGAGCGGATCTCTGTCTCCTACATCAGCGATGATCTCCTTAGCAACTCTCGCTATCTGAGGGTGCAGCTCCTCCTGTGACAGATAGGGCTTAAATGTCAGCCCACCCACCTCTATTGACTTCATGATTTACGTTCCTGAGATTAAAAAACAAATTTACCATAAAGTATGTGCTTATGCCACCTCTTTGATCAAAAGATCGTCAGAAAGTCTCGCATCAAGCCTGCATAGCGGTCGCTATACCCATCCCCTGTGGAGATGGTTAGTAGCTCCTCCGTGCAGTCGCTCTGTCCTCCACCGGTCCACAGTCCGATGACTCGCTTGCAAGCCTTTCCTGCTATGGTCTGTATGAGACAGCGGTGAACCATCTCCAGCCCGCAGGATAATGCTGCACGATCGTAGAGGGGTAGTGCGCTTGTCGGGAGGACCACCGCGATGTACCCACTCGGCGATAGCAGCTCTGTGGAGGTCCCGAAGAACACCTCCGGGGGCAACGTCCCGCTATGTCGGGCGATCTGTCGCCGCTCATCCCCGGGGAGATAGCTCCCATTGTGGTAGGGCGGGTTGCTAACGATCAGGTCGTACCCACGAGGCAAGGTACCAGAGCTTACTGAGCCGTAGTCCCCCTCCGTGAGGCTGAGTCGGGATGAGAATGGCGAACGAGCGAAATTGCGTCTCGCAGTCTCTGCAGCCCCGTGGTCAATCTCGATGGCAGTAACCTCTGCGGAGGAAAACATCTGAGCCATCATAAGTGCGATGACTCCCGTCCCGGTCCCCACATCAAGGATCTGCTGAGGCTGGATAAGACTCTTCCTCAGCCACTCGATGGTGTATGCACCCAGTAAGGTGCCATCGGTACCCACTTTCATGGCTGCTTTGCCCTGCTCGAGGTCAAAGCCCTTCATGCGGAAGACGGACATAAGCCTCCTTCAGATAGAAAATCAGAAGTGGAATGCGCCTCGGACCTTATCTACGAGATCCGTTTTCTCCCAAGCAAAGAGCTCCACCTCCTTAGTAAGCGTCCGGCCATTTCCGTCCGTGAAGGACTTCGTGGCTACTCGTGGTGTGCGGCCGATATGCCCATAGGCAGAGCTCTCCCGATAGATCGGTGCCTCCAAGTGAAGTGACTTGATGATGTGGTAGGGCCTGAGGTCAAAGAGAGAGGACAGCATCGAGGCGATCTCGCCATCCGTCTCGCGTACCCTGCTCCTGCCGTAGGTATCTACATAGATGCTCACCGGATCAGCCTGACCGATGGCATAGGCGACCTGGATCTTAATCTCATCGCTCACGCCGGCGGCTACCAAATTCTTGGCGAGGTACCGAGCTGCATAGGTAGCTGACCGATCCACCTTGCTTGGGTCCTTGCCGCTGAAAGCTCCGCCACCATGGGCAGCACGACCACCATAGGTATCTACGATGATCTTACGCCCTGTCAGACCGGTATCTCCGGCAGGTCCCCCGAGGACGAAGCGTCCGGTAGGATTGATCAGGTACTTTACCTGATCGTCGAGGAGGTTCTGGACCTTAGAGCTGTACTTCTCGATCAGCCTCGGGATCACAATACGCTGGACATCCTCCGAGATCTTCTCCTGCATCAGTCGATCAGCCTCCGCCTGGCTCATCCCATCGTGTGGCTTCACGAAGTCATCGTGCTGTGTGCTGAGGACAATAGTATTGACTCTCCTCGGTGTGCGATCGATATTGTACTCCAGAGTCACCTGTCCCTTGGCGTCCGGACGGAGGTAGGGCATCAGCTCCGGCTCCTCCTTCCGGATCTGCGAGAGGATCTGCAGCATCGAGTGAGCCAACTCAATCGGTAGAGGCATATAGTTGTCACTCTCGCAGGAGGCGTAGCCAAACATAATCCCCTGATCACCGGCGCCCTGATCCTCGTCTGCCTCGCGCACAACCCCCATATGGATGTCCGGGCTCTGCTCGTGTATGGCGCTGAGGATGCCGACCGACTGGGCATCAAAGCCATACTCTCCCTTTGTGTAGCCGATATCAGCGATCACTCCTCTCACGACAGACTGTAGGTCTACGTATGCGTCAGAGGTGATCTCGCCTGCTATGAGTACCTGACCTGCAGTCACCAGTGTCTCGCAAGCGACCTTACTCTTGGGGTCCTGGGCAAGGAAGTTGTCGAGGAGGGCGTCGGAGATCTGGTCGGCCACCTTATCGGGGTGTCCGTCGCTCACTGACTCGGAGCTGAAGAGATAGGTATCGGATGTTTTCATATATCAATGAACCAAATAGAATTGTATAGTGTCTGTAATCCGAGAAGAGACCTCACTCTGTCAGCACCCAATGCTCGAAGCCTCTCCCGGTCAGGTGCCACGGCTCGGGAGCGAGAGCTCCGACCGGTTCATTGACTCAAGAGTGCCTTTTAGCATTGTTTTAGCGTGGTTGCAAGCAGACACAAATCTCTCCACGTGATCTAATGTCGGTGCAAAGGTACGATATATTCTTGGCACAATGGGCTACTCGACTCATCGGTGTCCGGGATCCGAGAGAGATATGCGTTATGATCACCGTTTTAAGCCATCATTTCGGGGCAGAAGACAAGCTCAAACTAATATCGGTATTAGAGAAATCTATTACCGGTAATAGAGACGACTAATATCGGTATTAGATAAAACTCTTCATTAGGATACTTTTGCTATGATCCTCGAGCAACTTCCTGATGAGTTGGGGACGGTGTGAGAGTAGGGTGTTACCTTTTTTGTTATCTTTGTGGCGATTTTGACTATGCCAATTAATAATTATAACTCTACCAATGGATAAAGTAAGTTACTCGCTCGGACTGAGTCTCGGCAATAATCTCGTCAGTAGCGGCATCAAGGACCTCAGTGTCGAGGACTTTGTGCGCGGTCTCACTTGCGTCCTTGAGAGCGCTGAGCCGGAGATCACCTATGAGGAGGCTGAGGAGGAGCTGAAGAACTACTTCACCCGTCAGCAGGAGGAGCAGTTCCATAACAATAAGGCTGCCGGTCAGACCTATCTGGCTGAGAATGGAGCACGCGAGGGCGTGGTAACTCTCCCCTCAGGTGTCCAGTACGAGGTGCTTGTGGAGGGCAATGGTCCTAAGCCATCACCCACGGATACCGTTCGGTGCCACTACGAGGGATCTCGCACTGATGGCCAGATCTTCGATAGCTCTATTCGCCGAGGCGAGCCTGCGACCTTTCCGGTCAATGGCGTGATCAAGGGCTGGCAGGAGGTCCTGCCGATGATGCCTGTAGGCTCTAAGTGGAGAGTCGTGATCCCTGAGGAGCATGCCTACGGGAGCCACGGTGCTGGTCAGCTCATTGAGCCGTATATGGCGCTTATCTTTGAGATTGAGCTACTCGGCATAGGGGGGAAGTAAGTCCTTAATGGAGCTCTTTTATTGAGAAATAATTCAACTACACTTATTTATACACACAATCAACATGAAAAAGACCGTAGTAACGCTTCTCGTCGGCACGATTGCCGCTATGGGAGTGATGACGGGATGTGGCAATGGTCAGGGGACCGCTAAGCTGGTGACTCCTCAGGACTCTGCTGCATACTTCTTAGGTCTCTCGCAGACCATGCCCCTGCACGAGCAGTGGGATCAGTATCAGTATCAGGTGCCGGGTGACTCTGCGTCCAAGAAGGACCAGTTCATCAAGGGCTTCCGTGATGCACTCACCTCAGGCAGTGCCAAGGCAGCCTACTCCAATGGCTACCTTATGGGCTTCCAGCTCATCGACTCCTGGGAGGGCTTCAATGCCCGTATCCCCGGTGACTCTCTCGATAAGCAGAAGTTTATCGATGGTCTCATCGCAGGTCTCTCCGGCAAGGTAGATACTACCCTGACGATGGATGCCATCAATAACTATATGCAGGAGTACTTTGCCAAGGCGCAGAAGGTCGTCGAGGATCAGAATAAGAAGGCCGGTGCCGACTTCCTCGCTGCTAATAAGTCTAAGGAGGGTGTCGTGGAGCTGCCCAGCGGTCTGCAGTATCGTATCGACAAGCTCGGAGACGGCATCAAGCCCGCTGCTGAGGATACTGTAGTCGTTCACTACAAGGGGACCAAGCTCGATGGTACTGTTTTCGACTCCTCCTACGATCGTGGTGAGCCTGCGACCTTCCCCCTTACGGGAGTCATCCAAGGCTTCAGCGAGGGACTCCAGCAGGTGCCTGCCGGATCCAAGGTGACCCTCTGGATCCCCGGTGATCTTGCCTATGGTCAGCGTGGTTCGGGAGACAAGATTGGTCCGTTTGAGATGCTTACATTCGAGATGGAGCTTCAGGAGGTACGTCCCGCTGCTAAGAAATAAGCCGGGCATTTTGCCTTACTGATATGGCATTGTGTCTTTGATATAAGGGGTGTGTCGATTCGTTTCGGCACACTCCTTTTTGTCTTGTTGGTTTTTTTTACATTTGTGACGTGGTTATTGAGTTGCAATACAGGTTGCATAGATAGCCGATTATCTATCCTATTCGTTTCGTAAGTATTATGAAACAAGCATGTAATTTATCGATCCTGATGATCGGGCTTATGATGCTTCTCTCAGGCTGTGGCTTGATGAAGCTCTTCACATCGGAGCCCAGGGATGTCTACAAGGCGCAACTGGAGACCAAGGAAGGAGCCACCTATACCGGGTATCTCAGGATGCCAATGTCGGGGGACAAGGAGCTCAATCTCTTCGATGACCTTGCCCTCACCCAGTCAGCCGGCACCTTCAAGTCAGAGGATCTGAAAGGCATCGAGCTATGCAACCCCAAGAAATCGGACTCGAGCTATCGCTTTGAGTACAAGAAGTTCTCCGCCTTCCTGCGAAGCAATACCGCATGGATGGCTCTCGTAGATAGGGGACCTGAGCTTACGGCCTACCTCCTTGCCTCTTCGTACAAGATCGACGAGAATGGGGACATCTTCTTCATCGGTTACGAGCAGAGGACCATACGTAGTGGAGGAAGTATGTCTGTGGTAAAGCCCAGCTTCCCGCTATTCTTAGAGAAGCGTGGAGGCACCTTGAAAAAGGTCGCTCTGGTACACGGAGTCAACTATGAGGGATCTCAGTTTAGAGGCGGGGTGGTCAGATTCCTCGCTGATGATCCGGAGCTCTGTAGCTATGTGAGGGGACTGAAGTGGGAGTTTGAGGACATAGACAAGGTGGTGAAGTACTACGATCCTCATCGCAAGGGTGACCTGGTCATCAAGGATGACCGGGGTCAAGTCCTCGCTCTGCCACCACATAAGATGGTCACTGATGCGCTGTCGGGCGAGCTTATCTATACTGCGGATTTGGCTAAAAACCTAACGCCCCACTTTGGGATGGCCTCTTACCTCGGGCTCCGCTCATCACTCGGGACGTACTTCACCTATGGCGGGTCTGTAGGGTTCAATCAGCCCTGCCTCGTGGATGATACAGCTCTGATAACGGAGGATCCGAGCTTCTTGATGAAAGATCGCAAGGAAGTGGAGGTGCCTAAGGAGTTCATTAAGCGAGTGACCCTTTTTAGCTTCAATGCTTTTGCGGGTCTACAGGTACCGCTGGACCTGAAGTCTGTCTATGTCATTCCTTCCCTGAGTGGATGTGTTACCGGTGATCTTCACTCCGACTACAGCCTGATCAGTGTTGGACCACTCGTAAGGTGCGACTTTGGCATCCCCCTGAAGTATGGGAATATGCTCTTCTTCGGCGCCGGATACAAGTATGGCTTCCCCATCAAGGATGCAGATGAGATGGCGGCGGATAACTACAAGAATGTGACTCCTTATGGTCAGTCTCATACCGTCTTCCTGACCATCGGCTATATGTATTGACCCATAGATCTTAATTAATAAGGGCGCGAAAGAGTCTTCTCTTTTGCGCCCTTATTGTTTTTTGTTGACTACGGAATTAATGAAGACGGATGATAGCCGTATAAATCACAGCTTCAGGCTGACGGGAAGTAGGGTCGACCCTCTGTAGAGCCTCGGGAAGAGTCTCGACCCAGTCAATGAGGGGCACAATCCCCTCCTCTGTATAGCTCTCTCGAAGCCAGTCCTTTGCTCCGCTGAGGAGTAGGGTGATCATATCGTGTCTCAGCTCCTCTAGCACGCCATCGAGTCCCTCCATGACTAACCAGGCAGCCCCCTCGACAGTACCATCCTCTAAGTCAGCAAATCGAGTAAAGGTACCAATCCTGAGTCTTGGCTGTCGGTCAGGGGCCTGAGCCGTCCCTGCTTCTGTGATGAGATCGGAGTAGAGGCGGTCTGCCTCATCGTGCGCATAGGTCACCATCGGGAAGGACTCGCTGTAGCCCTTATGCCGAAAGAACTCTTCCCAGTTAGCTCGGTTGAGCAACCGTGCTGCCGACACATTATTAGCTGTCAGCTGAGTGTCTCCCCATTTGTCGTCTTTATCTATCATAGCTGTTGCTTCTCTTTGTGAGGGGACAATATACTTTATTTTGTGGAACTGTGCATTCTGACAGGATGGTCTGGATATGAAAAGAAAGGTCCCTAACGCTATGTTAGAGACCTTTCCTTAGAGAGGTGCCTGGCGGATTCGAACCGCCGTGAACGGATTTGCAGTCCGGTGCATAACCACTTTGCTAAGGCACCCTATTGTTCTTTGTGTTGCAAAGGTCACGAAAAAGTATGACATAGGCAAGTCATCAGCTCAGATGGAATGTTCCTCGAGGGCTTGGGAAAGTGAGAGTAAAGGGGTAACTTTGACGTGGAAGAGACCTACTATCACTCAGCTTAACCGATAGGTCTCACACACACAACTCACCTATATTAAGTTTATGAAATACGGATACATCAAGGTGGCTGCTGCCGCTCCCTTTGTGCGTGTCGCTGACTGCTTCTACAATATTGATCGGATCGAAGCTCTCGTCAGACGTGCTGTGGGTCAGAAGGTGGAGGTCCTTGGCTTCCCTGAGCTGTCGATCACCGGCTACACGGCCGGCGACCTCCTGCTACAACCCTTCCTGCTGGAGCAGGCGGAGGAGGCTGTGCTGGAGCTTGCCAATCGCACCGCCGACACAGACATCCTTTTCTTTGTCGGTATGCCTCTGAGGGCAGAGGAGAAGCTCTACAACGCTGCCGTCGGCATACAAGGAGGGCGTATCTTAGGTGCCATACCGAAGACTTTCCTGCCTAATTATAGGGAGTTTCAGGAGAAGCGCTGGTTCTCTAGCTCCTATGAGCTCGCCTACTCGACTATTGAGATCGGGGACCAAGAGGTGCCCATTGGTCACGACCTGATCTTCCGTCATAAGGACGTCGGTATCGGGGTGGAGATCTGCGAGGATATGTGGGCACCGATCACTCCCGGAGTCCGTCTTTCGCTCCATGGGGCTCACATCATCTTTAATCTCTCGGCAAGTAATGAGAATGCCGGGAAGAACTCCTACCTCCGTGCGCTGATCTCCGGGCTCTCCTCTCAGGCGATCAATGGATATGTCTATAGTAGTTGTGGTCATGGTGAGAGCTCGACAGACCTGGTTTACACCGGTAAGGCATTTATAGCGGAGAATGGTACGATCCTGAAGGAGATGGAGCGCTTTGACCTAAGCGAGAAGCTGATCGTCAGTGACATTGACATCGCTCGCATCAGAACTGAGCGGATGCTCAATAGCACCTTCCGCACTGCGGCTACGAAGTATGCGACAGAGAAGCTTATTGTCGTCCCCTTTGACCTCTCAGAGCAGGATGACGACTATGTGATGACGCGCCCTGTGGAGCGCAATCCTTTTATGCCAGGCACAGTGGACCTTGAGGAGCGTAGTGATGAGATATTTAAGATCCAAGTGACCGGTCTTATGCAGCGCCTTCGTCACCTCAATAACCCGAAGATGGTCATCGGCGTGAGTGGTGGGCTAGATAGTACGCTGGCACTGCTCGTCTGCTGTCGTGCCTGCAAGGTACTTGGGCTCTCAACTCGCCAGATCATTGGCGTGACAATGCCTGCTGAGGCAACGAGCGACCGCACGAAGTCCAATGCGGACAAGCTGATGGAGCTTTTGGATATCGATAGTCGCGAGATTCCTATCAGCGCAGCAGCTATGGATCACCTGCGGCTGATCGGTCATGATGCAGCGACACAGGACACTACCTACGAGAATGCTCAGGCACGCGAGCGGACTCAGATACTGATGGATTTGGCAAATATGGAGGGTGGCATCGTCATCGGTACCGGAGATCTCTCTGAGCTGGCTCTTGGCTGGTGTACCTACAATGGCGACCATATGAGTATGTATGGCGTCAATGCCTCGATCCCCAAGACCAGCGTACAGATGATAGTCACTCACCTCGCCGGGCAGCCGGATGTGTCCCCGGAGCTCAGGAGGGTCTTGCTTGATATTGTGGCCACTCCGGTCTCCCCAGAGCTTACCTCTACCTCCCCGGAGGAGGGGCGGATTACCCAGCGTACCGAGGATCTGATAGGGCCATACGAGGTGCACGACTTCTTTATCTTCCATATGATCTACAGCGCTTACTCTCCCGCTAAGATCCTCTACCTTGCTCAGAATGCCTTTGGTGATGACTACACGAAGGAGCAGCTCAAGGAGTGGATGAAGATCTTCGTGAAGCGCTTCATCTCCCAGCAATTCAAGCGCAACTGTAGCCCCGATGGACCAAAGGTTGGTGCGGTCTCTCTCTCCTCGAGAGGCTGCTGGCGTATGCCGAGCGATGCCTCGGCTGATATGTGGCTGAATGAAATAGACAAATTTTGATACCTTTGTCGCCCACGTTAATATTAGGATGATTAGGAATGATTGAAGTCAACGATCTCGCCATACAATTTGGAGGGAAGACCTTATTTAAGGACGTTAATCTGAAATTCCTCCCGGGGAATTGCTATGGTGTTATCGGTGCCAATGGAGCAGGAAAGTCTACCCTGCTCCGTATGATCAGCGGAGAGCTATCACCCACGAGAGGCACCATTACCTTTGGACCAAGTGAGCGACTCTCCGTGCTGTCGCAGGACCACTTCGCTTTTGACGACGAGACGGTGCTCAATACCGTTATGCAGGGACATAGTACCCTCTGGGCAGTGAAGGAGGAGAAGGATGCACTCTACGCTAAGGAGGACTTCTCTGACGCTGACGGCATCCGTGCGGCAGAGCTGGAGGAGAAGTTTGCCCTTATGGAGGGGTGGAATGCAGAGAGTGATGCGGCTCAGTTGCTGAGTGGACTCGGCATCCCGGAGGAGCTCCATGGCGAGCTGATGGCTAACCTCAATGGTAAGCAGAAGGTGCGGGTGCTACTTGCTCGCGCCCTCTTCGGCAAGCCGGACAACCTGCTCCTCGATGAGCCGACCAATGACCTTGATATCGATACGGTGGCATGGCTGGAGGACTACCTCCAGGACGTCGACAATACCGTCCTGATCGTCAGCCATGACCGACACTTCCTCAATGCAGTCTGCACCGACACCGTAGATATTGACTACGGCAAGGTGACTCTCTATCCGGGTAACTATGACTTCTGGTATGAGAGTAGTCAGCTGGCGTTGAAGCAGCTCCAGCAGCAAAATAAGAAGATGGAGGAGAAGAAGAAGGAGCTGGAGGAATTCATCCGTCGCTTCTCCGCCAACGTGGCCAAGAGTAAGCAGACCACCTCGCGTAAGAAGATGCTCGATAAGCTCAATGTCGAGGAGATCAAGCCCTCCACGAGACGCTACCCGGGGATCATCTTTACTCCTGATCGTGAGGTGGGGAATAAGATCCTGACCATAGAGGATCTGGCAGTGAAGGCTCCGACGATCGATGGATCGGGCGAGGAGTTGCTCTTCTCCCGGGTGAGCTTCAATGTTGAGAAGGATGATAAGGTCGTCTTCCTCTCCCGTGACCCGCGAGCGATGACCGCTTTCTTCGAGATCATCAATGGAAATCGCGAGCCCCTCGAGGGACACTACGAGTGGGGGCAGACGGTCACATCCGCCTACCTACCGCTGGAGAACGGAAAGTTCTTCGACTCAACGATGAACCTTGTGGACTGGCTGGCACAATTCTCTGCGGACACCAATGCGGTCTACCTCAAGGGGTACCTCGGTCGTATGCTCTTCCGCGGAGAGGAGCTGGAGAAGCAGGTGAAGGTCCTGAGCGGAGGAGAGAAGATGCGTTGTATGATCGCACGGATGATGCTCACCAATGCCAATGTCCTTATCCTCGACTCTCCCACCAATCACCTGGACCTGGAGAGCATTCAGGCATTTAATAACACGCTGATCAACTTCCCCGGAAATATCCTTTTGGCGAGCCACGATCACCAGTTTATACAGACAGTTGCCAATCGTGTCATTGAGCTTGGCCCCAATGGCATCATCGATAAGCGATCTGACTTTGATACCTATCTGCAAGACCCCGTCGTGGCAGAGCAGAGGGCAAAAATCTATAACGAGAGCAAGGCATGATAAATGTAGGTATAGTAGGCAGCGAAGGGTATACCGTCGCAGAGCTGTACAGCCTCGTGATCAAGCATCCGGATGTGGATCTCCGGATGATCTACTCCCCATGGCGCAGCGGGATGAATGTCTCGGAGCTCTATCATGATCTCCACAGTATGCGAACTCTTCGCTTCACCGATGAGGCGGACTTTGAGGGGCTTGATGTCCTCTTTATCTGTCTGCCGAGCGGGATGTCGCGCACATTCTTGGAGAATCACCCTATGCCCGAGGGCATACGCGTGATTGACTTTGGGCATGAGAACCGCCACTCCGTTGATGCGGACAAGACCTTTGTCTACGGCTTAGTCGAGGCCTATAAGGACGAGATCGTCGATGCTCAGTATGTCTCTGTCCCCGGCTCCTTTGCCGAGGCCGTGGAGCTTCCCCTTCTGCCTCTAGCGCGGGAGGGTCTCCTCCAGAGCGACCTGCATATCCACTGCGTCTCCGGTAAGACTCAGGCGTTTGCTCGTCCGGAGAAGGACAAGGGGCTATCCTACGAGGCAATCTTTGACCAAATGCACGTCTACTCTCCTTTCTCTCATCACCAGCAGGACGAGATCTACAGGACGCTATCTGACCTACAAGAGGGGGGATTCCACAAGGAGATCAGTATGATCCCGATGCGTGGTGGCTTCAATAGAGGGATGTACTCGACGATATACATGAACTCCCCCCTCACTGCTGAGGAGGCGGAGAAAATGTATACCGACTTCTTTGACCCCTCTGCCTTTGTCTACATTAGGGACGAGTACCCGGACGTGAGAGACACGCAGAATACGAATAACACCCTCATCCACCTCGCCAAGCTGGATGACAAGTTGCTCATTGTCTCATCGATGGACAATCTGATGAAGGGGGCTGCCGGGACTGCGATCCATATCATGAACACCATGTTCCGTCTCGTCGAGACGACCGGACTGGAGCTGAAGTTTACCAGTTACTGATCTGGCACAGTCGCTCTCGGCTTATCTCCGGAGGTTATCCGGTATGGGTGTGGCGTCTGAGAGCTCCCGCTCCAGTTCATCGCTGTCTATCAGGTGAGCCGTGAAGACCCCTGAGACCGGGTAACGATTGAAGTAGGGGTTTCGGGTCATAAAGAAACGGATCTCACTCACCTCCGGAGACTTGATGACGGCATCGTAGTAACGCCATATGCGTTGGGCGATCAGGGGCAACACCTTGACCATAGGACCTTGGGTGGTAGTTAGTACCGCAACCACATGCCAGTGAGGACGGCGATCGATGTGATCGGTCGTTCCTCTCGGGAGACTGTGAGAGATACTTATGTGACGACCGCCCTCCTTATTGATCCTCTCCATCATCTGCCTAAAGAGTGTCCCATGAGGTGCATCATCACGCTTGCCTGAGAAGTCGATCGCATAGTGGATCATCTCGTGGAGCAGAGTGTCCTCATATACTTCACAAGGAAGATCCATCCGGACATTGATCTTGATCTGACGGGTCACACCGGAGGTACGCCGACGATGCACATACATTCCTGCGTAGCTCTTGACATCACTCAGCAGGATGGGAATAGGGGGTAGGGCGTCCCCGAAGAAGGTCTGATTGAACTCTCCAAATCTTTCCTCCAGAAAGTCAGCTGTTGGTCTCATACTGCAAAGTTACCCAAAGGAAGCCCCTCTCGCATACTTTGCACATAGGGCTGACGCATTTGAGCTTTTACATAAGTCATTCAACTCATCGCAAAGAGTGGGGAATAAATCACCCCTCCGAGTTGCACCGCAGTTCGTCCGTTCCGGCCGACTCGTCCGACTCGCCCGATAAGATAGCGTAACTGACGGAGAGACGCTCAAAAAGGTGCGTTTCGCATGGCTGTACAGCTTAAATGCGTCATCCCTGGAGTTTCAACCCCTCGGAGCCGGAGTTTCCTCCTGCGGGACTGGAGTTTCATCCCCTCGGGACCGGAGTCTCTCCCACAAGAGACTGCCCTGTGACCCCGGACCAATAGCGGTAATAGAATTCACCGAACTGTATCCAGTCAGGTAAGATACAATACTTTCTTCAAGCCCCTAAGATTCTTTTTTGGGTATGCCATTTATTCGCTTATATTTGACCATTCAATAACCCTTACAAACATTGTTATGAAATCGATGACTTTACCTCTTGTGGCGATACTCGCCCTGCTGCTCAGTGCTCCGCTAACGCAAGCCGGTACACCAGACAAGACGGTGACGCTAGGCTTTACACCCCTTGAGATAGAGATAGAGGATGGTATCGTCGCCCGGGTCGCTCGTGGCAACGATGAGCGGGTGGAGATCTACAGCGATGAGCCCGACGAGATCATCTGCAAGAAAGACTCAAGGAGCGGATCACTGGAGCTGAAGCGCAAGTCAAGGAGTGGCGACTTCCTCGGTAACTTGCCAAGGCGTAAGTGCATCGCCATCATTGTGACCAAGGATCCTTCTGCCATCAGAGAGATCTCGTGTGACTCCGGTGCCTCCATCAAGATGGATGATAAGGGTCTTCGCTTCAGCTCACTGTCGCTCTCTGCCGACTCGGGAGGTGAGATTCGTATCGAGGGCGACTGCCCCAGGATCGACATAGAGGCTGATAGTGGAGGTCGGGTCAGCGTGTCGGGAGTTTTCGATCGGCTCACAGCCTCAGCGGACTCCGGTGCCTCAGTAGCGATCCGAGGCGAGATAAAGCGAGGAAGCTTCAGTGTCGACTCCGGCGCAAGAATAAGTGCCCGTGGGAGGGCAGGCTTTGCCAATGTGGAGTGTGACTCTGCGGGGGTCTTTGATGGCAAAGATCTTATCGCAGATGGGGCAGCCCTTGAGGCAGATTCCGGCGGGGTGATCCGCATCACCTGCAGAGGAGAGTACAGGAGCGAGAAGGACTCTGGCGGTGTGATCAAGGTATCACGTCCCAAGTGACTCCCGTATATCCCTTATAATATAGCCCGAGGGGGTGTCGATCAGCTAAGATCGACACCCCCTCGGGATTTACGGATTACAGAACTAGTGTCAGCCGCACCTTGAGGTGCCGCAGTCCTTGCAGATAAGGCACCCCTCCTGGTAGACTAGCTGGTGGGAGCCGCAGTTGGGACAGGTCTGACCATCTGCCACGGTCCCGGATGTAATGTACCGCCTGAGAGCTCGCTCGACACCATTCTTCCAGGTGTTGATGCTCTCATTTCCGAGGTCAAGTCCACGGACGAGATTGACTACTTGGTCGATCGGCATACCATAGCGGAGGACGCTGGAGATGAACTTCGCATAGTTCCAGAACTCAGGATTGAACTTCTCATCCAGTCCGGCGACCGTAGTGCGCAGTCCACGCTTATTGGAGAACTCGAAGTCGTAGTGCTTGGATCCATCCGGTTCGTAGACCTTGATGATCTTACCCTGAGTGACACGCTTGGGGATATAGAGTCCCTCGTCCTCGTCATCAATACCGGTGAAGATCTCGTAGGGACGGCCGTCGCGCATACCGATAAAGGCGATCCAACGCTCCTTATTATTCTGGAAGCGAATGATGTCCGCCTCCAGCTCATCAGGACGCTTCAGAGGCTCCATGCCATCTGCAGTGAATGTGAGCGTAGGCAGCTCGGGCTCCTTTTTCTCCTCCTTCTTCTTTGTGGAGAGGAGCACACCGTCCCGTGAGCCCTCACGGTAGATGGTGCAGCCCTTGCAACCAGCCTCCCAAGCTGTGAGGTAGAGGGTATTGACGAGCTCTTCGTCTACGTCATTGGGGAGATTGACGGTGACGCTGATGGAGTGGTCCACCCACTTCTGCATAGCACCCTGCATCTTGACCTTGGAGACCCAGTCCACATCGTTGGCGGTAGCCTTATGGTAGGGCGAGCGCTCAACGAGAGCGTCGATCTCCTCCTGCGTGTACTCCTTGTCAGTGGGGATCCCGCTCGCTCTCATCCAATCCCTAAACTTGGGGTGATAGACGATAAACTCCTCAAAGACATCCCCCGTCTCGTCGGTAAAGGTGGGATGAGTGCTGTCCGCTACCTCATTGCTATTTACCTTGCGCCGACGCTTGTAGACCGGCATAAACACCGGCTCGATGCCGGATGTAGTCTGGGTCATCAGGCTAGTAGATCCTGTGGGGGCGATGGTCAGGCAGGCAATATTACGACGACCGTACTTGACCATATCCTCATAGAGCTTGGGGTCAGCCTCCTTAATGCGGAGGATAAAGGGATTGTCCTCCTCGCGTTTGGGGTCATAGATCTCGAAGGCTCCGCGCTCCTGTGCCATCGTGACGGAGCTACGATAGGCACTGAGAGCAAGCGTCTGCTGAACCTTGACGGCAAAGTCGATCGCCTCCTTGGTCCCATAGCGGAGACCAAGAGCTGCCAGCATATCCCCCTCACCTGTGATCCCAAGTCCGGTACGGCGTCCCTTGAGCGTCTTCTCCCGGATTTTCTCCCAGAGGTGGTGCTCGACATACTTGATCTCGTCGCTCTCCGGGTCACTCTTGATCTTGGCGAGGATGGTATCGATCTTCTCCTTCTCAAGGTCAATAATATCGTCCATCAGTCGCTGAGCGTAGCCGATATGCTCTCTGAAGAGGTCGAAGTCAAAGGAAGCATGGTCTGTAAATGGATCCTTGACGTACCCATAGAGATTGACCGCCAGCAAGCGGCAACTGTCGTAAGGGCAGAGCGGGATCTCACCACAGGGATTGGTAGAGACGGTCTCAAAACCGAGGTCCGCATAGCAGTCGGGGATCGACTCCTTAAGGATAGTGTCCCAGAAGAGAACGCCCGGCTCAGCGCTCTTCCATGCATTATGGATGATCCTGCCCCAGAGCTCGCGTGCCTTGATAACCTTGGTGTACTTGGGATCTCCCTCGCTGTCGACCGGGAAGCGGAGGGTAAAGTCCTTGTCGTCCCGCACTGCCTCCATAAAGTCGTCTGTGATGCGGACGGAGACATTGGCGCCTGTCACGGCTCCCTCCTCCATCTTAGCATCGATGAAGTCAGCGACATCAGGGTGCTTGATAGAGCAGGAGAGCATAAGAGCGCCACGACGACCATCCTGTGCTACCTCGCGGGTAGAATTGGAGAAGCGCTTCATAAAGGGGACAAGCCCGGTAGAGGTGAGGGCCGAGTTGCGGACTAATGACCCCTTGGGGCGGATGCCGGACATATCATGTCCCACTCCGCCACGACGCTTCATCAGCTGCACCTGCTCCTCGTCAATCTTGAAGATCGCCCCATAGCTATCGGAGGGGCCGTCGAGACCGATCACAAAGCAATTGGAGAGAGAGGCAATCTGCAGATTGTTGCCGATACCGGTCATAGGGCTACCCTGTGGGACCAAGTATTGGAAGTGGTCCAGCAGATTTACTACCTGACTCTCGGTAAGTCCATTAGGATACTGTGCTTCGATCCTCGCTATCTCCCGAGCGATCCGGTGGTGCATGTCGAGAGGAGACTTCTCGTAGAGATTGCCGTCGGCATCCTTCAGCGCGTACTTCGTGGTCCACACCTTAGCTGCCAGCTGATCTCCTCCAAAGTACTCCAGAGTGGCTTCGTACGCCTCGTCGTACGAGTATGTTTTCTGAGTCATGAGTGAGACTTGACTTATAGGGTTGAGTAAAATTTTTCCTCACAAAGATACTCTATTTTTGTTCTAATGGAAGACTTATACTCTCCAGTTTTGGATAACTTTTTACTTCACATCGCTACAGAAGTTTACCACTTCGTGGCACTCAGTGTCATAACCCGCTTCCTCAAAATATCCGTTCCGAGAGGGAGGAGTTTTTAGTACCTTTGTGCTAGTAATAATAGCTCTGATCATCCTATGTGTCCAAATCATCCCACAGAGCAGTCGAGAGATATTGCTCCTGCTCTGAAGTATATCTGTGAGTCCTTGCACTGCGAGGCTAGGCTAATATCGAGACGGCTCCTGCTCAGCGATGCTGAGTGCGAAACGTTGACGTCCGGTCCTCAGGAGCAGCTTCCTGAGGGAGCTTCCGGAGCGTTACTCTCTGTCGCAGTGGAGTCCGATCGACTCCGGAGCTTAGTAGACAAGTCTCAGGACCCATACAACCTTCATCTCATCCCATACTCCTTCCGGAGCAGCGGGGATGCGACGCTCCGCTCGGCGCTCTCGTGTGCTGAGCTGATCGCTGCTATGGAGCAGGGAGAGCTGGACCCGAGGGACGAGGGAGTGATAAAGGAAGTGAAGGGCTCGCTGGACGCCCTACGGGAGACAGTGGCGGTGGCTTCGATGACCGGACTGCCGATGCCGGTGATGTCAGCTGCACTGCACTTCTTCCTACAGATAGCGTATCGAGAGGAGAGACAGAAGTAAGGATGAGTATTTCACTGGATCTGCAGGCTCAGGACACAGGATCAGACGCACGTGCCGGTGTACTGCACACGCCACACGGAGACATACACACACCGATATTTATGCCGGTGGGTACGGTCGGCTCCGTCAAGGCGGTCCATATGCGGGAGCTTAGAGAGGAAGTGGGTGCGGAGATTATCCTCGGCAATACCTATCACCTCTACCTGAGACCCGGGACGGATGTGCTGAGGGCTGCCGGAGGGCTACAGAAGTTTAATGGCTGGGGAGGACCGATACTGACGGATAGTGGAGGCTTCCAAGTCTTCTCGCTCACCGATACGAGGAAGATGACGGAGGAGGGTGTCACCTTCCGTAGCCACATTGATGGGAGCAAGCACCTCTTTACTCCCGAGCGGGTGATGGACATAGAGCGACTGATAGGGGGCGACATCATGATGGCCTTTGATGAGTGTCCTCCCGGGACTGCTGATCGTCGCTATGCCAAGGAGTCGCTGGATCGCACCTTGGGATGGCTGGAGCGATGCTTCCGCCGCTTCCGGAGTACTGAGCCGCTCTATGGCTATGGGCAGGCACTTTTCCCGATCGTGCAGGGGGTCGTATACCCCGAGCTAAGACGCGAGGCGGCAGAGCGCGTTATTGAGTACGATGCTGATGGGTATGCCATCGGTGGGCTGAGCGTAGGGGAGTCCAAGGACGATATGCGCGCCATGATTGAGGTGGTCAATGAGGTACTCCCCAAGGATCGCCCTCGCTACTTGATGGGCGTAGGTACACCGCAGGACATACTTGATGCCATCGAGCGGGGCATAGATATGATGGACTGTATCATGCCTACCCGGGATGGTCGCAATGCAAGGCTCTACACCTGGAAGGGGACTATGAATATGCGTAATGCGAAGTGGAAGGACGACTTCTCTCCACTTGACCCCTATGGCACCTCTTCCGTGGATAGAGATTACACCAAGGCTTACGTTCGTCATCTCTTTGCAGCTGACGAGCTGCTGGCCCTGCAGATAGCGAGCATACACAACCTCGCCTTTTACCTCGACCTCGTTCGGACAGCAAGGATGCATATCTTGCAAGGAGACTTCAGCAGCTGGAAGTCGAGCGTATACGAGGACTTAGATCGTCGGCTATAAGCATATATGGGACGCAAAACCCGTGATAGGAGTGCCTGGTACTCTTTCCTGTCCAGGATGGGGATCCTGAGGATCGATCGCTATATCATCTGGCGCTTCCTCTCTACCTTCCTCTTCACCCTCGCCCTCATTATGGCGATAATTGTCGTGGTGGACGTGCAGGAGAAGCTGGATAACTTTATGAATCCTCTCCTGACGATGCGTGAGATCGTCGTCTACTATATTGCGCTGATCCCGTACTTTGCCATTCTGCTGGCGCCGCTATTTATCTTCATTGCGTGTGTCTTCGTGACGAGTAAGCTGGCAGCCCGGTCGGAGATCATTGCGATGTCATCGGCGGGGATGAGCTTTAATAGGCTCCTTCGCCCCTATATGATTGCGGCGGCCATTTTGTCAGCCTGCTTCTTTATCCTCTCCAGTGAGGTGATCCCCTATCTCAATAGGACACGCATCGCCTTCACCAACCAGTGGGTGTACAATAAGGAAGTGAAGCAGGGGGACAATGTCCAACTGGCTGTCCAGCCTGGTGTAAACGCTTTCTTCAGCACCTACGACAAGGACAGCTATACCGGCTATAATTTCTCCCTCGAGCAATTTGAGGACAATACGCTCAGCAGTCGCTTGACCGCTCGACGCATCGAGTATAACCCTGACAGCGTCTATCACTGGACTGTCTACGACTATCATATAAGAGACTTCCATGGACTGGTAGAGAAGGATACAATGGGTGATCAGCTCGATACTCTGCTGATGATCACCCCGCAGGATATCCTCATCTCCCCTGAGGATGGGGAAAAGCTTACGACCGGTCAGCTCTATACTTATATCCAGGCGCAGGAGAAGAGGGGTATGGGGAATATCAAAAACTTTCAAGTCGAGTATCACAGGCGATTTGCCAGCATCCCAGCTGCATTCATCCTCACCCTCATCGGTGTCTGTCTCTCCGCACGTAAGGTGAAGGGGGGCATCGGACTCAACGTGGCCCTAGGACTTCTGATGGCCTTTGCCTACATCCTCTTCTACACCATATCTGCCTCTTACGCCATCAGCGGGGCTATGTCCCCCTTAATGGCCGCTTGGCTTCCCAACCTGATCTTTATCCCCATCGCAATCTTCCTCTACTGGCGCGCCCCGAGGTGAGATGAAAAAGAGCACCTACAGGTACTATGGGGTGCTGCTTGGGCTCCCTCTTGGCACACCGATATTTACCTATAGGTGTGAGGAAGATGGTGCGTCTCCGGACGAATTGCTCGGCAGAGTGGTCCTGGTACCGCTGGGGGCAGGGAAAATCGTCTCCGGTGTGGTCTGGAGCTATCAGGGTATGGTCTCTCCTCTTCCGACCGGCAAGGTAAAGAGTATCCGAAAGGTGCTCCCCCATCCGGCCATCCCCATGTCTGTGCGGAAGTTCTGGAGCTGGGTCGCTTCCTACTATATGTGCAGCCTTGGAGATGTGCTTCGGGCTGCCCTGCCGGCTCCCTTTCGACCAGAGGGAGGACAGCGCTATGTGCTGCTGGATAGTACCACAGGAGACGAAGCCGAAGTCGTGCGAAAGGAGCTGGGGCGGTCATGCTTCTCACTGAAGGAGCTCAAGCAACTCTTTCCTGACGACTATACCGATCTCTACTCTTTGTGGTCTGAGGAGGGAAGTGTGATCCCATACGATAAGGGCATCGCAGGAAGCGGAGCCCCTGTTAGCGAAAGAGGGTGGGGCGTCGGTCCTATTATCCATCAGCCCGAGACTTTAGAAGTGGTGAGGAAGTCGCTTAAGCGTAGTCCCCAAGTGCTTGAGGCACTCGATCGCTTAGGATCCGACCCAAATGGGAGCGATATCTTCTTCACTACTCTCGCTGAGGTCTCAGCCTATCTTGGGGTATCAGCGTATGTAGTCGGGAGGTTGAGAGAGTGGGGAGCCATTGAGGAGAAAGAGCGTGCTGAGGAGGTCTCCGGTGAGGCTCTTGGTAGGGGATCACACCGAGATGGGATAATGCCTGACCTGACGGGGCATCAGATCCTGCTGCTCCATATGCCTCACTCCAGAGCTTGTGAGCGAGTGCCACTACGCCATCTCCACGAGGAGGTCACTCAGTCGAGAGGGCAGGTGTTGCTCCTCTTCCCTACACTAGAGAGGCTAAGAGAGGTTGAGGGAGAGATAAAGGAGGTCTTTGGGGCATCTTACTTCCCTTACCACAGCGGAGTCTCTCAGTCGGCCAGACAGCGATCCTACTTGGCTGCATGGCGCCAGCGATCCGGGCTCTTTGTGGGACTGCGGTCGGCAGTCTGGCTCCCTCTGGGATCTCTTAGCGAGGTGGTGGTGATAGATAGCGAGCATCGGGGGTATAGGCAATGGGAGCCGGCACCACGCTTTACCGCCTCCGATGCGGTGCTGGTGCTTGCTGCTCTGTCCGGGGCTAAGTCCTTGATTGTCTCAGCTACACCCTCGGTGGAGTGTATGGCTCAGGTGCTGAGGGGAAAGTATGCCCTCCAGACGATAGCCCCCGAAGCAACCGGGGATAGGGTGTCGCTACAGACAGTCAGTATGAGGACCGCTTTTGATGACAATCAGGTCCAGGCCCGACTCCTCTCAGATGTGATGGTGAGCGCCATTAGGGAGACGATAGCAACGAGAGGGAAAGTACTCCTGCTCTATCAGCGCACAGGATATGCCCGATCCATCGAGTGCAGTCACTGTGGCGAGCAGATCCTCTGTCCTCGTTGCCACACTGCCTTAAGGTTGTCGTCAGATGCCAAGGTCATGGAGTGCCCTCTCTGCGGCTACAAGTCACCGCTCCCTATGAGCTGCCCTCACTGTGATCAACCCTCTCTCAGACCTATCGGGACAGGCATTGATCGACTGCAGGAGGCTGTGAGTCATTACTTCGCCGGAGTACAGGTCGCTATAGTGGAGTCGGGAGATAGGGTGTCGAGGGCAGATATTTTGCTCTGCCCCGACTACGATCCCCCTATCGGACTCCTGCACAAGGTCTCTATGGTGGGAGTGATCCAGCTTGATCTGCTACTTACTCTTCCGGATCATCGGGCTGCCGAGAGAGCCTACCGGATGCTGACCACCTGTAGGGATGAGCTGCAAGATCGGAGCAAGCTGATCATCCAGTACTTCTCCAAGTCCCCCGCACTGGATGCGTTCTTAGAGGACGACTACGAGACCTTTATGGAGCACGAGATGGAGGAGCGCCATCAGCTGCTCTTCCCTCCCTTCTGTCGCATCACGGACATTGTGCTTGAGTCAAGTAGTCAGGCTCTGATCAGCAGGTTTGCGGAGCGTGTGGCAAGGGAGCTGTCCCGACTGCTTCCTGATATCCAGATCTTAGGACCTACTCCGCTCCCGGTCAATAAGCAAGGAGTCTCTTTTGGCTGCCGGGTGACACTATTGATCCCCTTAGATGTTGCGCTGTCGCCTCTCCGCACCTTCCTGGGTAGCACTGTGGAGGGATGGGTAAGGTCCTCCGGCATCCGCTCCCTTCACTATTACTACGATGTAGATCCATAGTAGCTCATTTCTTTTACTGGTATTAGTGATCTCTAATACCGGTAAAAGAATTGACTAATATCGGTATTAGAGAAAGCTAATACCGATATTAGTTTCGAGACACTTTTGATCAGACCATCTTAGCGAAGGTCTTATAATAGTGAAAAGTGGTAACTTTGTCTCAATAAGAGATAGGACAAGAGATCGGAGGGGCCTCGCTTATCTCCCAGCTTGAT
Source organism: Porphyromonas sp. C0041D3 (assembly GCF_056590575.1). Taxonomy (NCBI): domain Bacteria; kingdom Pseudomonadati; phylum Bacteroidota; class Bacteroidia; order Bacteroidales; family Porphyromonadaceae; genus Porphyromonas; species Porphyromonas sp. C0041D3. Next base: position 79,954 of record NZ_JBWPWJ010000002.1, read on the forward strand.
TTTGGAACTAATAAGTTAGTGGAATGATCAATCGATCGCTCATTCGTGTCAAGGTACTACAGGTACTCTATAATTTTTATCATACGGAGTCGATGTCGATCTCGACTGCCCAGGAGACGCTGGAGGCTGCTATGGAGAGCGACTATAGGGTCTATCTCTACCTCTGCGGGTTACCACTGGACTTCTCAGACTTGGCTCGCAAGCTTATTGGGATTGAGGAGGGGAAGTTTTCCCCTGATCCGGCTCGTCTCGCCCTGCTGAGGGCATTAGAGGCAAATCCTGTGGTGGAGTACCTCGAGGGTGATCAAGACTTCGTCGTGCGACGGATGGCTACCTCTATCTTCCACAATCCCGATCTGAGTGAGCTCCATGAGATGGTGCTCTCAGAGACACTTGGCGAGCAGGCAGTGAGTGCTTCTCAGCTGGAGACCTTTGATGGAGCGCGCCAGTTCTATCGCGATCTGTATGGTACCAAGTATCGGCAGTCAGATAGAGTCTACGACATTCTGGAGACGACAGATGCCTTTGTCACCGATGCTGATCTGCCGGTGGTTTTCTCTTTCGTCACCAAGTTTTATAACGGACTGGATCCTGATAAGGAGGTCTCTAAGCTGCTGCGTCCTAAGTTTGCCTCCAAGAGCGATGGTGACTTTGGTCCGACTCTGCTGAGAGCTGCCATAGACAATAAAGAGCCCTACCGGGAGAAGATCAGTAAGTACTTCAAGGGCTGGGACGCCGAGCGGGTGAGCGAAGTGGACTACCTGCTTATGCAGATGGCAGTGGCTGAGGCCATCGCCTTCCCCACCATTGCCACGACGGTGACGATCAATGAGTATCTCAATCTTGCTCACTCCTTTAGCTCCGAAAACTCTTATGTCTTCATCAATGGCATCCTCTTTAAGCTCTTCACAGACCTAAAGGAAGAGGGTAAGATCATTGGAGACTAATGGCGGACTGTTTTTTAATCAATATATAGGATAATATGTTACAAGCAATACTTCTTCAGGCTCAAGCGCCTCAGGGAAATGCCTTTATGAGCATCATCATGATCGTTCTGATGATCGTGATCTTCTACTTCTTTATGATCCGCCCACAGACAAAGCGGCAGAAGGAGCTACAGAAAGCACGCGAGGCTATGAAGGCAGGCGACAAGGTGATCACTAGCGGAGGCATGTACGGCATCATCCGCGAGATCAATAAGCCCAGTGGTCAGGTCACCATCGAGGTGTGGGATGGTGTCAAGGTCAAGGTGGATATCAATAATATCTTCTCTCTCGAGGAGGTAGGTAAGGACAAAGACGCAAAGTAAAGCCCTACCGGTATCACTTAGTCACCGATCATGAGAGGACTTAGACGCAGGCTGAGAGAGGGGCGCTTCACCGCCTACTTTATGCGAGATAGGCGGTGGGTGGCACTCTCTATCTGTCTGCTCATCTCTGTCTTCTTCTGGATCGTTGCAGCGATCGATGACCCGAGAGGCTATACCAAGGAGGTTGCTGTCCAGCTGGATAAGCCTATCCTCCCTACGAACTACCGGATGACAGACCTCTCTCAGTATCCTGAGGTGGTCTATGTCAAGGTCCATGCTAAGGGTGGCGCTCTGCTGAGGTATACCATCAATCAGGTCGGTCGATCCTCCTATAGAGTGCGCCCTACTGTGGATACTACTCAGCTGCTACCTGAGGGCGGTCAGTATCGCCTGAGAGAGGCGGACCTCAAGCGGCTACTCCTGAGCAAGCCTCTACACGATATCTCACGGATGGATCTCAATACCGCGACTGACGTCACGATCTTCCCGGAGGACATCTACTTCTCGTACGAGCCTCTCAGTGAGGGTAAGGCAGAGGTGCTATTTGGCAGCCAGATCGACTTTGGTGGTCATCGGAATTTTAAGCTCGCTGACACCATCAGCCTTGTCCCCTCATCGGTACGGGTATTTGGTGTCAAGAGTGATCTTAAGGACTTTATGGCTGCTGGGGGTGTCCTCACGACGGATACGATCGGGCTGAGGATAGACAACCCCGGGCGTGATACTATACGTGTTGCCGTAGTGACGCCATCCGGTATCGATGCGCATCCCGACTCCGTCGACGTTATCCTGAAGACCAACGAGCTGGTTTACAACAGCTATACTACTTCCGACATCGAGATCCGCAATCTTCCATCCGGCTATGACCTGACTCTCCTTCCTATGCAGGTCACGGTGACCTATTTGGTGCCAAAGGACAAGGCGGGAGAGAAGACATTATTTGACCCAGGGCTCTATATCGATGCTCGCGATGCATTTGATGGAGCCAACAGAAAGTCCTTAGTGCTCCACGTCGACAAGGTCCCATCTCAGGTAGATATGATCCAGGTGGTACCTGACCGGCTCGACTTTATCCTCCGTGAGAGGAAGTGATATGAGTGAGCGACCTTTTGTCATAGGCGTCTGTGGTGGTATAGGCTCCGGTAAGAGCGTGGTGAGGAGAGTGCTGGGACTGCTCCAGGGTGCTCCCACCTACGACTGCGACGCCCGCGCCAAAGCACTCTACAGAGACCCCGTGGTCCGGTCTGAGATCACCTCACTTCTGCATGAGGACCCCATTGATCAGAGTGGCAAGCTCAATAAGGAGCTCCTCTCACAAGCTCTCCATAGCGAGTATCTCAGACCACTCCTTGAGTCAATCGTTCATGAGGCTGTCAAGGACGACTTTGCCCACTGGCTTAGACAGTCCGCGGAGCCTTATGCGGTACTGGAGTCGGGGATCCTTTTCTCCTCAGGACTGGATCAGAGTGTGGACTGCTCTATCGAGGTGGCTGCTGACGAATCCTTGCGGTCCATGCGAACCCGTCTCAGGGACCGGGACAATGGTGCCACTCAGTACAAGTCTATGAATAGTCTGCAGCATAAGGAAGCTGATCTCAGAAGCCGTCTGGCAGACTACACAATCTATAACAATGGATCTGACTCGCTAATCCATCAGTGCGAGCGGATCCTCACAGAAATCAATCATCGTTAGATATGAAACTATCAGAAATCGTCTCTATCTCAGGCAAACCCGGACTTTTCCTCTTCATCAATAGCTCCCGAGTGCCCTACACTGTGGAGGAACTGGAGACCGGACGTCGGATGCCTGTCTTTGGCCGGGAAAAGATGAGCCTGCTCAGCAATATCTCAATGTACACCACCGAGGGGGAGAAGCCGCTGGCAGAGGTGATGCAGGGGATGTACGAGACCTTTGGGGAGGAGATACCGGATGCACAGACAGTCTCTGAGAGTGCTGAGACACTCAAGACCTTTATGGACAAAGCTCTCCCTAATTGGGATCAGGAGCGGATCCATCAGAGCGATATCAAGAAACTGGCTAAGTGGTACCAGATCCTGCGGCAGAAGGGTATGGACTCCTTCCTGCTCGCTGAGGAGGAAGAGAAAGAGGACTGAAGTACCTCTACATCGTTATACAAAAAAAGCGGAGCACTTATCAGAAGCGCTCCGCTTTTTTGTATAACTATAGGAAAGTCCCGTGGGGGAAAGGCGAGTGGCCGAGGAGGAAAGCGCGTGTGGGCATCACCTTGCTGGAGGGCCACTGTAGCTCGAGTAGCTCTATGGTCCCCTTAGCGGTGCCTACAAATAGTCTCTTGCCGTCTGTCTCGAGGGGATCACCAGGTGCGAGATCACGGCTAATCTGCCTCTCACAGATAGGGCTCACGCTTAAGATCTTGATCTCTACCTCTTCATCGGAGGTCTCATCGTGGAAGAGGGCTACAGCCTTGGGGTAGGGCGCCATAGCCCTCACACGCCTGTCGATCTCCTCAGCAGACATCGTGGTGAAGCGGATGGTCTGCTCCTCCTTAAATATCTTCGGAGCCATCGGCAGATGAGAGACATCCTCCGGCTGTGGCCGACCGAGCTGCTCCTTTGGCTCTCCAGACTGCTCTATTAGGTCGATCGTCTCCTCAATCACCTTTGCTCCTACGACCATAAGCCTGTCATGCAGGGTCCCGCCTGTCTCATCTGCTGATATTGGTACACGCTCCTGGAGAAGTACTCGTCCCGTGTCGATCTCCTTATCAAGTAGAAATGTGGTGACCCCGGTCTCATGCTCGCCATTGATCAGCGCCCACTGGATCGGTGCTGCTCCACGGTACTTAGGCAGGAGGGCAGCGTGGAGATTGATTGTCCCACGCGAGGGCATATCCCAAACCTCCTCGGGGAGCATCCTAAAGGCGACGACAATAAATAGGTCAGCGTCAATCTCTCGTAGGCGCTCTAGAAACTCCCCGTCGCGCAGCCGCTCCGGCTGGAGGATTGGTACCTCGGGCAAGAGCTCCTGAGCAGTACGCTTAACGTCTGAGGGCTGGAGCTTATGACCTCGCCCCTTGGGCTTATCGGGCATCGTGACTACAGCAACCACTTCTCGATGATGCTCTACCAGCGATCGGAGAGAGTATGCGGCAAATTCGGGTGTTCCGAAAAATACGATTTTCATTTTCTTAGTCGTCACCAAAGTTGAGGTTAAGAACCCTCCGATAGACGTTGAGGATAGCCGACTTAGAGATGAAGCCGACATACTTACCCTCTGGGGTCTCCACCGGGAGATTCCATAGTCCGGAGTCGTCAAAGATGGTCATCACATCCTCCATCTGCATATTCGTTTTGATTCGGATCCTTGGCTCTACCATAAACTTCTTCACACGGAGCCTCTCGTATAGGTCGGGGCGGAACATGATATTTCGGATGTTGTCGAGCATCACAATGCCCACTAAGTGGTCGTCATCGTCCAGCACCGGGAAGATATTGCGTTGGCTCTCCGTGAAGGTCTTCACCGTCTCACCGAGAGTCTCTTCCGGATGCAAGGTCTTGAATTTCTTCTCTACCACATCCTCCACATCCATCAGTGTCAGCACTGCTCGGTCTTTCTCATGCGTAACCAGCTGCCCCTCTTCACCCAGTCGCATCGCGTAGATATTGTACTTCGTGAAGATCCGCATAAAGCCGTAGGAGATTAGCGACACCACCAAGAGTGGGAGGAAGAGATTGTACTGCCCTGAGAGCTCCGCAATGAGGAAGGTCCCGGTCAGCGGAGCATGCATCACGCCCGCCATCAGTCCCGCCATACCCATAAGGGTGAAGTTTTGGTGGGGAAGGTAGGTCTCTATGCCGAGCTCACCGCATAGGTAGGAGAAGAAGAAGCCAAGGAAAGCACCCACAAAGAGGGTAGGGGCAAAGGTTCCCCCGCACCCGCCACCGGAATTGGTAGCCACTGTGGCGAAGATCTTCAGCAGCATAGCTGCTAGGAGGAAGAGGATAAAGCTCCGATGAGATGGGTCGGAGACATTCTCCAGCAGTGACCCCTCCAAGATACTCTCCGGATTATCGCTCATCAGCATCGAGATGATGTCGTACCCCTCCCCATAGAGAGGTGGGAGGAGGAAGATGAGGCTACTCAGGATCAGAGACGCAATCACAAAGCGGACGCTCCAGGTACTGATACCGCCAAGCTTACGCTCCAGCCAGGAGGAGCATCGAGTAAAGTAGAGTGATAGACCACCGCAACACAGCCCGAGCAGAACCACGTATGGTAGTCTATCGAGGGTAAATGCCTCCTCCGCCATCACCGGGAAGAGGGCACCCATACCGAAGATCAGGTAGCTAACCGTCGCCGCTGTCACGGATGAGATCATCAGAGGCATCACGCTGGTGAGGGTGAAGTCCATCATCAACACCTCGATGACAAATAGTAGCCCTGTGATCGGAGCTTTGAAGATCCCCGCAATCGCTCCAGCAGCACCGCACCCCACGAGGAGCATAAGGTTTCTGTGCTCCAGATGGAAGAGCCGACCTATATTGCTCCCTATGGCGGCCCCGGTAAGCACGATCGGTGCCTCAGCTCCCACAGAGCCTCCAAGCCCGATGGTGATAGACGAGGCAACGACAGAGGTCCAAGTGTTGTGGGGCTTCAGTCTACTCTGACGTCGGCTGATCGCATAGAGCACTCTCGTGATCCCATGTGAGATATTGTCTCTGACGATGTACTTCACGAAGAGGCCACAGAGGAAGATCCCCACCACGGGTGTGATGAGGTAGGAGAGATAAAGGTCGGTATGGGTATTCAGCCCGATCACAAAGTGCTGTATCGTGCTGACAAACCACTTCAGCAGCGCTGAGACGAGTGCACAAGCGACACCGGTAAGCAGCGCCAATGCTGTCACCGGCATACCCCCAGGGAGATGCTTATGGAGCCAGTCGGAGAATGGCTTGCTTGGTCGTGACTTTACCTCTGTCGCCTGCATTTACCGGATCACCTTTACCTCGCCTCTCAGTCCCAGCTTGATGATGTTGGAGGCTACATGCTTCGTCTGCTCCTCCTGGCGATACCTCACGACATAGTCCACACCATTGCGCACTTCGTCACTGATATCCGCGAAGGCAGTAGGCGATGGCTCGCCAGAGATATTTGCCGAAGTGCTTACGATGGGTCCACCAAGCCGCTCACACATTTTCTTACAGAAGGGATCTCCCACCACTCGGATACCGGCGCTGCCATCCTCAGCGAGGAGGTTAGGAGCGAGACCAACAGCATCGGGATAGATGATCGTCAGAGGCTTCGTCGCCGTATCCATCATATCGTAGGCAATGTCCGGGATGGTCCGGACCACTTGCGCCAGCATCCCATCGCTTGACACGATAGAGAGGAGTGCCTTAGCATCATCTCTCTGCTTGAGGGCAAAGATACGGCTCACAGCCTCAGCATTGGTCGCATCGCAACCAATACCCCAGATGGTGTCTGTGGGGTAAAGGATCAGACCACCGCGCTTCAGCGTGGCGACTGCCTCACTCAGGTCCTCCAGATCCCAGCGGGGCATTTCTTCTTGCTCTTCGTCTATTCTCTTCTTCATATCTATATCTGCATAAAGTCTCTGTAAAAGTCGATCGCCTCATCTAGCTCCTTTGGTGTAAAAAGCTCTGCGGGCGCAGGCTTACCGATGCCATCCAGCATCACCACCGGCACCCCATCCTCAGCTGAGCGGAGCTTCTTGTCCTGACGGGCAAGGGTGTGGATCTGCTCGTACTCTGTACAGAGGACGGAGACGGGAGGGAAGTGGTCTCGCACAACTCTCGCCAGCTGCATCAGCTCATCCTGGGGCAGCCGCTCCCTACGGAGCGATAGGTACCCCTCCATCACCAGACCAGCAGCCACGGCAATGCCATGAGGCACCGGCTCGCTCTTGCTTAGATGAAGCGCCTCCAGAGCATGCCCGAGGGTGTGTCCGAGGTTGAGGAACTGTCGTCTGCCACCCTTGTCCAGCGGGTCCGAGGCGACCACCTCTGTCTTGTAGTCTATACAGCGTCGGATGAGCGACGGGGCTACCTCAGCTGTCCCCAACAAGTCATCATTCACGGAGAAGCCCGCCAGCATAGAATACTTTAGGATCTCGCCCCACCCGGAGAGCAGCTCCAGCTCAGGTAGTGTGGAGAGAAAAGCTGGCGCTATCAGTACCTCCTCGGGAATGTAAAAGGTCCCGATGCCATTCTTCACGCCCTCAAAGTCTATCGCCGTCTTACCGCCAATAGAGGCATCCACATCTGCCAGCAGGGTGGTCGGGACATAGACCAGCCCCATCCCCCGCTTGTAGGTCGCAGCGGAGAGTCCCGCCACATCCAGCAGGGCTCCACCACCGAGCGCTATCATCAGATCTCCTCGGGTCGCACCCAGGTCTGTAAGTCCACTCCATAGTCGGAGCAGTTGCTCGGTCGTCTTCGCTTCCTCTCCGGGAGGAAGCTCAATGTCAGCAGGCGCTATCCCGATCCGATCAAGGCAAAGGTCGGCACAATTGCTCTCGGTTACCCAGATCGCTCGACGACCTGACGTCAGTGACCGAAGACGGCTGCGAAGCTCCTCAAGACTGTCGAAGAGTGTATGGTGGAGCGGAGACTCCATCGCATTTACTTCTTCTTAAGTCCCAGTTCTACTAGGACAAAGTCAACCGCCTCAGGCAGTCCCTCAGGTCTCTTCCCTCCCGCCGTAGCGAGGGAGGGCTGACCACCGCCACCTCCTTGGATAAATTGACCGGCAGCCTTGACCAACTTACCGGCGTTGTATCCCTTCTTCACGAGGCCATCACTGATCAGCACGGTAAGGAGTGCCTTGCCCTCATCCTTGGACCCGCTCACGAAGACATAGTCGCCATCCAGCACCTGCTTGAGCCCGAAGGCAATGTCCTTCGCAAGAGCAGACGGGATTGACACGTCTGGGCGGATTACCTTCACGCCGTCCACCAGCTCGTAGTGCTCCCGCAGACGACTGATCAGGCTCCCCTTCTCCCGATCGTAGGCCTGCTTCACCTCAGCAGAGAGGGTGTGATTCTCCTCCAGCACCTTCTTGATGGCCGAGATCAGATTGCCCCCACCGAAGTAGCTCTTCACGCTCTCGATCGTGTCCTCCAGCTCATGCACATAGTCGAGGGCAGCGGGGCCGGTGACAGCAAAGATACGACGTACTCCAGCTGCCACGGAGGTCTCCTGTGTGATGTGGAAGCTCCCCAGTACACCGGTCGACGGGGCGTGGCAGCCACCACAGAGCTCGATACTGTCGCCGAATTGCATTACCCGGACGTACTCTCCGTATTTCTCTCCGAAGAGGGCAATGGCTCCCATCTCCTTTGCCTTAGAGATCGGCACATCGCGATGCTCAATCCGCTTGTAGTCTGCTTGGATCGCCTCATTGACCATCCGCTCCACCTCTCGGATCTCCTCCTTCGTCATCTTCTCAAAGTGGGCAAAGTCGTACCGGAGTACACGATCGCTCACGAGGGAGCCCTTCTGCTCCGTCGTGTCGCCAAAGAGTGTCCTCAGTGCATGGTCCAGTAGGTGGGTGGCAGTGTGGTTGCGCTCAATATTATACCTACGCCCGCTGTCAATAGAGGCAAGGAAGTCCTGATGTGGATCGGAAGGCAGCTTGTCCACGAGGAGCATCGGCAGGTTATTCTCCTGGATCGTGTCGAGGACTTTGATCCTCTCCTGATCCTCCTCCCCGATGAGAGTACCGGTGTCGCCCACCTGACCACCCATCTCAGCGTAGAAGGGAGTTGTCTCGAGGACCACCTGATAGCTCTTCTTCCCATTCTGAGTCACTTGGCGGTAGCGGACAATCCGAGTCTGCGCCTCGTGCATCTCGTAGCCGACGAAGGTGGTCTCGGTCTCCTGGTCACCGATCCACTGCCAGTCTCCGGTCTCGGTATGCTGAGCCTTACGGGCGCGCTCTTTCTGCTTCGCCATCTCGCTGTCGAAGCCCTTTAGGTCGGCCTCCATACCCTGCTCCTCGAGGATTAGCTCCGTGAGGTCTGCAGGGAAGCCATAAGTGTCGTAGAGCTCGAAGATGATCTCGCCGGGTAGCGTCTTCTCTCCCTTCTTCTTCGACTCATCGATATGAGACTGGAGCATCTCGATACCAGTGGAGAGGGTCCTAAGGAAGGCGCTCTCCTCCTGCTTCGTTACACGGGTGATCAGCTCTTGCTGAGCCACCAGCTCGGTGTAGTGTCCACCCATGCTCTCCACGAGGGTGGGGATGAGGCGGTACATAAAGGGCTCCTTAAGATTGAGGAAAGTGTAGCCGTACCGAACTGCGCGCCTGAGGATCCTTCGGATGACGTATCCTGCTCTGGTACTTGAGGGCAGCTGCCCGTCAGTAATGGCAAAAGCTATCGCCCTTATGTGGTCAGCAATCACGCGCATAGCCACATCGGTTTTCTCCGACGAGCCGTAGGCCACACCGGAGATCTCTGCCACCTTGCCGATTAGAGGCTGGAAGACATCGGTGTCGTAATTGGACTTCTTCCCCTGCATAGCCATACAGAGACGCTCCAGTCCCATACCGGTATCGATGACGTGGTGGGGAAGAGCCTCGAGGTGACCATCTGCCATACGATTGTACTGCATGAAGACGAGATTCCAGATCTCGATCACGAGTGGGTCGTCCTGATTGACGAGGTCCCTGCCGGGGATGCGAGCGATCTCTTCCTCGCTACGCAGGTCGATATGGATCTCTGAGCAGGGACCGCAGGGACCGGTCTCGCCCATCTCCCAGAAGTTGTCGTGCTTGTCCCCATTGAGGATCCTCTCCTCCGGCAGTAGCTTTGCCCAAGCATCATATGCCTCTTGATCCCGCTCCAGACCCTCCTGAGGCGCTCCCTCAAAGATGGTGACATAGAGCCGATCTTTAGGAAGCTGGTACACCTCCGTCAGTAGTTCCCACGCCCAGGGGATGATCTCCTGCTTGAAGTAATCCCCGAAGGACCAGTTCCCCAGCATCTCAAACATAGTGTGGTGATAGGTGTCGTGTCCCACAGCGGAGAGGTCGTTGTGCTTACCGCTCACGCGCAAGCACTTCTGAGAGTCGGTTACTCGCGGATACTTCCTCGGTGCATTCCCGAGGATGATGTCCTTGAATTGGTTCATCCCCGCATTGGTAAACATAAGGGTCGGATCCCCCTGCAGGACCATCGGAGCGGAGGGAACGATATGATGTCCTCGCTCTGCAAAGAAGTCAAGGTACATCTGACGGATTTCATTAACCGTTTTCATATCTACTAAGAAGTGTATCGGTGAGACCCCGTTCTTTACATTGGGGTCATTAGTTTCTATCTCACAAAGGTACTAATGAAAACGGACGCAAAGAAATGCACGACCCACGTCCTGGGCCTGCAGACCATATGAGCGTTCATTTTCATAATAATAAGCCCCTCATAAGCCCTGAAAGACTGGATTAAATTCTTACAAAGAGTGATATGGATTTCCTTGGTCTCGGATTGCTCTCAACATTGGGTGGATCCACTCCCATACCTAAAGGTGTATATGTGAAAATTGCAGCAGGTCCTTAGGTGTGCAAACTCATGTGCTAGACTTTGGAGAATAGAGGTATTAAACCAGCACAATGGCATTATTTTCTCTACCTTTGCAGCGTAATCAGTAATCTAAAATAATCAAGCGCCTCACATATAGTAGGTATGGAGCAACTAAAGCACGAGTGTGGAGTAGTACTAATCCGACTTCGAAAGCCTCTCGAGTATTATTGGGAAAAATATGGCACCAGACGCTATGGTCTCAATAAGCTCTACCTGATGATGGAGAAGCAGCACAATCGTGGACAGGATGGGGCTGGCGTTGCCTGTGTCAAGCTTCAAGCTCCTGTAGGTACAGAATACCTCTACAGAGAGCGCGCCCTCGGATCAGGCGCCATTGCTGAGATCTTCAATACCATCCATCACTCCATCGATGAGGCAGTCGCTAATGAAGAGGCTGACGACCGTTTCTATGCTGAGTCGGCTCCCTATATTGGTGAGTGCTATATGGGGCATCTCCGCTACTCCACGACTGGGAAGTCCGGCTTACAGTATCTCCAGCCGGCGCTGAGACGTAATAACTGGCGGGCTAAGACGCTCGCCATGTGCGGGAATTTTAATCTCACCACTGTCAAAGATATATTCAAGTACATTACCGCCCGCGGACAGCATCCTCGTGACACCTCTGATACGCGAGTGCTGATGGAGCTCCTCGGCCACCGCCTCGATCGTGAGGTGGAGCGGCGCTATGCGGATAGTAAGGCGAAGGGGCTCGAGGGGATGGATATCACGGAGGATATCGAGGATCATATCGACGCTCTGCAGCCTCTCAGGGAGTGCGGACCAATGTTTGACGGAGGCTACGTCCTCTGCGGGATGACCGGTAGTGGCGAGATGTACGCATTTCGTGACCCCTGGGGCATCCGTCCTGCCTACTACTACTACGATGATGAGATCTTCGTGGTTGCCTCTGAGCGACCGGTGATCCAGACGACACTCAACCTCACCTTCGACAAGGTGCATCAGCTTCAGAGAGGGCAAGCCATTGCTATTGACCGGAGCGGGGAGACTGTCCATCTGGAGCAGGTGCTTGAGCCGGAGGAGAATAAAGCCTGCTCCTTTGAACGGATCTACTTCTCCCGCGGAAGTGACATCGACATCTACCATGAGCGAAAGGCTCTCGGTAGCTATGTGGTGCCGGAGATCCTCAAGAAGGTGGATTACGACCTGGACAATACCGTCTTCTCCTTTATCCCCAATACGGCAGAGGTGGCTTACCAAGGGATGCTTCAGGGACTCGAGGACTACCTCGACCGGCGGAAGCAAGAGCTGCTGGAGATGCCGGAGAATAGGAGCTCGGAGAGGATCCACGACATACTCCGGAAGCGTATACGCTCGGAGAAAGTGGCGATCAAGGACATCAAGATGCGGACCTTCATCACCGAGGGAGCATCACGCAATGAGCTGGCGGCTCACGTGTACGATGTCACCTACGGGTCTATACGCAGGGGTGAAGACAATCTCGTCGTGATTGATGATAGCATCGTCCGGGGTACGACTCTCAAGGAGAGTGTCATCCGCATCCTCAATCGACTCGGTCCGCGTAAGATGGTGATCGTCAGCTCGGCTCCCCAGATACGCTACCCAGACTGGTATGGTATCGCTATGAGCCGGATGGATGAGTTTGTCGCTTTCCGCGCCGCCATATCACTCCTTAAGGAGCGGGGTATGGAGGATCGGATCACCGAGCTCTATGAGAGGATTAAGTCCCTTATGGGGAGCGAGGAGGTACGACGAACCAATTTTGTTAAGGAGATCTACGAGCCCTTCACTGTCGAGGAGCTCAATCAGCAGATGATTAAGCTGATGAGACCCGCCGAGGTCACTTGCCCGATAGAGATTGTCTTCCAGAGCATCGAGGGTCTCCACAAGGCGATTCCTGATAATCCGGGTGACTGGTATTTTACCGGAGACTACCCGACACCGGGCGGTATGCGCTTAGTTAATCAAGCCTTCATCGACTATTACGAAGAGGACTACAGAAAATAAGAGATACACGAAACCATATAGCGACCATGAAAAAGAAAGGTAAGCTCATCTTACAGGACGGGACCTGCTACGAGGGGACACTCTTCGGCGCCACTAATAAGAGTGTCAGCGGAGAGGTTGTCTTCAATACCAGTATGACTGGCTACCCCGAGGCCCTGACGGATCCCTCATATATGGGTCAGATGCTTGTCTGTACATACCCGATCATAGGCAATTACGGATTCCCTCCAGAGGATGTAGACCCCGCCACCAATCTGGCTCTCTACCTCGAGAGCCGGGAGCTCCATCCACTCGCACTTATCGTGCACGACTATACCGATGACTACTCTCACTGGAATGCCGCAGAATCTCTCTCAGAGGCTCTCGATCGCCATGGCGTGGTCGGACTCTCCGGTGTTGACACGCGGGAGCTTACTAAGGATATCCGTGATCATGGTCCGCTCATCGGTAAGCTGGTGGTGGACGAACAGGATATAGACTTCTTCCAGACCGACGAGGTAAACCTCGTCGCTGAGGTCTCCACACCGGAGGTGATCCACTTACCTAAGAGTGGTGCCAAGCGAGTGGTCCTCGTGGACTGTGGCGCGAAGGAGAATATTGTCCGGATGCTCCTCGACCGCGATGTTGACCTCACGATCGTCCCCTGGGACTACGACTTTACCGAGATGGATTATGATGGTCTCTTCATCAGTAACGGTCCGGGTAATCCGATGCAGTGCACCGCCCTCATTGATCATATACGACAGGTCATTGAGAGCGGTGCAAAGCCTATAGGAGGGATCTGTATGGGAAATCAGATCATGGCTCTTGCCATTGGTGCCAAGGTGAAAAAGATGAAGTTTGGTCACCGCTCAGCAAATCAGCCAGTACGTCTCTGTGGCACAGATAAGTGCTTTATTACCAGCCAAAATCACGGATTTGCCGTTGATAGTGACACTCTCCCTGCCGGCTGGCGTCCCTACTTCGAGAATCTCAATGATGGCTCCAACGAAGGTATCATCCACGAGTCAGGGAGGTACTTCGCAGTCCAGTTCCACCCCGAGTGCCACGGAGGCCCGATGGATACCGAATTCTTTTTTGATGACTTTATTAAGCTCCTAAACTCGTGAACGTAAAGAAATACAAGAAGATCCTCCTCCTCGGATCCGGTGCCCTCAAGATCGGTGAGGCGGGCGAATTTGATTACTCAGGATCTCAAGCCCTCAAGGCTCTCAAGGAAGAGGGAATACACACCGTCCTCGTCAACCCCAATATCGCCACAGTACAGACGTCTGAGGGTATTGCTGATACGATCTACTTCCTCCCCGTCACCCCGTACTTTATTGAGCGAGTGATCAAGAAGGAGCGCCCCGATGGCATTATGCTCTCATTCGGAGGACAGACTGCCCTCAACTGTGGTGTCGCCCTCTACGAGAAAGGGGTTCTCCGGGACTATAATATAGAGGTCCTCGGGACTCCCGTCCAGGCCATTATGGATACCGAGGACAGGGAGCTCTTCAGCGAGCGTATGCACGAGATCGGGGTCCACACCATCTCCAGTGAGGCATGTGAGGATATAGATCATGCCCGCGAGGCAGCTAAGGAGCTCGGCTATCCTGTCATCATCCGTGCGGCCTACGCCCTCGGTGGTATGGGGAGTGGCTTTTGCGACAACGAGGAGGAGCTAAATGCTCTCTGCGAGCGAGCTTTCTCCTTCTCCCCTCAGGTACTGGTCGAGAAGAGTCTCAAGGGGTGGAAAGAGATTGAGTACGAGGTCGTGCGCGATAAGTATGACAATTGCATAACGGTCTGCAATATGGAGAACTTCGATCCGCTCGGCATCCATACCGGTGAGAGTATCGTCGTCGCTCCCTCTCAGACCTTGACTAACTCGGAGTTTCAGAAGCTCCGCGACATCGCCATCCGTATCGTCCGCCACATAGGCATTGTGGGGGAATGCAATGTCCAGTACGCCTTGGACACCCAGAGCGAGGACTATCGTGTCATCGAGGTCAATGCTCGTCTGAGCCGCTCCTCAGCACTCGCCTCCAAGGCCACCGGCTATCCGCTCGCCTTTGTGGCTGCCAAGCTCGGTATGGGATATGGTCTTCATGAGCTGAAGAATAGCGTCACTCAGACCACTTCTGCCTTCTTTGAGCCGGCACTCGATTACGTCGTCTGCAAGATCCCCAGATGGGATCTCAGCAAGTTTGCCGGTGTATCGCGTGAGATCGGCTCCAGCATGAAGTCTGTAGGCGAGATTATGGCCATCGGTCGCACCATTGAGGAGGCTATACAGAAGGGGCTCCGGATGATCGGCCAGGGAATGCACGGCTTCGTCGAGAATAAGGAGCTGGTCATCTCGGATATAGATAAGTCTCTACGGGAGCCTACCGACAACCGCATTTTTGTCATCAGTAAGGCTTTCCGAGCAGGGTATACGATCGATCAGATCCACGATCTGACAAAGATCGACAAATTCTTCCTCCACAAACTGCACAATATCATCGATACGGCTGAGGAGCTGGAGACCCTGTCACAGATCAGCGACATCTCGCCTGAGCTGATGAGGAGGGCAAAGGTACAGGGCTTCTCCGACTTCCAGATCGCCCGCGCGGTGCTCAAGCACACGATCAAGGATATGGATGCGGCTCAGCTGGAGGTCCGAGAGCTTCGAAAGAGTATGGGTATCACTCCGGTGGTGCGCCAGATAGATACTCTTGCTGCAGAGTACCCTGCCAAGACCAATTACCTCTACCTGACCTACGATGGTCATCGTCACGATGTCTCCTTTGAGGATGGGGACAAGAGTGTGATCGTGCTTGGCTCAGGGGCGTACCACATCGGTAGCTCGGTCGAGTTTGACTGGTGTGGCGTCTCTGCCCTCAATACAATCAAGGAGGAGGGCTACCACTCCATCATGATCAATTACAACCCCGAGACCGTCAGCACCGACTACGACATGTCGGATAGGCTTTACTTTGATGAGCTGACTCTGGAGCGGGTGCTTGACATCATTGACCTGGAGCAGCCTCATGGCACGATCCTATCCACTGGTGGTCAGATCCCCAATAACCTCGCTATGAGGCTCCACCGCTGTGGCTGCAAGGTCCTCGGCACTCAGCCGGAGGATGTCGACCATGCGGAGGATAGATACAAGTTCTCCGAGATGTGCGACAGCTTGGGCATTGATCAGCCTGCATGGAGCGAGCTCACCTCATTTGACGATGTCAAGAGCTTTGTCGATAAAGTGGGCTATCCGGTGCTAGTGCGTCCCTCCTATGTCCTCAGTGGTGCAGCGATGAATGTCTGCTCCAACGAGGAGGAGCTTCAGCGCTTCCTCCGTCTTGCCTCGGATGTCTCCCAGGAGCACCCAGTGGTGATCTCCGCCTTTATGGAGAATACGAAGGAGATCGAGATGGATGCCGTTGCAGACAAGGGCGAGCTGGTCGCCTATGCGATCAGTGAGCATATAGAGTTTGCCGGTGTGCACTCCGGAGACGCCACTATCCAATTCCCTGGACAGAAGATCTACATCGAGACAGTGCGCCGCATCAAGCGCATCACCCGTCAGATCGCCAAGGCACTTAATATCTCCGGACCATTCAACGTACAGTACCTCGCCCGTGGAAATGAGATCAAGGTGATCGAGTGCAACCTCCGAGCCTCGCGCTCATTCCCCTTCGTCTCCAAGGTGCTCAAGAAGAATCTCATCACTCTGGCAACGAAGATCATGCTGGGCAAGCCGTACGACAAGCCTGAGAAGAGTGTCTTTGATCTCGACTTTGTCGGTGTCAAGGCATCTCAATTCTCCTTCTCTCGTCTCCAGAGGGCTGATCCTGTCCTAGGAGTGGATATGATGTCCACAGGAGAGGTAGGCTGTATCTCCTACAGCCCCTCAGAGGCACTCCTCGAGTCAATGCTGGCTGTAGGGCAGAAGATCCCCGAAAGAGGCGTGCTGATGTCCACCGGTGGAGCTAAGCAAAAGGTCGATCTCCTCGAACCGGCTCGCCTACTGATCAAGCGTGGACTCAAGATCTACGCCACCGAGGGCACCTGCCGCTTCCTTAATGAGAATAGTGTCCCTGCTGAGCTCTGCCACTGGCCAAGCGAGGAAGGGAAGGAGCCACAGGCCCTTGATCTGGTGCGAGATCACAAGGTAGATCTGGTGGTGAATATCAATAAAAACCTCACCCCGAGAGAGCTGACCAACGGCTACAAGCTACGTCGTGCAGCCATCGACCACAATATCTCCTTGGTGACCAACGCCCGTCTCGCTGCTTCCTTCATCGAGGCATTCTGTGCCAAGGACGTGGACGACATCGAGATTATGAGCTGGGACGAATTTAAGTAATTCAAGATCTAGAATACTGATTGCAAAGGGCATCTAATCGCTGATTAGTGCCCTTTGCCACGTATGGAGACGGAGGTAATAAAAGAGTAAATTAAATGCAACAGGGTTGTATTGATGAAATAATTCGCTAAATCCTTGGTTAAGCTACTATTTTAGATTACCTTTGTCGTGCAATAAGGTGATGCGAGTGGAGTGCCAGTTGCTCCCCCTGCTGCTACCAATAGAGTGTAAGAAAGAAGATAAACTTTATACGAACACAACATTAAATTATGGCAAACATCGACTTAAGCAAGTACGGCATCAAGGGTGTCAAGGAGATCATCCACAACCCATCATATGACCGTCTCTTCAAGGATGAGACTGATCCGTCTCTCGAGGGTTACGAGAAGGGACAGGTGAGCGAGCTGGGCGCTGTCAACGTCATGACAGGCATCTACACCGGTCGCTCTCCTAAGGATAAGTTCTTCGTCGTAGACGAGACCTCCAAGGATACTATCTGGTGGGACAGCGAGGAGTATCACAATGACAACCACCCCTGCTCTAAGGAGACTTGGGATGTAGTGCGCAAGCTTGCCACCGATGAGCTCTCAGACAAGAAGCTCTACGTCGTGGACGCTTTCTGCGGTGCCAATGAGGACACCCGCGTCAAGATCCGCTTCATCGTCGAGGTGGCTTGGCAGGCACACTTTGTCACCAATATGTTCATCCGTCCCTCCAAGGAGGAGCTGGAGAACTTTGGTGAGCCGGACTTCGTAGTCTACAATGCATCCAAGGCAAAGGTGGACAACTGGAAGGAGCTCGGCCTCCACTCCGAGACCGCTGTTGTCTTCAACCTCACCAGCCGCGAGCAGGTGATCCTCAACACCTGGTATGGTGGTGAGATGAAGAAGGGTATGTTCAGCTACATGAATTACCTCAACCCCCGTCGTGGTATGGCCTCGATGCACTCCTCTGCCAATACTGATCTGAATGGCGAGCATACCGCCATCTTCTTCGGTCTCTCCGGTACCGGTAAGACCACCCTCTCCGCTGACCCCAAGCGTCTCCTGATCGGTGATGATGAGCACGGATGGGATGACGATGGTGTCTTCAATTACGAGGGTGGCTGCTACGCCAAGGTGATCAACCTGAGCAAGGAGGGTGAGCCTGCTATCTATGGCGCCATCCGTCGTGATGCACTCCTCGAGAACGTCGCTGTAGACAAGGAGGGTAAGATCGACTTCGCAGACAAGTCTGTCACTGAGAACACTCGTGTCTCTTACCCGATCTACCACATCGACAACATCGTGAAGCCGGTCTCCAAGGCTGGTCACGCTGAGCGCGTCATCTTCCTGACCGCTGATGCCTTCGGTGTACTGCCTCCTGTATCTCTCCTTGATGACGCTCAGACTCAGTATTACTTCCTCAGCGGATTTACCGCTAAGCTCGCTGGTACAGAGCGTGGCATCACCGAGCCCACCCCCACCTTCTCAGCATGCTTCGGCGCAGCCTTCCTGACTCTGCACCCAACCAAGTACGCTCAGGAGCTGGTCAAGAAGATGAAGGCTCACAATACCAAGGCCTATCTCGTCAATACGGGATGGAATGGTACCGGTAAGCGTATCTCTCTGAAGCAGACCCGTGCAATGGTAGACGCTATCCTCGATGGCTCTATCGAGAATGCACCCACGAAGAAGATCCCTTACTTCAATCTTACGATCCCCACAGAGCTGCCCAACGTAGACTCTAATATCCTCGATCCGCGCAGCACCTACGATAGTGAGGCTGCATGGGAGGAGAAGGCTAAGGACCTCGCTGCTCGCTTCATTAAGAACTTCAAGAAGTTTGAGACCAACGACCACGGTAAGTCCCTCGTACCTGCCGGTCCGCAGCTCTAAGCAGCATGCATCAATAGCCTGAGACGCTACATCATCGCGTCTCTCGCCTAAGTACTGAGAGATCCCAGCACCATATATCGGTGCCGGGATCTCTTTTTTTATACCACACTAGCCTAAGGCGACACCCGCAGTGTCCTTACGATTTCAGACCGTGCCCGTTATCCCAGAGAGAGTGGGGCAGTAGGGTGGGCGAAATCGGGAAACTCAGGCTGAAATAGACAGCTTGGGGCTTGAAGTATGAGGAAAAAAGTGTATCTTTGCCACCACTTAAGAGTACGGGATGTAGCACAGTTGGTAGCGCGCCACGTTCGGGACGTGGAGGTCGACAGTTCGAGTCTGTTCATCCCGACAGATTTCTTGGTCGAGAAAGTATGTCCGCACACTTTCTCGACCTTTGTTTTCTTGACCCTATCCCTTCAGAGAGAAGTCTAATACCGATATTAGTTCGACCTAATACCGGTATTAGACTTCTCTAATATCGGTATTAGTGATGAGGGTAAGCTCTGAGAGGTGAGACAGGTGCTTTATGGACCTTCTTCTTATTGGCAACCAGTCTATTAATGCTGTAAATAACCAGCTCCTTTGCGAAGGCAGGATTATTATGGTCGGACTTGATGCATACAGCTAGATTATGTATCACAGCTGATCCATTAAGTCGTTTAATTGGGCTATCTTTGTAAGGTCATAGAGGGTGTAATCCTTCTCTCATAAGCAACTATCACTCATGGAGACAATTAAATCAATATATAAGATAGGTAAAGGTCCCTCGAGCAGCCACACAATGGGCCCGAGACGGGCTGCGCTGATGTTCCTAGATCGCCTGAGTGGAGGCACGCCGGCGAGGTTTAGGGTCACTCTCTACGGATCCCTTGCAGCCACAGGTAAGGGGCATATGACAGATGTAGCCATCCTCGAGGTGCTGGAGCCCGTTGCCCCTACCGAGATCGTATGGGAGCCACAGACGGTTAAGCGCTTCCACACGAATGGTATGTACTATGAGGCGCTGGATAAGGAGGATAAGCTCATCGACTCTTGGACTGTCTACAGTGTCGGCGGTGGAGACTTGGCTAATGAGGAGTTTGATGAGAGTAGGGCGAGTGAGGTCTACCCCCACAACCGTATGACGGATATCCTGGCTTACTGCTTCGATGAGCACTTGTCACTCTGGGAGTATGTGGAGCGCTTTGAGGACTCATCGATATGGGATCACTTGGGGGAGGCTTGGCAGGTGATGCGATCTGCAGTAGAGCGGGGTCTCGACAATGACAGCATCCTCCCCGGAGGACTCAATCTCCGCCGTAAGGCCGGCGAGTACTATGTGCAGGCCAATAACTACAGCTACTCTACCAAGTCCCGCGGACTAGTGTACGCCTACGCCCTGGCTGCAAGTGAGGAGAATGCGGGTGGTGGTCAGGTATGCACCGGTCCCACCTGTGGCTCCTCGGGGGTGATGCCGGGAGTACTCTATCACCTCAAGGTATCCAAGGAGATACCGGACAAGATGATCCTGCGGGCAATGGCTACAGCGGGGCTCTTCGGTGCTATCTGTCGCACGAATGCCTCTATCTCCGGAGCTGAGGTGGGCTGCCAAGGTGAGGTGGGCGTTGCCTGCTCGATGGCTGCTGCCGCTGCCAATCAGCTCTTTGGAGGCAGTCTCAATCAGGTAGAGTATGCAGCCGAGATGGGGCTTGAGCACCACTTGGGACTGACCTGTGATCCCATCTGTGGTCTCGTGCAGATCCCCTGCATCGAGCGTAACGCCTTTGCAGCGGCAAGAGCACTGGATGCGAATGTCTACGCTTCGTTCTCCAATGGATTTCACCGAGTGTCTTTTGACCAAGTGGTAGAGGTGATGCGACAGACGGGTCACGACCTCCCGAGCCTCTACAAGGAGACCTCCACCGGCGGTCTCGCTACCAGCTACAGAAATCCCATCGCTCGGCTCGGCAAGGAGATATCGTACAATAGAGAGGAGGCGGAGAAGTCAGAGGAGGGCCCAAAGTTGTCCTTTTTTATGTAAGTTTGTCTGCTTCTGAGAAAGAATAATCACTATCCACATATGACGAGATCATCAGAGAATCGCAAGCCTATCCGCAGAGCGCTTGTATCGGTATACCATAAAGAGGGGCTGGAGAAACTCCTTAGACAACTGGGGCAGAGTGGGGTGGAGATCCTCTCCACAGGTGGCACCTATGACTATGTCACCAGCCTTGACCTCCCTTGCACCAAGGTGGAGGACCGCACCGGTCTCCCCTCCATCCTTGGCGGGAGAGTCAAGACCCTCCATCCGGTGGTCTTTGGCGGGATCCTTACTCGCCGAGGTAACGAGCAGGATGATAAGGACTGTCATCGCTTTGACATTGATCCGATAGACCTTGTGATCGTCGATCTGTACCCCTTTGAGGCTACTGTCGCCTCTGGTGCTTCTCATGAGGATATCATAGAGAAGATCGATATCGGTGGCATCTCTCTGATCCGTGCAGCCGCCAAGAATTACTCCGATGTGGTGATCATCCCCTCAGCTAAGTATTACGATGAGCTCACTGTCATACTCAGCGAGCAGGTCGGTGAGACAACGCTGGAGCAGAGGCGACACTTTGCACGTGCTGCCTTTGAGGAGTCCTCATCCTACGACACTGCGATCCATAATTACTTCCTCTCGATGGACGATCCGGCAGAAGAGTCAGAGGATCTGCTCCCAGAGGAGCGTTTCTCTCTCTCTATGGAGGGATGTCAGCCGATGAGGTATGGTGAAAACCCTCATCAGCGAGCTGCTTACTATGGTAAGGGCTTTGAGGAGCGCTTCGACTACCTCCACGGCAAGCAGATCAGCTACAATAACCTGCTGGATGTGGATGCTGCAGTGCATATGATCGAGGAGATGGATGAGCCCGCATGTGGCATCGTCAAGCACAATACGCCCTGTGGACTGGCAGTCAGAGAGACCATACGTGACGCCTACTTGGCTGCTCTTGCGTGTGACACTGAGTCGGCCTTTGGTGGCATCGTAGTGCTCAATAGACCGGTCGATATGGAGACTGCGGAGGAGCTACATAAGCTCTTCATCGAAGTCCTCATTGCTCCCGAGTATAGCAGGGAGGCACTGGAGCTACTGACACAAAAGAAAAATAGGATCATCCTGAGAGACAAGATCGGCAAGGACAAGTATCCTCTCCAGTACCGATCTGCCCTGGGTGGCGTACTGGTGCAGGAGCGCGATACGCTTGTGGACCAAGCTAAGGATCTCACTGTGGTCACTCGTACGTCTCCCTCCGAGAGCGAGACGAAAGATCTCCTCTTTGCGATGCAGGCGGTAAAGTACTGCAAGAGCAACGCTATAGTCCTCGCCAAGGATCGTCAGATCTTGGGTGCCGGCTACGGTCAAACCTCTCGGGTGGAGGCGCTGAGGCAAGCGATCAGCAAGGCAGCAGCGATGGGCTTCTCTCTCGAGGGATCCGTCATGGCTTCTGATGCTTTCTTCCCCTTCCCCGACTGCGTAGAGATAGCTTATGAGGCGGGCGTGGTGTCCGTCATCCAGCCGGGCGGGTCTATACGCGATCAGGAGAGTATAAGTTATTGCGATGAGCACGGTATGTCCATGGTGACCACCGGTCATCGTCATTTTAGACACTAACTTTTTTACTAGATACAGGATGGGCTTTTTCTCACTGACAAGGAAATTAGCCGTAGACTTAGGTACTGCTAATACGGTCATCATAGAGGATGGCAAGATCATCATTGATCAGCCAAGCTATGTGACGCTCAATAAGAAGACTGACAAGGTAGAGTGGGTCGGTGCTGAGGCGTATCGTCGCTTCGAGAAGGAGAATAATGATCTCTCCACTGTCCGTCCACTTAAGGATGGCGTGGTCGCTGACCTGGATGCCTGCGAGTATATGATCCGCGGGATGATCCGGATGGCTACGACTAAGAAGCACTTCTTCCCCACCTCACTGAAGGTTGTTGTCTGTGTTCCCTCTGGTAGCACGGATGTAGAGATACGTGCCGTGCGCGATGCGGCTGAGAAGGCCGGGGCCAACGAGGTGTACCTCATCCATGAGCCAATGGCTGCAGCGATCGGTATTGGCATCGATGTGATGGAGCCTACCGGCAACGTGATCGTAGATATCGGTGGTGGCACGACGGAGATCGCTGTGATCTCACTGGGTGGCATTGTCAACAATAAGTCGATCAAGGTGGCGGGAGACGAATTCACCAACGATATCGTCGACTATATGAAGGTCGAGCATAGTATCCGCATCGGTGAGCGCACCGCTGAGGAGATCAAGAAAAATGTCGGCTCTGCTCTCGATCAACTGGACAATGAGCCTGATCCCTATACAGTCGTAGGGCAGGACTTGGCGAGCATCCTGCCTAAGACAGTGGATGTCAATTACCATGAGATCTCTACCTGCCTCGATAAGTCGATCACCAAGATCGAGACAGCTATAGGAAACGCTCTTGACGACACTGCCCCCGAGCTGTATGCAGATATTTTCAATAACGGCATCTACCTTGCTGGGGGAGGTGCACAGCTGAAGGGGCTTGATAAGAGACTTCAGGCTAAGTTTCAGATCCCCTTCAAGATCGCTGATGACCCCTTATACTCCGTCGCCAACGGCACTTTCATTGCTCTTCAGAACTCAGATAAGTACACTCTGCTCTTTAAGTAACTCATACGGCACCTCCCTGACTAATAGATTAGGTAGGGTGGGTTGCCTCTCAAGCCGTGCATCGTCTTAATGGATCGCCTCGTCGAATTTCTCCGGTCCAAGAGACATCTCCTGATTTTCCTACTCCTTGAGGTGGTTGCCTTGGCACTCCTCTTTAGTGGCAGTAGTTACCGGTCTAGTGTCATGCTGAGCTCTGCCAATGACCTTACTGGTAGGGTGATGGAGACGGCACAGACTGTCCGTGCTTACACCGGACTTGAGGAGGCAAATGTGGAGCTGCTCCATAGGAATGCGATACTGGAGCGGGAGGTACTCCGGTTGCACAACCAGCTGGAGCGTCTCTCCGTCGACTCCCTCTCCTGGCAGCGCCTGGGGCGTGACACACTGGAGAGACCCTTTCCTTACCACTACATAGTAGGCAGGGTTGTGGGGATGGTGCTCTTTGACAAGAGCAATTATCTGACCTTGGACATCGGAAAGCAGGATGGCGTAGCAGTAGATATGGGGGTCGTAAGCACAGATGGAGTGGTCGGTATCGTGCAGGCGGTGAGCGACCATTACTCGAGAGTGGTACCGGTGATCAATAGTACCTTTGGGATCAGCTGCAAGGTGGATGGCTCTGACCTTGTGAGTGTACTGAAGTGGGATGGACAGGATATCAATCACTCTCTGCTGACTAATATCCCCAAGCATCAGTCGCTGGAGCCGGGGAGATCGGTCTTTACGAGTGGGTACTCTGCTTCTTTCCCCTCCGGCTTGTCTGTAGGGACAGTGGTAGGTCCGGGGAAGTCACCTGACGATAGTTTCTTTGCTTACCGAGTGGAGCTATCCACGCACTTTGCCTCTCTGAAGTACGTCTATGTGCTACAGTATGAGAATCGTCAGGAGAGAAATGTGGTCGAAGATCCAGTCACAGATAGACGATCTCTATGAGTAAGTACACCCTACGACTTGGTATCCTCTCCCTCGTGCTGATACTCTTGCAGGTGGTACTCTTTAACCACCTGCTACTCTTCCAGTACTTCTTGCCGATCCTATACCTCTACCCTCTTATCAAGATGCCGTACCGGTCGGAGCCGTGGGTACTGACTCTCCTTGCCGCTTGCATAGGACTATTTATTGACCTGATGATGAATACACCGGGACTCAATATGGCCTCCTCCGCACTAACGCTCTACCTTCGCCCTAAGCTGCTGGGGGCGCTGGTGGATAAGGACGATCTTGACAATTCGGACGAGGAGAATCCGCTAATCACTCCCCGCCTGATGGGAGCAGGAGCTTACCTACTCTTTATCCTGACCCTCACACTGGTGCAGATCAGCTCGATATTCCTCCTTGAGTTTTTCTCCACCGGACTCTTGGTGCACACATTACCCTACATTGGCGGATCCGTTGTGATAACGGTGCTGCTTTTTATGATCTTTGATGCACTCTTGATGCCGCGTAGGAGGGGATGAGACCATCACATAGTAGGTATAGTGAGCGTAGCTTTATCATCGTAGGGGTGATGACGCTGGTGGTTATTGTCTATGTGGCGAGACTCTTCTATGTCCAGGTGCTCTCTCCGGAGTATAAGCTAGCAGCGGAGAATATTGCCTTTTACCACCGAACCCTCTATCCGTCACGCGGTCTGATGCGTGATCGCAACGACAGTCTCGTCGTCTATAATACTGCAACGGCAGATGCCAAGGTCATTATGCGACAGATGGAGGACTTCGATAGTCTTGCCTTTTGCCATATCCTGGACATAGATATCCAAGACCTACGTGAGCGTCTGGAGCAGGTGAAGGATCGGGAGTCCAATAAAGGGTACTCTCCCTTTGTACCGCAGACTATTTTCTCCCAGATAACCTCAGTGGAGGCAGGACTATTAGAGGAGCAGCTATACAAGTTTCCCGGTCTACTCATCGAGCACCATACCTCTCGGGCGTATACATACTCTGCAGGGGCTCTTCTGCTGGGCAATATCGGTGAAGTCGGTCCGAGTGACATAAAGCGAGATCCCTATTACACGCCCGGAGACTACGCCGGCACGACCGGTCTGGAGAAGAGCTATGAGCGATTCTTGAGAGGAAATAAAGGGACCTCTATCCTCCTCAGGGATGTCCATGGTCGGGTGCAGGGTCAGTACGAGGAGGGAAAGTATGATCAGGAGCTCACCTCCGGGCATAATCTCAAGTTGAGCATTGACATTAAGCTGCAGGCCTATGGTGAGCAGCTGATGCAAGGCAAGAGTGGAGCGATCGTCATGATAGAGCCGAGTACGGGGGAGGTATTGGCTTTGGTCTCCTCTCCTACCTTTGATCCCTCTCGCTTAGTGGGAAAGGAGCGGGGAAAGAACTACCAGTCTCTCGCCACTGATCCTCTCAAGCCTCTTTACAATAGAGCCATTCAGGCTGCCTATCCCCCCGGATCGACCTTCAAGACTGTGCAGTCAGCAGCCTATCTGCAGGAGGGATGCATTACGCCGGGTACTATGTACTCCTGTCATCGTGGCTACCCACTGCTCGGGGGGCGCCCCCGATGTCATGGCCACGGATCTCCACTGGATCTCAGGCACGCCATTGCCACCTCTTGCAATGCCTATTTTTGCTGGGGTCTGAGGGCATTCTTAGACGACAGATCCCGCTACGCTACCGTGGAGGAGGCTTTTGATCACTGGCGAGACTATATCGTCAAGATGGGATTCGGGCATAAGACCGGTGTGGATCTGCCGGGAGAGAGCCGTGGCTATATCCCAAGCTCTGCCGTATACAATAAGCTCCATAATGGGCGCTGGACATCGAGCTCAATAGTCTCCATAGCGATCGGTCAGGGGGAGATCCTTGCTACACCGTTACAGATAGCCAACTTCGGTGCTGTGGTAGCTAATAGGGGTCACTACTATACACCTCACTTGGTGAAGGAGATAGATGGGATGCCTCAGGACTCGCTCTATATCGAGCGTATGGAGACAGGGATCCGACCTGAGTATTTCCAAGTGATCGCTGAGGGAATGCGTATGGCGGTGATAGGCGGGACCTGTCGGAAGGCAAATCTATCCGACTTTGCCATCTGTGGTAAAACCGGTACGGCTGAGAACCCTCACGGCAAAGACCACTCCCTCTTCCTTGGCTTTGGTCCCATGGAGGAGCCCAAGGTCTCCATCGCTGTCATGGTGGAGAATGGAGGCTTCGGTGCCACCTATGCTGTTCCGATCGGTAGACTTATGCTCGATTACTATCTCCATGGTGACTCTATTACTCCTTCGTCGATCAGCTACGAGAAGGCGATATTGTCCTCAGTAATTAGATGAGCGTATGACTAAGAGACTATCCTCCGGGACTTCGATGGGACTGAGGCATCGGGCTGACTGGTTGGCTATATTGCTTTACCTAACCTTAGTAGTGATCGGATGGCTCACCATCTATGCAGCCGATGGCACTTATACCATCACCGATACTTCCTTTAGTATTGAGGGTAGGGCACTGTCTCAACTGATATGGATCGGGATCTCTGCCGGCGCAGCGATTGCCATACTGCTTATAGACACCTTCTTCCTGAAGCAGTCTGCCCCTGTACTCTACTTCGCCATGATCGGTCTCTTGATCGTGACAATCTTCATCGCTCCGGACATCAAGGGATCACGGTCGTGGTTGGTGATCACCGACTCTGTGAGGCTACAGCCGGCGGAGTTCTCTAAGCTCACCACCGCCCTAATGCTGGCATGGTGGATGTCGAAGTATAACTTTAGCCTCGAGCGCACCCGTGATCTGGCGATCGCTTTTGCCATCATCATTGCCCCGATGCTGATCATCGTACTTCAGTCAGAGACAGGATCAGCATTGGTCTACGCTGCATTCATCATCATCCTCTACAGAGAGGGGCTGAGTAGTGCTGTCCCGCTCTTTGGCGTTTTCTGCGCTCTGCTTTTCGTGCTGGAGCTCAGGTTTGCCGAGTCGGTTTGGGGCGTTACCCCGGCCGGGCGATTGGTTATCCCGCTACTGATCTATCTCGGGGTGGTCCTCTCAGCTCAGGCTTACTGCGAGCTTGACCGAGCTTGGTTGGTCGGCTTAGTAATTGCCCCCTCGCTGATGACAGTGGCTGCAATCCTCTCACTGTGGATGAGTGTCGACTTCTCGATCTTTGCCATCCTTGCGCTGGTGCTTCTGCTGGTATGGGTGGTCTTACAGGCTTATGGTCATAGAGGTCGACATATCGGTCGGCTGATCACCTTTGCCGGGGTGAGTGTGGCTATGTACACCGGGGTGGGATACTTTTTTGACAATATCCTCCAGCCGCACCAGCAGACTCGTATTCTTGTCTCACTGGGGCTTAAGGACGATCCCGCCGGTGCCGGCTACAATGTGCATCAGAGTCTCATCGCGATCGGCTCCGGTGGTCTGCTCGGCAAGGGGTATTTGCAGGGGACGCAGACTAAGCTCTCCTACGTACCTGAGCAGACGACGGACTTCATATTCTGTACTATCGGGGAGGAGGAGGGCTTCATCGGCTGCTTAGTCGTGCTGCTCCTCTTCCTCGCCCTGATCTCCCGTATCATTTACATTGCAGAGCGCCAGCCGGAGACCTTTGCTCGTGTATACGGCTATGCGGTGGCATCCATACTCTTCTTCCACCTCTTGGTGAATGTGGGGATGGTGATCGGTCTCGTCCCAGTGATCGGCATCCCGCTCCCCTACATCAGCTATGGCGGATCATCGTTGCTAAGCTTTACCCTGCTCTTATTTGTACTCTTGAGACTGGATGCCTCGCGTATGCCGGTCTCCACTCTCCGATAATATGAGGAAAACGGACACCAAACTCAATCCTATCTCGTGGGTCTCCACAGTCTACTTCGCCATG
Source organism: Porphyromonas sp. C0041D3 (assembly GCF_056590575.1). Classification (NCBI taxonomy): domain Bacteria; kingdom Pseudomonadati; phylum Bacteroidota; class Bacteroidia; order Bacteroidales; family Porphyromonadaceae; genus Porphyromonas; species Porphyromonas sp. C0041D3. Next base: position 108,552 of record NZ_JBWPWJ010000002.1, read on the forward strand.
GGGCTCCCGATGGTCATGCTCTCGGACGTCTCGCTGCTGCTCTTCAAGGACATGGGCATCCCGGATAAGGAAATCACCTTCTGGGCTTCACTTCTGATCCTTCCGTGGAGCCTAAAGCCTTTCTTCAGCCCGGTGATGGAGCTCTTCGGGAGTAAGCGGCAGTACGTCTTTATCTCTGAGATTATCTCCGCTCTTATGCTCGGTCTGATCGCAGCATCGCTTGGCTTAGAGGAGTCTTTTCCGCTACTGCTCCTCCTGATGGCAGTGATGGCACTCTCAGGGTCGGTGCATGATATTGCCGGGGATGGGATCTATATGGAAGCGCTCACGCCTACGCTTCAGAGCAAGTTTGTCGGGTGGCAGGGTGCCTTCTACAACATCGCCAAGGTGCTGGCCAAGGGCGGACTGGTCTATCTCGTTGGCTACCTCACTACCTCTCTTGGGATTGTCCGCTCTTGGCAGAGTATGGTACTGGTGGCAGGCGGACTGATGCTGCTACTCGGTGTGTGGCATATGGCAGTATTACCCCATAGTGAAGCCCCTGTAACGGATGAGAAGCGATCTCTCAGGGCGACTCTGCAAGGGGTATGGGAGATCTTCGTCAGTTTCTTTGAGAAGAAGCACATCTGGTTTTACTTGCTATTTATTTTCCTCTACCGCTTTACAGAGGGGCTGGCCATTAAGGTGGCGCCTCTCTTCCTGAAGGCCGGCACCGAGCTCGGAGGACTGGGACTGACAAATAAGGACTTTGGACTCATATACGGGACGCTGGGGACGATAGCCTTTATAGGAGGAAGCATATTGGCCGGGTACTACATAGGTCACTATGGTCTACGGAAGGTACTTTTCACTCTGGCAGTGATCTTCAATCTCCCCTTCATCATCTTTTTCCTCCTTGCGTTCTTCCACCCGACCAATCTAGTATGGCCAGCGGTGGGGATCGTTGTGGAGCAATTTGGCTATGGTTTCGGATTCGTCGGTCTAACGCTCTTTATGATGCAGCAGGTGGCACCGGGACCACATCGCATGGCACACTATGCCATTGCCAATAGCCTGATGAACCTCAGCTATATGATCCCCGGTCTGGTCAGTGGCACCATCAGCGATGCGGTTGGGTACAGCTCCTTCTTCCTCATTGCGGTCCTAGTGTCCATACCTGGGCTGATATGCGCAAAAATAGTACCTTTCTCCTACGATGGAGATGGGAATAAACTCACTAAATAAATGAATATGGATAATATCAAAATCACCGGGAGGTCTCTCCCCAATATGCCTTGGGAGGATCGCCCTCAAGGATGTCATGCTCCACTCTGGAGATACAGCAAAAACCCCATCATCGGTAGGCATGAGACACCGACAAGTAACAGCATATTCAATAGTGCAGTCGTCCCATTCAAGGACGGTTATGCCGGGGTCTTCCGCTGCGATGACACCAATCGAAGGATGCGTCTCCACGTGGGATTTAGTCAGGATGGTCTCTCCTGGAATATCTCCCCGGATAAGATTGTTTTCGACTGTGATATCCCGGAGGTGGGAGAGTGGGTCTATGGATATGACCCTCGGGTGACAGAGATCGATGGTCGCTACTTTGTCTCGTGGTGCAATGGCTATCATGGACCCACCATCGGGGTGGCTTGGACGGACGACTTCCGGACCTTCCATCAGCTGGAGAATGCATTTCTGCCATTCAATCGCAATGGCGTCTTCTTCCCACGTAAGATCAATGGCCGCTATGCTATGCTCAGCCGGCCGAGCGACAATGGTCATACCGCCTTCGGGGACATATTCTACAGCGAGTCACCGGATCTGGAGTTTTGGGGACACCACCGCCATGTGATGTCACCGGCTGCCTTTGAGGTAAGCGCATGGCAGTGTCTCAAGATCGGAGCTGGACCAATCCCTATCGAGACTTCGGAGGGATGGTTGCTCATATACCATGGTGTGCTCAGGAGCGCCAATGGGTATGTGTACGCCTTCGGCTCAGCACTCCTTGATAAGGATCAGCCCTGGAAGGTGACTGCACGGAGTGGGGCATACCTTTTCTCTCCACAGGAGCTGTATGAGTGTGTCGGGGATGTACCCAACGTCTGCTTCCCCTGTGCTGCACTCCACGATCCGGATAGCGGACGCATAGCCATCTACTATGGATGCGCCGACTCTGTCACCGGCATCGCCTTTGGGTATATCCCTGAGATAATCGATTTTACGCGGAGGACAAACATCCTATAGTATTGGGAATACCAATTAAATAGGTTACCTTTGCAGGCGAAGCGGGGACATATGGATCCTCGTGGACATTGATAATATTACTATATGATCATTGTACCGGTAAGCCAGGGCGAAAATATCGAGCGTGCCCTGAAGAGATTCAAGAGGAAGTTTGACCGCACAGGCACTATGCGTCGTCTGCGCGATAATCGCAACTTCCGTAAGCCCTCCGATATTCGCCGTCGTAAGATGGAGAAGGCTCGCTACGTAGAGAATATGCGTAGGGAGATGACGGAGTGATACTCTCTGTCGACAGACAAGGAGAGTAGACCATGTAGAATACATATAACACTGAGGAGGTGTAAATACATAGAGAGGCAACGGCTATTTTCCGTTGTCTCTCTTTTTATTGCATCTTATCTCGATAAGCACTGTAGAAAAACCTGCAAGACTGGGCATTCATCTTTTCCACGCCCTTTGCAAAGTGGCTAAAGACTGGAATTCTGTGCAAAGTCGCATCAATAAGATAAAACGAGGGTAGCTATCATAGGAATTATTTGTAGGTTTGCCGATATTATGCGTGAAGTCGTTCACGTGTAGTCATAAAGTAGGATAATAAGATTAGCAACTATATCGAGTGAGTTCGTATGGACGACAAAGTACAAGAACTGGCGAGTAAGATCTACAAGGATGGTATCGCCAAGGCTGACTCTCGCGCAGAGGAGATCGTAGCAGCAGCAGAGGAGAAGAGAGACAAGATCCTTGCTGAGGCTGAGGCAAAGGCTAAGGAGATTTTATCCAGAGCAGACAGCGAAGTAGCCGGGCTACGTGAGCGCTCCCTTAGGGAGCTTCAGCTCTCGGCTGATCGTGCCTCGGATGCACTGAGGACGGAGATCGGTGATATGATCAATGATCGTGCTGTCAGCGAGGGTGTTGACCAAGCATTTGCCGACCCTGAGAGGCTCTACGATGTAGTACTCAGGCTATGCCAAAAGCTTTTTGACGAGGGGAGCAATAGCGTCACTGTCTCTACCGAGGATGGTGAGGCTCTCAGGAAGTACTTTATGAACCATGCCTCCGGGATCCTTGCGAAAGGACTTGACATCAAAAGTGTCCAGGGTAGGGCGGCATCATTTGCCATCTCACCAGCCGATAAGGGCTACGAGGTCGTGGTAAGCAAGGAGGCCCTGACGGAGTACTTCAAGGACTTTATGCGGCCTCAGCTTCGGGAGGCTCTCTTCACGGCACCCGACAAAGAGTGACCCTCTATGGCTGAGTATTATGCCTTAGGAGCAGGTCTGCCGACACTGAGACCGGAGATAGGGAAGAATCCTCCACTCACTCTGAGGGAGTTTGTGGAGACTCTTCGCGGGCAGCTTACCCGCCGAGATGGTCAGCTCCTGGACCTGTTGCTCCTCAGTGAGGACAACAGAGCGCTCGTGGCTCTACTCTATGATCGACCGATCCCCGAGCCGCAGGTCCCATACGTAGTAGGGCCCGACAGGCTACGCAAGTTGGTCGCTGCTGCAGAGAGAGGTATGATTACCTCAGAGATGGTGGGAGAGGAGCTACACTTTGATCCGAAGACCTATCCCTCCTATCTGGTGGACTTCATGTACGAGTATCGCCACGATCAAGAGATTGACCGTCCAGCAGAGCATTTCTATGAGGATATCTTAGATAATTATTACTTCCGCTACGTTATGAAGCGGGGGGATGAGTTTGTCCGCACCTGGGTTAGCTTTGATCGCTCCATACGCCTTGTGTTGGCAGCTATTACGATCAAGCGCCACGACCTTGACGCTCGTAGGCTGATCGTCGGTGATAGTGAGCTGGTGCGGCTCCTCAGGAGTGGCAACTGGCATGATATAAGCTTCCTCGAGGAGGGAGAGGTGGTGCAGAAGGTGCTACAGATCTCCGAGGAGGAGGATCTCTCCGTCAGGGAGCATCGCATTGATCAGCTGAAGTGGGATTACTTGGACAGTCTCACCTTTGCTGACACTTTCTCCATCGATACCATGCTGGCCTACCTGCTTAAGCTGCAGATGCTGAGCCGCTGGAGCTCTCTCGATGCAGAGATAGGCAAGAGTCGCTTCAGAGAGATCATCGATCAGCTCAATCACGAGAGCCGGTCAGACCTTGAGAAGTTTCGGGCAGAGGCCAAGAGACATAACCGCCTCTAAGCTTAGGGATAGACAACAATATAAAACGATATACAGATGAAAACTACAGGTAAGGTGGTAGGGTTGGTCTCCAACCTAGTGACTGTAGAGGTAAATGGTCCTGTCGCACAAAACGAGATCTGCTTTGTCATCCTCGATGATGGCTCAGAACTGATGTCTGAGGTCATCAAGATCGAGGGGATCTTGGTGGATGTGCAGGTCTATGAGAGTACTCGCGGACTAAAGATCGGCGACCAGGTCCGGTTTGAGCAACATATGCTTGAGGTGACCCTCGGTCCGGGACTGCTCTCTAAGAACTTTGATGGTCTCCAGAATGATCTGGATAAAATGACTGGGCTCTTCCTCAAGCGTGGGGAGTATACCGATCCTCTCGATCGGGACAAGAAGTGGGACTATGAGCCGACTGCTAAGGTAGGCGACACTGTCGAGGCTGGATCCTGGATAGGTCTTGTGGAGGAGAATCATCAGCCACACCGGATCATGGTTCCCTTTACATTCAAGGGGATGTATACGGTGAAGAAGCTTACCCCGAAGGGGCAGTACACCGTGGACGATGAGATGGCTGTGCTGACGGATGAGAGTGGGGTGGATCACTCCATCACCATGACTCAGAAGTGGCCCGTCCGCCAGGCGGTGCCCTGCTATGCCGACAAGCCGAGACCCTTTAAGCTGCTTGAGACAGGGATCCGTTGCATCGATATCTCCAATCCTATGGTAGAGGGGGGGACTGGGTTCATCCCGGGAGCCTTTGGTACAGGTAAGACGGTCCTCCAGCATGCGATCTCAGAGCAGGCTGAGGCGGACATCGTGATCATGGCTGCGTGCGGTGAGCGAGCCAATGAGGTGGTTGAGATCTTTAAGGAATTCCCTGAGCTCGAGGATCCTCACACAGGTCGCAAGCTGATGGAGCGCACGATCATCATTGCCAATACCTCCAATATGCCGGTATCGGCTCGTGAGGCGTCAGTGTACACCGCTATGACGATCGCTGAGTACTACCGGACTATGGGACTGAAGGTGCTCCTGATGGCAGACTCCACATCTCGCTGGGCTCAGGCACTCCGTGAGATGTCCAATCGCATGGAGGAGCTACCTGGACCGGATGCTTTCCCGATGGACCTCTCGGCTACTATTTCGGCCTTCTATGCACGTGCCGGTTATGTCCATCTGAAGAATGGGGAGACTGGGTCGATCACCTTCATCGGTACTGTTTCCCCTGCCGGTGGTAACCTCAAGGAGCCGGTGACCGAGAATACCCAAAAGGTGGCACGCTGCTTCTACGCCCTCCAACAGGATCGCGCAGATAAGAAGCGCTACCCGGCAGTCAATCCTATCGACTCCTACTCGAAGTATCTGGAGTATCCGGAGTTTCAGAAGTACGTCGCTGAGGCTGCTTCGCCCGACTGGCTGGAAATGGTCGGTCAAGTCAAGCACCGTATGCGTCAGGGACTGGAGATCGCTGAGCAGATCAATATCCTCGGTGATGATGGTGTCCCGGTAGACTACCATGTCACATTCTGGAAGTCTGAGCTGATCGATTTCGTCATCCTCCAGCAGGATGCCTTCGACGCCATCGATGCTATGTGCCCTCTGGAGCGCCAGCAAGAGATGCTAGCTCTCGTAATCAATATCTGTGAGAGCGACCTTACGTTTGAGGACTTCAACGAAGTCTCCGTCTTCTTCAAGGAACTGATCAACGAGCTGAGGCAGATGAATTACTCCGAATTCCGTAGCGAGGACTACAATAAGTACCGTGAGCGGGCTAAGATGATGGTCGAGACACGCCGTGTGGACAAGTCTCACGTAGTAGAGGAAATGGCTAACGCCTAAGGGTAGACTGATTATGACTAAGAAAGCATTCCAAAAGATATACACCCACATCTCCGACATCACCAAGGCAACCTGCTCTCTGCGTGCTACGGGTGTGGGTAATGATGAGCTTGCTCTCATCGACGGTCGTGTGGCTCAGGTCGTCCGACTGGAGGACGATGTGGTGACACTGCAGGTCTTCTCCGGGACGGAGGGCATCCCGACCAATGCCGAGGTGACCTTCCTCGGCAAGGCTCCTGCCCTAAAGGTGGGTGACTCTCTCACCGGACGCTTCATGAATGCCTACGGAGAGCCCATCGATGATGGTCCGATCATCGAGGGCAAGGATGTGGAGATCGGAGGCCCGTCAGTCAATCCTGTCCGTCGTGAGCAGCCCTCAGAGCTGATTACAACCGGTATCTCCGGCATCGACCTCAATAATACCCTCGTCACGGGACAGAAGATCCCCTTCTTCGCTGACCCGGATCAGCCATACAATGAGGTGATGGCAACCGTGGCGATGCGCGCTGAGTCCGACAAGATCATCCTTGGCGGTATGGGACTGACGAATGACGACTACCTCTACTTCCGCAATACCTTTGCCGAGGCAGGAGCGCTCGATCGCATCGTCTCCTTTATCAATACCACCGAGGACTCGTCTATTGAGCGTGTGCTGATCCCTCATATGGCCCTCACAGCAGCAGAGTACTTTGCAGTGGAGAAGAATGAGAAGGTACTCGTCCTCCTGACGGATATGACCAACTATGCTGATGCGCTGGCTATCGTCTCCAATAAGATGGACCAGATCCCCTCCAAGGACTCTATGCCCGGCTCCCTCTATTCCGACCTAGCAAAGGTCTATGAGAAAGCAGCCCAATTCCCGTCTGGTGGCTCCATTACCATCATCGCTGTGACAACGCTGTCGGGGGGAGACATCACTCACGCAGTTCCGGATAACACCGGATACATTACAGAAGGGCAGCTCTATCTCCGTACCGACAGCACTATCGGCAAGGTCATCGTCGATCCCTTCCGCTCCCTATCACGACTGAAGCAGCAGGTGATCGGGAAGAAGACACGTGAAGATCACCCTCAAGTGATGAATGCCGGCGTCCGCCTCTTCGCTGATGCCTCCAATGCTCAGACGAAGCTGGAGAATGGATTTGACCTCACTGACTATGACGAGCGTACGCTCGACTTCGCCAAGGAGTACGCCAATGACCTCCTCGCCATTGACGTCAATATCAATACCACAGAGATGCTCGATACGGCATGGCGGCTCTTCGCTCGGCACTTCACCCCTGCTGAGGTGGCGATCAAGCAATCTCTTGTCGATAAGTACTGGCCACAGGATGTGGAGATGGTCGGTCACTCTCAGGAGGAGGCGTAATCCCGGTGAGTACGACTGAGGTATGGCTGTAAAATTTCAATACAACAAAACCTCTCTCCAGAGGCAGAAGAAGGATCTCCAGCTCCGAGAGCGAATCCTCCCTACGATCAAGAGTAAGGAGAGTGCACTTCGTCTCGAGGTGCGGCGGGTCAAGAAGGAGGTCGAGGATCTCGAGGCTCAGGTAGAGCAGAGCATCGAGAATTTCGACACCATGACTGCCCTCTGGAGTGAGTTTGATCCCTCTCTTGTCCGAGTGGAGGATGTCCATCTCGAGACACGCAAGGTGGCCGGCATCCCGGTACCAGTGCTGGGTGAGGTAGACTTTGAGGTTCGCCCTTTTAGTCTCCTTAATACCCCCTCCTGGTATATGGAGGGCACGCAGCTGATCAAGGATCTCGCCACCGTTGGCATCCAAGCAGAAGTCGGACGCCTGGAGCTGGACATCCTGCAACATGCCAGACGTAAGACGACGCAGAAGGTCAACCTCTTCGAGAAAGTTCAGATCCCCGGTCTCAAGGAGGCGATCCTGAAGATCAAGCGCTACCTCGAGGACGAAGAGTCGCTCTCCAAGGCGTCTCAAAAGATTATGCGCGCTCACCTCGATGAGGAGAAGGAGAAGCGTCGCAACGCCATGGAGGCAGAATCAGAAATGGAAGCAATAGTATGATAGAGACGATGAATAAGTACTCGTTCCTGGTTTTCGAGCCGGAGTACGAGGCGTTCCTACAGAAATTGCGCTCCTTAGGCGTGATCCATGTCCGACAGAATAAGGATCCAAACGAGCTCGACCGCATCAGAGAGGTAAAGGCTCGGCAGGACGAGCTGACCGATCTGCGTAAGAGCCTCGGCTTCCTCAAGGACCAGCATCCCCTGCAGAAGGAGCAGACTCCCGAGAGCATCCGGCACATAGACTTTCCTGAGGAGACCCTGACGGACTATGACACTTACTTAAGTCAGATCAGTGACCTTGACGCCCGTATCAGGGAGAAGTCGAGGATCCTCTCTGACCTCAAGTCCCAGGAGCATGAGCTCTCATACTGGGGCGACTTTGACCCGACGCTGATCTCTAAGCTTAGGGCCAAAGGGGTCAATATGACCTTCTGGACCGTCCTCTCTCAGAGGTACAATAAGGAGTGGGAGGAGCTCTACCACGCTCAGATCATTCAGACTGCCGGTCGCTCCACCTACTTCGTCACCATCACCTCTGAGGACGAGCCGGAGCCGGAGCTTGAGTTTGCCGAGCGGGTCCGTCTACCCGACCGATCCATTAGCTCTCTGAGGGTAGAGAGACAGAGTCTGGAGGAGGACCTAAGGCTCCTGACGGACTCAAAGCTCTACTTAGCACATCACGATCAGATACTCGATAAGCAAGAGGCCCGCCTCGCCGATACCTATCAGATGGACAATGCCTACTATCAGGCTGATCGCCTCTATGACGATCGCCTGATGGTGCTGGAGGGCTATGTCCCCGCCAAGCAGGATGCCGCCATGCAGGCAGCACTCTCAGAGGAGGGTATCGCCTACGTCCAGGAGGAAATTGTCTATGGGGAGGATGTGCCCATCAAGCTCTCCAATAGTCGCTTTGGCAGGGCCTTTGAGCCTCTGGTAAAGATGTTCTCCCTTCCTAATTACTGGGAGTTTGACCCGACACCCTTCATTGCGCCCTTCTTCATGCTCTTCTTTGGTATGTGCTCGGGAGATGCAGGATACGGGTTGGTAGTGCTGATACTGGCGACGATCTTTAAGCGCAAGGTGGGTGAGAGTGCCAAGATGTACCTAGAGCTCTTCCAGTGGCTCGGTGGAGCTGGCGTGGTGATGGGATTCCTTGCTGGCACCTTCTTCGGCATCTCACTCATCGAGGTCCCCTTCCTCAGTTCGATCAAGGACTTCTTCCTCTCGTCGGATAACCTGATGGTGATCTCCCTAGCGCTGGGACTCGTCCAGATCCTATTTGCGAAGTATGTGGCTGCCTTCAAGGTTAGGCACCAGAGCGGCACCCGCGCTTCGCTCGCCAGCTTCGCTTGGCCAACATTGGTGATCTTCATCGGGCTTGTGGTCGGGTTACCCGCCCTCAGCATTCAGCTGCCACAGTGGCTTGAGTACACCCTCTGGGGCGTTGTAGGGCTCTGCGTCTTAGCAGTCTTCTTCCTCAACTCTCCCGGCAAGAGCGTCTTTGTCAATCTTGGCAAAGGGCTGTGGGACACCTACAATACTGCCTCGGGGCTTCTGGGAGATACCCTATCCTATATCCGCCTCTTCGCCATCGGTCTGACGGGAGGTATCCTCGGTGGGGTCTTCAATACCCTCACGGAGACTGTTACCTCCTCTATGCCCATCTGGGCAGCGATACCGGTAGGACTGCTGATCCTCGCTTTTGGCCATGGGCTCAATTTCTGTCTTACTATGATCAGCTCGCTCGTCCATCCGGTCCGACTGACCTATGTAGAGTATTTCAATAACTCCGAGTACGAGGGAGGGGGGACACCTTACACTCCTATTGAGGAGAAAGTCTCCAAGTGATACATTATTCTTGACAAAACAATAACAAACTCAATAAGTAAATCAATTTATGTCTACTACACTTCTAATGGCCTACCTGGGTATCGCACTGATGGTCGGTCTCGCCGGTATCGGTAGCTGCTATGGTCTCTCCTTCTGCGGTATCACCGCTATCGGGGCGATGCGCAAGGATCCCTCCAAGATGGGTCAGTACATAGGTCTCTCAGCGCTTCCCTCCTCCCAGGGTCTCTATGGATTTGTGGGCTGGTACTTCGCCAGCCAGCATATCGCAGCAGATATGTCAGTACTCGCTGCCACTGCCATCCTGCTTTGCGGTCTGCTCCTCGGATCGGTAGGTCTCCTATCAGCTATGAAGCAGGGTAAGGTCCTTGCTCATGGTATTGCTGCCACCGCTGATGGTCACAATGTATTTGCCATCTCCATGGTCGAGGCGGTCTTCCCCGAGCTGTACGCGATCCTCGCGCTCCTCGTTACCCTCCTGACCATGTTCTCTCTTTGATAAGTAGAGCCTAATCAATTCTCAGTAAGGGATGTGTCCTGTAGCGGGATGCATCCCTTTTTTATCTACAAAAGGGTCCATAGAGGGTGGCATCCTGAATAGAGAGGAAACGAGATGGGACTCTCGGAACAATAGTCTCGTGGGATATACAGGTGGGGTGAGCTGTCAAGGGCCTCAGGTTCGTCCTTATCAAACACACCAAGTAGCCAAACTGCTTAGCACGGGCCTAGATCAGAGATCGCAGCTATTTTCCGACTCCGAGTGTCCGACATCATCGGATAGAGAAAATCCCCCCCTTAATCTAATACCGATATTAGAGAAGACTAATACCGATATTAGGCGTTACTAATATCGGTATTAGAGTTTTTCCAGAAACAGGGCTTTTAATGGCGGACGCCTTACATGGTAACTATGGGTAGAAAAACCACCATATCCCTATCTAAAATTATTGCGAGAGTGTGTGGAGTAGCTATCATGTATCCGATAAGAGAAGTAAGAGCCGAGTCTATTGATTGCCCAATAGCCGTTTGTCCCGTTATAAATAGCGAGGAAATCTAAATTGTTTGTATATTTGAAGGGAGGAGGGAGCAAGGCACCGATCACGTCCTAAGGAATCACAGATATGCTGGGGGAAGGAGGTACCTTACTGATATGCCGGATGTCAGACCACGTCACGAAAGTAGCAGAGTATATGAGTTATCAGAAGTTTGATCGTCGTATCATGACCAACTTGGGGACTGCGCTACCCCTCGAGCTTCTTCATGCCAATAGTCGTGGTGCTTACCACTGCTCATCGGTCGTGGGATGCAATACGCGTAAGTACCATGGGCTACTGGTGGTGCCGTCGGAGAGCGGTCCCGATCCCGATGTGCTCCTCTCATCTATGGACGAGACGGTGATCCAGCACGGGGCAGAGTTTCACCTCGCCGTGCATAAATATCATGACGGGACCCTGTGTCCAAACGGGCATAAGTATATCCGTGAATTCTCCGTTGAGGAGTGCCCCCGGACGATTTATCGCGTTGGTGGGGTAGTTCTCTCTAAGGAGATCGTCTTCTCGTCCAAGATCAATCAGCTCCTGATCCGCTACCGCCTCTTGGAGGCGCACTCTGAGACGACCCTGAGGCTCATGCCGATGCTAGCTTTCCGTACCGTGAGGGAGCTGACACATATCAATGACAAAATCGACTGGAGCTACACCAGCGAGGATCATGGGGTATCCCTTTGCCTCTATAAGGGGATGCCTCGTCTCTATATGCAGCTCTCCAAGTATGATGCGGTATGGCACCAGGAGCCGACATGGTATAGAGATTTCTTTTACGACAGAGAGGCGGAGCGGGGCAATGCATGCGTCGAGGACCTGCCAGTCCCTGGTTTCTTCTCCCTTAATATCCGCCGTGGTGAGGATATCATCCTATCTGCATCTGATCGCGCCATTGACCCGGAGACTCTAGAGGAGACGTTTGAGGAGGCCCTCCGGAGCTATGGTGTGGCCGATACCTTTGCTACTTGTCTCAGACGCTCAGCCCGGCAATTTTACTACGAGCCTCGACCGGGAAAGTCTTACCTCAAGGCTGGATACCCCTGGTATGGGGTCCGCCTGAGGGACGAGATGGTGGGGCTCACAGCGTGCAGCTTCGGTATCGGTGAGCCTGAGCTCTATCAAAAAGTAATGGACACGGCTCTGCCTGCGATCTGGTCTTATCTCGATGAGGGAGAGGAGGATTCGGTGATCGAGGACATCTGGCAGCCGGACAGCCTCCTCTGGGTAGCCAATGCGATCCAGGACTACTATCGATGGGCAGGTAAGGAGGAGACGAAAAAGAGATATGGTGCGACACTCAGACGAGCGATCCGCTACATCAGGGAGGGTCGTGTCCCCTTGCTGGAGATACGGCGAAATGGCCTGCTATACGCCGATCCGGGAGAGGATCGGCGGCCGATCACCTGGATGGGAACGATCATCGACGGGGCAGCAGTTGTGGATCGGCGTGGCTATATCGTGGAGTATAATGCTCTGTGGTATAATGCCCTCTGCTTCTATCGCTTCCTATATGACCTGCAAGAGGACGAGGAGGTGACGGAGCTGATCGATCAAGTACGCGAGAGCTTCATCCGGACCTTTGTCAATGAGCATGGCTACCTGCTCGACTACGTGGCTGATGGTCGTCCGCTCGACTGGAGCGTCCGTCCGAGTCAGATCATCGCTGTGGGACTAACGTACTCACCTATGTCTCGCAAGCTGCAGCGATCGGTCCTCGACTATGTGACCAAGGAGCTACTGACCCCTAAGGGGCTGCGCTCGCTCTCACCGGTCAGTCCACTCTACAAAGGCTACGCGGGGGGAAATCAGAGAGAGCGCTACTACGCATATGTACAGGGTGGTGCGTGGCCCTGGACCCTTTACTATTACCTCAGTGCGTATCTGAAGCTCTTCAAGCGGACCGGCCTCTTCTTCGTAGACCGAATGCTTATCCCCTTTGAGGAAGAGCTTAGCCTCAATGGCATCGGCACCATCTCGGAGATCTATGACGGGACTCCGCCCTACAGAGGGCGGAGTGACCTCTCCTTCATGATGAGCGTCTCGGCCATACTCCGCATCGTTAATCGTATGGTGGAGTACAAGAGTATCTGGGATGAGGAGGGAGACCTCTATGACTCCTTCCTCAGTATGACCTCTCACCACTCCTCCTCACCTGACCAAGGTCGTGGAGGCGCTGATGAGGAGGCAGCAGTGACGGAGGAGTCTGAGCGGGGAGATAAGGCTCTCGACACAGAGCGTAAGGAATAAGCACCATTAGCAAGACAGGAGTAATCGTATGAAAGCACTTATGCTTGGCTGGGAGTTTCCCCCTCACATCTCCGGAGGTCTCGGGACTGCTACCTATGGCATCACCAAGGGACTTTCCTCGCAGGAGGATATGGACATTACACTCATGCTGCCTGCACCATCCGGAGATGAGGACAGCTCGTATATGAGTATCATCGGAGCCAGCGAGGTGCCGATCGTCTATCAGGATCCCTCAAGAGAGTACCTCGAGGAGCGGATCGGTCGCGTTATGAGCCCGGAGATGTACTATCACTTGAGGGATCACATCTACGCAGACTTTAGGTACATGCTGACGGACGATATAGGGTGCATCCAATTCTCCGGAAAGTATGGGGACAACCTTATTGATGAGATCAATAACTACTCTATCGTAGCAGGTGTCGTTGCCCGTGCCGATCACTATGACCTTGTACACGCTCACGACTGGGTGACCTATCCTGCCGGGATTCACGCTAAGCAGATCCTCGGAGTACCACTCGTAATCCATGTACACGCCACAGACTTTGATCGAAGTCGTGGCAATGTCAATCCTACTGTCTATGCCATCGAGAAGGATGGTATGGACCATGCCGATCATATCATGTGTGTGAGCGAGCTGACCCGTCGGACAGTGATCGAGAAGTATCATCAGGATCCCGCCAAGGTGACCGCCGTGCACAACGCCGTGATCCCTCTCGAGGAGTCAATCCTCAATATCCCGGATAAGCGAGGTGTTAAGGATAAAGTGATAACCTTCCTCGGTCGACTGACAATGCAGAAGGGACCTGAGTACTTCGTGGAGGCGGCAGCACGTGTGCTTGCCAAGAAGAGAGATGTGCGTTTCGTGATGGCCGGGAGCGGTGATAAGATGGATGAGATGATCCGCCTGGTAGCGGAGAAGCGCATCTCGGACCGCTTCCACTTCACAGGCTTTATGAAGGGTCGTCAGGTGTATGAGGTGTACCATGCCAGCGATGTCTACGTGATGCCCTCTGTATCGGAGCCCTTTGGGATTACCCCTCTCGAGGCGATGCAGTGCGGTGTCCCCTGTATCATCTCTAAGCAGTCAGGATGCTCCGAGATACTCACCTACGCGATCAAGCTCGACTACTGGGATGTAGATGCTATGGCGGACGCGATGTACGCTCTCGTCACCTATCCTGCTCTTCACGATCTCCTCTCTCAGAGGGGTCTGGATGAGGTAGCCGGGATCACTTGGGATAAAGTGGCGCTCAAGATACGTGGTCTCTACGATCAGGTCCTTGGACGGTGATGTACCCCCTGATACCTTTTTTGAATAACCTGCCAGATAGATAAACTCTCACTATGGATAAGAAAAAACTCTGCCTCGTCTTTCAGCTGCATCAGCCTTTCCGCCTGAAGCGCTACCGATTTTTCGACATAGGTAATGACCACTACTACTTCGATGACTTTCTCAACGAGCAGTATATGAGGTCTGCTGCCGAGCGATCCTATTTGCCGGCTAATAAGATGATCTACGACCTGATCCAGGAGTCAAAGGGTAGGGTGAAGGTCGCTTTCGCTATCTCCGGAACTGCTTTGGATCAGATAGAGATGTACACGCCGGAGCTAATCGACAGCTTCCGTAAGCTCACTGAGACCGGATGCGTGGAGCTACTGGCAGAGCCTTACGCCCATAGTCTATCCTCTCTTGCACCGTCCAAGGCGGAGTTTAAGGGTCAGGTGGGGATGCATGTCACGGCTCTCAAGGCGATATTCAATTACGAGCCAAAGGTGCTACGCAACACCGAGCTCCTCTATGATGACGACATTGCTCTTGCAGTCTCGGAGATGGGATTCCACGGAATGCTTACCGAGGGTGCTAAGCATGTGCTGGGATGGAAGAGTCCCGACTTCGTCTACCAAAGTGCAGTAGTGCCTGAGCTTCATCTCCTGATGAGGCATGCCGCTCTGTCGGAGGACCTCTCTCGACGCTTCTGCGATCAGAGCTGGGACGAGTATCCGCTGACAGCCGACAAGTACGCCTCTTGGCTCGCTGATCGGGGCAAGGGGGAACAGGTGACCTACCTCGATATGAGCTACGATGTGCTTGGTAATCTATGTCCTGCCTCATCGGGGATCTTCGACTTCTTCCGAGCACTACCGGAGTACATCGAGCGAGCCGGGCTGGAGATGGCGACACCATCCGAGGTCTTTGCTCAGCTCCAGCCGGAGGATGAGATCAGCGTCCTGGACACCATCTCTTGGTCCGAGGAGGAGAAGACAACAAAGTCCTGGCTCGGCAACATCCTCCAGCAGGAGGCCTTCGGCAAACTGGTGGAGTGGACGGAGCGGACCCGTATGAGTGGCAATAGGCGAATCAAGCAAGACTGGGCCTACCTCCAGAGCAGCGACCACTTCCTCTACATGTCCACAGCTATGGAGAATAAGGACACAGGTCTCTATAGTCCATACGGCAGTCCCTACGACGCCTTTAATAACTATATGAATGTGCTGAGCGACTTCCATCTCCGGGTAGAGGAGGAGTACCCCAGCTCGATCGAGAATGAAGAGCTCAATGCACTCCTCAAGACGATCGAGAACCAGGGCGAGGAGATCACAGCACTACAGGAGGAGCTCCATAAGCTGAGAGCGGGAAAGCCAGTCAAGCGTACCGGTACCACCAAAAAAGCAAAGTAAGAGCAAGAGAGCTAAGCAATGCCACAAGAAGAGACCGACTGGGAGTCACTGACTTTCGGTTACTATCCTACGGACTATAACGTTCGGAGCTATTACTCTAGGGGGGTGTGGAGCAGGCCTGAGCTGTGTGCCGACCCAACGGTGGCGGTTCATCTCGCAGCCACGGGGCTTAATTATGGCCAGCAGGCCTTTGAGGGACTCAAGGCCTTTCGCTGTCAGGATGGTCGGGTTTGCTTATTCAGACCAGAGGAGAATGCTCGACGCCTACAGAGCTCTTGTGCCGGTATTATGATGCCAGAGGTACCGGAGGATCTTTTCTTAGAGGCATGCCAATTGGTTGTCAAGCATAATTGCCGCTTCGTGCCTCCGTACGGCTCAAGTGCTGCCCTCTACTTAAGACCTCTCGTGATAGGTATGGGACCTCATGTCGGTGTGAGCGAGAGCATCGAGTACCTCTTCTCGATCTATGCTTGCCCGGTGGGGCCATATTTCAAGCGTGGTGTCACCTCTGTCCCGGTAGTGATCCAGCGATCGTATGACCGGGCGGCTCCGCGAGGCACCGGGAGGTTTAAGGTGGGCGGCAACTACGCTGCCTCTTTCCGTGCGATGCATGATGCGTATGAGGATGGCTATAGAGGGGGATGCCTTTTCTTAGATCCTCAAGAGAAGAAGTTCATCGATGAGTGCGGATCGGCCAATTTCTTTGGAATAAGGGGGGGAACGTATATTACCCCTCGGTCCGAGTCGATCCTGGCCTCTGTGACCAACGATAGTCTAATGACTATCGCCAGCGATCTAGGCTTGTCGGTGGAGCGGCGTCCCATCCCTGTGGAGGAGCTTAGCACCCTTGATGAAGCTGCCGCCTGTGGCACTGCCGCTGTGATCTGTCCCATCAGCAAGATAGTCGACCTCGATACAGGTAGGATATACGACTATGGCGATGAGCCGGGCCCCGTCTGCCGTGAGCTCTACGACCACCTCACCGGCATACAATCCGGCAGACTTCCCGACCGTCACGGCTGGCTGACTGAGGTCGATCTGCAGCCCGGGGCAGAGTGAAATCCATCACCAAGATTATTTCAATGGCCCGTCTTTAACTCTGTACGGAATTGTCTTGACCTTATCGTAGTGCATCTCGCTTTGCATTCGCTTCATAGCTCTTTTCTGTGTCTCTGAATAGCCCCTCTATGTGGTCCGTACTACTTTACATCCAGTTACTGCAGATTTAGCCCAATCGGTGGTACTAGGGGACGAAAGCTGCGCAGCAGATTTGGGCAAAAATCATTACCTTTGCCCGAATGCAATACGGATACTGAGAAATGAATAAGCAGCAACTTATTGACCAGATCAGACGTAAGAAGTCCTTCCTCTGTGTCGGTCTGGATAGTGACTCCACTCTACTTCCTCCTCATCTCCCTCAGATTGCTGAGGGAGTCTTGACTTTCAATAAAGCGATCATCGATGCTACGGCAGACATTGTCGTGGCATATAAGCCCAATGAGGCATTCTATGAGCCATTAGGCGCTGAGGGCTTGGAGGTACTCGGGAAGACTATTGAGTATATTCATAATAAGTATCCTGAGATTTTGGTGATCCTCGATGCCAAGCGAGGGGATATCGGTAATACCTCGGCCCAGTATGCGCGAGCTGCCTTCGAGGAGCTGGGAGCGGATGCCGTCACCACTGCTCCCTATATGGGTCGAGACAGCATCTCTCCTTTCCTAGAGTATAAGGACCGCTGGACGGTGCTCCTTGCCCTTACATCCAATGCCGGCTCGGCAGACTTCCAGCACTTGAGATTGGAGGGTGGACGGCTGCTCTATCAGGCTGTCCTAGAGACCGCGACCTCGTGGGCCAGTGATGAGCAGCTGATGTTTGTCGCCGGGGCAACACAGGCGACGCTCTTCGGTCAGATCCGCGAGATCGCTCCTGAGTATTTCCTCCTCGTACCCGGTGTGGGTAAGCAGGGCGGATCACTCGAGGAGGTGTGCAGCTATGGCATGACTAGTGAGTGTGGTCTTATAGTAAACTCATCCCGCGGTATTATCTTTGCCTCCAAAGGGGAGGACTTTGCTGAGGCGGCGCGAGCAAAGAGTCTTGCCCTGCAGGCGGAGATGGAGTGCGAGCTTAGGAGGCATCACGTTATTTGAGAAGACAAGCTTATGAGATATACAGCTCAGGAGGTGGCCGACTTCCTTCATGGGGTGGTCGATGGAGACCCTAATGTGGAGCTTCATGACTTTGGCGGGATAGAGAATGGGAAGGCAGGGACACTGACTTTCCTCGCTAATCCTGCCTATGAGCATTACCTCTATACGACTAAGTGTAGTGCGGTGCTGGTGCAGGCTGACTATCAGCCGACCTCTGAAGTGAAGGCGACCCTGATCCGTGTAGCAGACCCTTATGACAGCTTGGCAAAGTTGTTGAGCGTGATCCGCGATGGGTCCGAGCCGGAGGCGGGGATCTCGCAATTTGCCATTGTGGATCCGTCTGCTGATGTGGATCCGACAGCTTCTGTGGGACCTTTTGTCTATATAGGTAGGAACAGTAAGGTGGGTCCCCGTACGATCGTCCGTGCTCAGGTATACATAGGTGAGGACTGCCTCGTGGGGGCGGACTGTAAGATCTATCAGCAG
This sequence comes from Porphyromonas sp. C0041D3, assembly GCF_056590575.1. Taxonomy (NCBI): domain Bacteria; kingdom Pseudomonadati; phylum Bacteroidota; class Bacteroidia; order Bacteroidales; family Porphyromonadaceae; genus Porphyromonas; species Porphyromonas sp. C0041D3. The sequence continues at coordinate 127,267 of NZ_JBWPWJ010000002.1, forward strand.
GTGACGATCAGCAACCGAACGATCGTCGGAGACCGATGCATCCTTCACTCGGGAGCGGTCTTAGGGGCAGATGGATTTGGATTTGCCCCCACTGCTGAGGGATGGGACAAGATCCCCCAGACCGGTAAGGTAATCCTTGAGGATGATGTGGAGATAGGGGCTAATGCCTGCATTGATCGTGCGGTCCTTGACGCAACGATCATACGGCGTGGGGTAAAGATCGACAACCTCGTCCAGATCGCCCATAATTGCGAGGTGAAGGAGCATACTGCTATTGCTGCTCAGTCCGGCGTTGCCGGCTCGACAACCATCGGCCAGTGGAATCGACTGGGGGGACAGGTGGGTATAGCCGGTCATCTTAAGACTGCCGATCGTGTGACCTTTGGGGCTAAGACAGGCATTATGGCGAGCATTGAGGAGGAGTGTAGCAGCTGGTTTGGCTACCCCGGGAGACCTTACGTCAAGGCGATGCGAAGCGCTGCTGTGGTCGATCGTCTTCCTCAGTTAGATAAGCAGATCTACGACCTCTCCAGGGAGGTGAAGCGCCTGAGAGAAGAGCTGGATAAGCTAAGAGAGATTAGTAAGACAAAAGACGGAGAGTGATCGAAATGGCGTACCAACACACCCTGGGAGGATCGTTTGAGCTGGAGGGTAAGGGCCTACACACCGGGCGGTATATCCACCTCAGAGCCTTGCCAGCGGAGGAGAATCACGGCATCCGTATCTGTAGGACCGACCTGCCGGGTAAGCCTATCTTGCCCGCCCTCGTCCGGTATGCCACTCAGTCCGATCGCTGCACAACGCTGAGAGATGGGGACTTCTCTGTCTGTACCATCGAGCATATGATGGCAGCGCTGTCGGCTATGGGGGTGGACAATTGCCTCATAGAGCTTGACGGACCTGAGGCACCGATCTTGGACGGAAGCGCTAAGCCTTACGTTGATAAGATCAGCGAAGTAGGTCTCGCGGAGCAGAGCGCTAAAGCAAGAGTCTACAAAGTGCAGCGTAAGATCGAGGTCTCTGATGAGACATCGGGTGCAAGGCTGACACTCCTTCCGGATGATACTTTCGCTGTTGATGCGCTGATCTCTTACGACTCTCCCATCCTGACTCATCAGTACGCGTCCTATGAGTTAGGGGATGACTTTGTTGGTGAGATAGCCCCGGCTAGGACTTTTGTCTTTGTGAGAGAGGTGCAGGCTCTGGTTGCTAACAATCTGATCAAAGGTGGGGATCTGGACAATGCTCTGGTGATCTACGACCGTCAGCTCGCTCAGGCCGATCTCGACAAGCTCTCAGATGAGCTTGGGGTGGATCATAGTGACGCCACTACGCTTGGTTACATCAGCCACAGACCACTCGCGTACCCAAATGAACCTGCGCGACACAAGCTCCTTGACGTGCTGGGAGATCTGGCACTTGCGGGCTGTCGGATCATGGGACGTGTGATTGCCACAAAGCCGGGTCACACCATCAATGGCAGGCTCTGTATGAAGCTCTTTGAGGAGATTGAGGGGGAGGAGTCCCTCCCCCCCGCTGTCGACCTAAGTGCAAAGCCACGACTCGACACCCGTGAGATTATGCGGATACTGCCTCACCGCTACCCGATGCTCATGGTGGATAGGATGTTAGATCTCACTGTCGATCAGGCTATAGGACTAAAGAATTACTCTGCAGGAGATCCTTTCTTCGCGGGACACTTCCCCAGTGAACCCATTGTCCCCGGAGTGCTACTCGTGGAGTCGATTGCTCAGATTGCTGGGCTCCTCGTACTCTACATAATGGATGAGCCAGGGCCACACTCGACCTACTTGGCACGCATTGAGAATGCCCGATTCAGACAAAAAGTAATGCCTGGGGATACGGTGATATATCGTGTCAAGCCTCTGGCACCCGTACGTCATGGATTTGCTCGAGTACGTGGTGTGGGCTACGTAGGGGACAATATCGTCTGCGAGGCAGAGGTGGTGGCCAAGGTGGTGGCTAATAACGAGGGTGAATGATAGGAAAATGACAGAAGAGAAGAATACATCTATCAGCCAGCTGGCACTTGTCAATGCCGGAGCGGTACTGGGAGAGGGTGTCCGGATCGATGCTTTTGCAATTGTCGAGGACAATGTGGAGATAGGTGCCGGGACGCATATCCATGCCGGGGCCATAGTCAGGTCTGGTGCCAGGATCGGCTGCCACTGTGAGATCCATCCCTACGCAGTGATCGCCGGGGTGCCTCAGGACCTGAAGTTTAGGGGCGAGGAAACGACCGCTTACATAGGTGATAGGACGGTGATTCGTGAGTATGTCACCGTGAGTCGTGGTACCGCCTCACGTGACAAGACCGTCATCGGTAGCGACTGCCTCATTATGGCCTATGCACATGTGGCACACGACTGCGTACTTGGAGATCACGTGATTATCGGTAACGCATCGCAGATCGCCGGTGAAGTGGAGATAGACGACTGGGCAATCCTAAGCGGTTCGGTCTTAGTACATCAGTTTACCCGCATCGGACGTCATAGTATGACGCAGGGAGGCAGTAAGGTGACTAAGGATATACCTCCCTATGCTGTAGTAGCACGTGAGCCGATTGCCTTCTGTGGGATCAATCTGGTCGGTCTCCGTCGGAGGGATTTTACTGAGGGCGAGATCAGCCTCATCGGCGATGCCTACCGCATCCTCTATGCTCAGGGACTTAATGTGAGCGATGCCTTAGAGGAGATTAAGTCGTCTCTGGATGACACCCCTGAGCGACGCAGAATACTGGACTTTATTCGTAACTCCAAGCGCGGAATAGTGAAGGGCTGAGGCTCTGAGTATGATCTATCGTTTTGTCATCGTTTCTCCGGAAGCTCGATCCTTCCGTCGAGACCTCAGGATCGGCAGTGAGGCCACCTTTGGCGATCTGCGCAACGCACTCTACGATGAGATCGGCTACTCTCCTGTGGAGCCAAGTCTGATCCATATTACTGACCATACTTGGAGTCAAAAGGTGACGATCTATGAGGTGGAGCCACCCCACAGCCGCTCTGATGAGGATGTGTTCCTTATGGAGCGCACGCGTCTCTCTGAGCTCCTTGACACTGAGCGACAGCGACTAATGCTATTCTATGACCCTGATCGGTCGAGGGCATTTTACATAGAGCTACGCGAGATCAGCTCCGGTAGTCTCCCTTCTTCCTATGTCCTTTCTCGATCAGAGGGAGAGCCGCCACTCCAGAGATTGCCGGAGGAGGTCAAGAAAAAGGAGGAGCCGAAGGTCAAGTCCGTCGACGCTGAGGTTGTCGAGACAGGAAAGAAGAAGCTGAATGAGGAGTCTACTCCCGATGAGTATGGGAGCGATGCCTTCGACAGCACAGAGATCGATCCTGAGGGCTTTGGCACCTCAGATGAGTCGGGGGAATTTGACAACGAGGTCCCCACTGAGGACTTTCCCCTTTGACGAAAGATAAGCGGCTGATCATCCTGACCGGACCTACCGGAGTGGGTAAGTCCGCTTATGCCGTAGAGCTGGCTCGTTCGCTCTCCATACCTATCATATCGGCTGACTCCAGGCAGCTCTACAGAGGGATGAGCATCGGGACCGATGCCCCCTCTCCTGAGGCTATGAGTGAGATCCGTCACTACTTCGTGACTACGCGTGAGGTCACCGAGCCCTACAATGCATACGACTACGCAGCAGATGCCCTCGCAGTCGTTGATGAGGTACTCACGACTCATGATACCGCTCTTGTCGTTGGCGGATCGATGATGTACATTCAGGCGCTCCTCTACCGGATGGATCCTATCCCTGAGCCGGATCCTGAGGTAAGGCGACAACTGTGGGAGTGCTTTGAGGCTCATGGGATCGGTCCCATCAAGTCCCGACTGGCGGAGGTGGACCCTCAGTACCTCGCCTCCGTGGATGGCAATAACCACAAGCGGATGATCCGTGCGCTTGAGGTCTGGCTTACCACCCACCGTCCCTTTTCCTCTTGGCACACCCATACTCCACGCATCTTTCCATACGAGCATGAGGTATGGGGTCTATTTCGTCCCCGTCCTATCCTCTATGAGAGGATCAATCGGCGGGTGGACCGGATGTTTCAGAGCGGGCTTGTCGAGGAGGTTCGTAGTCTACTCCCACATCGGGACTGCAATGCGCTTAATACCATCGGGTACAAGGAGGTGATCCAATATCTAGATGGCCAATGCTCGCTAGACGAAGCGATCCATAGGGTGAAGAAAAATAGCCGAGTGTACGCTAGGAAGCAGATCACATTCTTTGAAAAAATACCGGGCATCAGGCTGCTAAACTTGGAGGAGAAGGAGAATTAATCCTATATTTGCCTTACTATGATTGACTTAAAGATATTAGACGAAGTAGGAGAGCTGGATACGGTCGTGGCCGGTGTCGCCTTCCATAATGGTGAGCCTCCGGCACTGGAGGAAGCTTACGACGCCAAGACGTACCACACCATCCTTCACGACCAATATCCTCTGGATGAGGATCTCAATCGCGAAGTGGAGGCATTTGTCTCACTGATGGAGAGGGAGGGCGTGACTGTCTTGCGCCCCGGTCGACATAGGGGTATGCAACAGATCTTTGCTCGGGATGTGGGGTTTGTCATCGGAGATACGTTTGTCCGTGCCAATATCATTGCTGATAGAGAGCAGGAGATGAAGGCGTACGATGCGATCTGGTCTCAGATCGAGCCGCATAAGATAGTGACGGCACCCGATTACGTCTCAGTGGAGGGTGGCGATGTGACGCTACTTAGAGATGGACGGATACTCTTGGGATGCCACCTGACAACCGACTTCGACCGCTACAGCACCGCACGAACCAACAAGTATGCCATAGGCTTCCTCAAGGGTCTTTTCCCTGGACGAGAGATCATCCCACTGCAGTTGATCAAGGATGACCACGACCCCTATCGGGGCGTCTTGCACCTTGACTGTGCCTTCCAGCCGGTAGGGGAGGACTTGGCAATCATCTTCCCGGGTGCATTCCGCCACTACTCTGACTATGAGTTCCTTGTATCACTCTTCGGTCCGGAGAATGTCTTCTCCATTACACGTGAGGAGTTCTTCGAGATGAATACAAATATCTTCAGTCTCTCCCCGCGAAAGGTGATCATAGACAGCTCCTTCGCAAGACTGAAAGATTGGCTTGAAGCTCGAGGACTGGAAGTGCTGACGACTCCATACAGGGAGGTGAGCAAGCTGGGAGGCTTGCTCCGGTGCACTACTCAGCCCTTGGTCAGGCGGTACTGATCGGTGCTTGTTAGTCTGTGTAGAAGTCAATCACTTCGCGGATTGCCCTTTGGCAAACCGGGCAAAACTCAGGATTGGTATTGGTCCTCATACGACAGTCCTTAGAGGGTCTGTAGACACCCTTAAGGCTATAGCCGGCTCCTTCGTACACCCCCACGGGATAGTTGCACTCCTCTGGAGTCGGTATGGCGGACACCTCTGCGGGTAGCAGGTCGACCCACTTGGCACTAAATTCCTTCAGCGTAGTGATATTCTGCTCCCACGGCTCCACATCGGTCGGATACATCGGTATCTGCTCTGCCTCGTAAGCATACTCGTCCGCCAGTCCGGCAAAGCTGTGTCCAAACTCATGCGTCACCACTGGGACAAATGCCGGATGCTTGGTCATCGAGAGGTTGTACGAGTTGAGTATCCCACCTCCGCCATAGTGGGGCGTATTGACCAGTACGATGATATGCTCGTAGGGCGTACCGGCGAGGAGGTCGTGCAGCTTGCGGAGGTGCAGTGTCGTGAGGTAGCGCTCACTATAGAAGGTGTCAAAATGCGAGCCGAGCGCAGTGTCCCGCCAGATCCCCTTGGAGGGAATGGAAGCACCGCTCTCCGCTGAGGGAGAGCGAACCGCTATGATGGAGAAGCGATCACGCAAAGACTTGAAGGGCTCGTGCCCAAAGATTGACGCTACAGCCTTACGGGCGTCCGCCAAGTAATCCTCCATTTCATCCTCCGTATAGCCCTCAGCTACAAATGCTATATGGATCGCTCGGGAGCTGTCCTTGGGGGCTTGAAGAGTGGTGTAGGGCAGGATACCCTGGTTGCCGAGTGGGGTCATCAGAATATCGTGCGGGTCTATGCGCTGTGTCATAGAGGCAATGACAGCGTGACGGCTATTTCGGAGCTCGAGACTAACCTCCACCGGTTGCTTCGGCATAGGGATCAGAGAGACATTCTCAAAGGCTCTCCTGCCACTCTCCTGTGCTTGTGGGTAACTCAGCCACTCCTGAAAGAGCGACGAGAAAGGATGCTTGTAGATCACCCTCCCGGTGGCAAGGTCTCTGACTGTGATCGTGCCATTCCCCTTCATCGGCGTCTCGGCTAAGCGATGCCTCTTGCCATACCAGCCTGGAATCTTGTAGTAAGCCAGCAGGGAGATGTCTTGAGTACTGGCATTTCCGGAGAAGATATAGTCCAGGCGAAGGGTCTGGTCAATAAAGTAGTCTCCAAAGTCCTGGGCGATAAGGCGACAGGGCAGGAGAAGGAGTACAGTCAGCAGCAAAGCCGCTCGAGAGATCGTATTCATAATCTATTGAGATAAAGTCGGCCCTCCAGACCTAAGTGAAAGAGTAGGTCGAGTGCTGACAGGTTGGGTACAAATCCACTTTGATCCTCAAAGACCTGCCAGTACCTCGGTAGGACCGCCCTACCTTCACGCAGCTGAGAGGGTAGGGCGATGTCAGACCTGTGCTCTCCATCTCTCACCTCCTCAGATACTATCGGGGGTGTAGGGATACACCACTCTCCGAGGATAAAGGTGAGCCAATGCTGATTGAAGTCAATGAGCCTACCTCCCACCTCACAATGACAGAGAGAGATCACTTGATCCTCATAAAACTGCCAGTAGGGCGTGGAGCAGTACGAGGAGCGCAGTGCCTCCTCCAGCCGATGTCTCCAGTGATCGTGCTCGGCAAGATAGATCTCTGACGTGGGCGGAGAGGGATAGGCAAAGTGCTCCACCGGTATCGTAAAAGGTGTAGCACCCTGTGGGGTAAGGAAATAGGTCCGATTGCGGAGCGTCTGCTTCTGATACTGCTCACTCACATTGATCACCGCATTAGGATGATCCATCATCAGTTTGACCTGCAGGATTGCAGGAGCAAAGAGGGTGGGCAGAGAGAGCATACCACTTTTTCTTACTTCAGCACAGTTCCAAATCTCCGCCACCGGATCTTACCGTGGAGGAGATCCCTGTCCTTATCCAGCGATAGCCAGACGAAGAGTGGCTTACCAACGATGTGATCCTCAGGGACGAAGCCCCAAGCTCGGGAGTCGGCAGAGTTGTGCCTATTATCACCCATCATGAAGTAGTAGTCCATCTCAAAGGTGTAGGACGAGACCGGCTTACCGTCTATCAGTACACCCGATGTGGTCTTCTCTATCGTGTGATGCTCAAAGTTCCGGATGCACCGCTCGTAGAGAGCCAGATTTTCCGCTGTTAGGTGGATTGTCTCGCCCTTAGCCGGGATGTGGATCGGGCCATAGTTATCCCTCGTCCAGTCAAATAAGTCACTGAGAGGGTATGTCGTGAAGACTGACTGTCCGGGATCAGGCTCCACCTCGATATGGAGGACCCCGCTGTGTTTCTGCAGCATCTCCCGCATAGACTTGGTGAGGGGCAGATGGTAGATCAGCCCGAAGCCCTTAGTCATATCTCCGGTAAAGCCGAGCTGCTCATAGAGAGGATAGTAAGACTGGTCTAGCCCATCCAGTAGGGCGATATCGTCTCGAGCCACCCCCAGCTCATACAGCTCATCCTCCGACAGCATCGTGCCATCGGTCTGTACGAAGTAATTGAGCTGAGCGTGAGGCGGTGTATCAACCTCCTTCGCATTGATATAAAGGGCGTTGTGTCGCACCTCAAGATCATCTCCCGGAAGCCCCACGCAGCGCTTGACATAGTGATCTCTCATGTCCACGGGACGTGCGACCACCTTGCCAAACGTGCGCGGATCACTCCAGATCCGATCCCTCCCATAGAGGTGACAGAGGGTGTAGTAGTCAGGATTGGTCACCTTAAGTGGGACAGTGTCTCCGGCGGGGAAATTGAAGACTACCAGCTCATTTCGCTTAAGACGACCAAGACCGCTGATGCGCTTATAGGGGAGCTGAGGCTTATCGATGTAGGCTTTCTTCCCATTCCAGGGGAATTGGTTGTGCACCAAAGGAAAAGCGAGCGGGGTCATCGGTAATCTCGGTCCAAAACTCAGCTTAGAGACAAAGAGGTGATCGCCCACAAGGGAGGTCTTCTCAAGTGAGGAAGAGGGGATCTTGAAGTTTTGGAAGAAAAAGATATTGAGTACCTGTACCGCGATCAGGACGACAACGATGTCCTCTACGAGTCGCATCGTGCTGCGCAGAGTCTTACTCGAGGAGCTCTGCCACCACCGCCAGGGGATAATGTGGGTGATATAATTGTCAAAAATCAGCAGGGTAGGGACCACAAAGAGCCACACACTGCCCACCCAAATGGCAAATAAGAGTAGGGCGATCGCCCAAGCGCCAAACTTGATCCAATCCCGCTTGGGGACAGCCTTGAAGTCTATCTTTTTCATATCACTTATCGAAGTGCAGCATATCCTCCATGCCGTACCATCCCTTCTTACCTTGCAAAAACTCTGCAGCCATCACGGCCCCCATTGCAAAGCCCTCTCTCCCAAAGGCTTCATGCTCCAGCCTGATCACATCCTGAGGACTGCCAAAGGCTACTCGGTGGATGCCGGGCACCTCTCCCTCACGAAGAGAGTGTATAAGTATCTGGTCCTCAGCTATGGTAGGCTTCTCTGCATTGCCGAGATAGGCCTTTGCGTCTCTGTATCGATCCATCTCCGAGATAATGTCACCGGCAACAGTCAGGGCAGTGCCACTGGGGTAGTCGAGCTTATGGATGTGGTGTACCTCCTCCATCTGAACCTCTGAGTACTGGGAGAGATTATTTATCAGCTTAGCAGCCTCTCTCACTAAGTGACGGAAGAGGAAGACCCCGATGCTGAAGTTGGACGAGTAAAAGAAAGCCCCATCACGCTCTCTGACCTGCGCCCGGATCTCCTCCATACGATCGGTCCACCCGGTAGTACCACTGACTACGGGAAAGCCACTCGCGATCGCTCTACGAATATTACTATAAGCGCTGTCAGGAGTGGAGAAGTCGATGACGACATCAGTCTCGGAGGGGATAGATGCTTGATCGTCCTTGTCAATGCGTCCAACGATCTCGTGCCCCCGGCTATGGGCCACCTGCTCAATGGCATGACCCATACGTCCATATCCTATCAGAGTTATTTTCATTGCAACTATATATATGTGATTTGCTCGGTGTAAACTTCCGTAGCTGACAGAAGTGGTCACAAATGTAATCAATTATCAACATAGCCTCACATCTTGAGCAATTGAGCTCAGGGACTTTGCGGACCAGTCAAAAGCTTACTCGATCTGACGGTGTGCTAATATCGGTATTAGTGAATTCTTTTACCGATATTAGCCTTGTCTAATATCGGTATTAGTCGCGACTAATACCGATAAAAGAAATGACTATGGTTTGCGGGGAGTTTTGCTCTGTTTTCACGCCACCTCTTGATAGGTCACGACTGCGGTGACTCTACAGCACCTGCTCAGCATTATTTGCAGCAAAGGTGCTGTACAGATTTTGTTCAAACCTATTTTTAGCCATAATAGCGATTATGTTAAGTAGGCGGTTGGAAGGGTATATATGCTGAGTAAAAATAATCAATAATACCACCCTATCTTCACCGAGTCACCGAAGTCTCACCAGCTACCAGTCTTAAGATATTACACTCAGTTACGTAATACGTCTGCTCCCTGTATCTACGCACTCACAATCATCGTAAGGCATAAGAGCATACCTCACCTCCAATATGCCACAACTATGGTTGGTCTGGGTCGTTATAGCGATATGAAGGGGTTTGCTTAACTTTGTCCTAAGAGTATATAACTAATAGAAACTATTATGCCATGAAGGAGTCTGACAAAATCCACCAAGATGAGGAGCTTGCTCTACCGCGCGATAAATTTGCTATCTGCATCTCGAGGTCCCAGTGCAGTGGTGGCGTCACCTTTGCTCATCGACTGGGGGAAAAGCTTGGTGTGCCGGTCTACGAGGACAATATATTTGACTTAGCCGCTAAGGATCACAATATACGGAAGGATCTCTTTGTGCAGAATGAGGACAATACAGACTTCTCAGTCCCAATATTCTATGGTTCTGAGTACGCCTCATCGGGGTCTATGATCACCTACTCTGACAACTTTCTATCCAATAAGAATATCCACTCGATGCAGGCTGAGACGATACTCAGGCTGGCAAGAGTGAGCTCTGCCATATTCCTAGGGCACACAGCCGACTTTACTCTACGAAATCACCCCAACCTCTTGACTATCTACATATCTGAGCCGATGGAGATACGGGTCAAGAATCTCCAGCGGGATTATGAGGGAGTAAGCGAGGAAGAGGCCATTGACCGACTCCTTAAGCTGGATAAGAATAGACGGCAATACTACAATTACTACACCGGTAAGCGCTGGGGACGCTGTGAGAGCTACGACTTAGCCATCCAGCCCTCCTTCTTTGGCATAGATTATGCAACTACTTTAGTGATGGACGTACTTCGCTCCAAGGGGTTCCCACTCCAGGGTACTTCTATGGAGGACGCAAAGGAGGGTCCCAATCCATAACTAAGTAAGTTGCATAGATGTTAGATAAGCATATAATTGATCATAAGGAGATATATGGCGAGCTGGCTGAGACTCTGATAGCTGATCAGAGTGACTTTGACACGCTCTTTGACCAGCCCTCCTCTCACGATGGTGACGACTCCCCGGATGGGCCTGAGTCGAACGGAGATAAGGGTAAGGAGGGTAAGACTGAGACCCCGACACTAGATTCCTTCGGTACCTGGCTCAGTGACCAAGTGAAGAAAGGAAAGCTGGATCCTGTCTATGGGCGCGAGAAGGAGCTTCAGCGCATCACCCAGATCCTCGCCAGAAAAAAGAAGAATAACCCCCTACTCCTCGGTGAACCAGGCGTAGGCAAGACAGCTATCGTAGAGGCACTAGCACAGAGGATCGTAGCGGGTGAGGTCCCGCCCTACCTCCTCAATAAGCGGATCATATCATTAGATATGGCCTCCGTGGTTGCGGGATCGATGTATCGGGGGCAATTTGAGGAGCGGATGAAGAAGATCATCCACGAGCTTAAGGCCAATCCTGACATCATCCTCTACATAGACGAAATACATGCCCTCATGGGTAGTGGAAACTCGCAGGGAGGTATTGACGCTGCCAGTATGCTCAAGCCTGCGCTTGCTCGTGGCGAGGTCCGCTGCATCGGTGCCACAACGCTCGAGGAGTACCGCAAGAGCATAGAGAAAGATGGGGCAATGGATCGGCGATTCCAGAAAGTCATAGTGAATGCTCCCGATGAGGAGGAGACGCTACTGATCCTTAAGAAGCTCCAGCCGATCTATGAGAAGCATCACCACGTGACTTATACCGATAAGGCACTTGAGTCGGCAGTTCACCTGACGGAGCGCTACGTGACGGATCGTCAGTTCCCGGACAAAGCAATCGATGCCATGGATGAGGCGGGGGCTTACTCCTTCATCAAGAATCAGAAGCCGGTAGACCTGACACCCTATCAAGATAAGATCGATGAGATACGTAAGCTTAAGCTTCAGTATGTCAATCAGGGACGCTACGACCTTGCCTCACAAGCGCGAGATAAAGAGAAGCAGTACCACGAGGATCTCAAGGCGCTTAAGCGAAGCTTAGAGCGTGGAGACCTCATTGGGGACCCTACCCTCGTCGATACTCAAGAGGTGGAGTATGTGGTCTCCCTCGGCAGTGGTGTGCCGGTGCAGTCCTTCTCCGCCAATGACCTCGGTACTCTGGGCAAGCTGGAGAGTAAGCTTAAGTCTAAGGTGATCGGACAAGACCACGTCGTCCGGGACATCGCGACGGCCATCCAGCGTAATAAGGTGGGGCTACGGGACCCTGGCAAGCCGATCGGCTCATTCCTTTTCCTTGGGTCGTCCGGTGTGGGTAAGACTTACCTCTCTAAGATGCTCGCCAAAGAGCTCTTTGGCACTGAGGAGGCTATGATCCGCGTGGATATGAGCGAGTTTATGGAGAAGTACTCCGTATCACGCCTGATCGGTGCCCCACCCGGATACGTCGGCTACGACCAGGGCGGTGAACTGACGGTGAAAGTGAAGCGTCGCCCATACTCGGTCATCCTCTTCGACGAGATCGAGAAGGCTCACCCCGATGTGCAGAACCTTTTGCTACAGATCCTTGACGATGGTGTACTCACAGATAGTACCGGGGATAAGGTCAATTTCAAGAATACCATCATCATCATGACCTCGAATGTCGGTACCAGACAGTTGAGCGAATTTGGGACCGGTATAGGCTTTAAGGACTTATCTGTCGACAGTAGTGAGGCAGCGGATCAGGTGATCCGTAAGGCGCTTAATAAGCACTTTGCACCCGAATTCCTCAATCGTATCGACAAGATCGTAACCTTCAATCAGCTTAATAAGAAGGATATCCGCCGCATCACCGACCTCGAGCTGAGCAAGCTGGACAAGCGACTACAGGATATCAATATCCTGGTGGAGTACTCCGATGCGGCTCGTGACTTCGTGGCTGAGAAGGGCTTTGATCCCAAGCTGGGTGCTAGACCCCTCAAGCGCGCTATTGCTCAGTATATTGAGGAGATGATTACCGATGCCATCATCAGTGGTGAGGTCAGGCCCGGCGAGCACTACCTTCTCGACACGACAGGTAGAGGGAAGGATGTGAAGCTGAGGATCAGAGTCCCTGAGCCGACTCTTGTCTCCTGATAGCCACTTGTACGGAGAAGGACATCATAGAGCAATCTATGGTGTCCTTTGCTATTTCTGATACAGAGGATCATAGGTGAGATCACTATCAGCGATGCTAAGGTCCTACACAATTGAGTATCTTTGTAGGTGAGTAATCAAGTATTGTATGACACAGTTTTCTATAGATCCCGATAAGGTCATCATAGGCATCGAGTCCTCCTGTGATGACACCTCAGCAGCTGTGCTGAGGGGACAGACCTTGTTGTCCAACGTTATTGCCAGCCAGAAAGTGCACGAGCAATATGGTGGTGTCGTCCCCGAGCTCGCGAGTCGGGCTCACCTGCAGAATGTAGTCCCCGTCGTAAGCGAAGCCATCCGTCAGGCTGGGATCTCTCGGGATGACTTGGATGTGATTGCATATACGAGAGGTCCGGGACTACTTGGGTCACTCCTGGTCGGGGTCAACTTCGCCAAGGGGATGAGTCAGGCTCTGGGGATCCCGATGGTCGATGTCAACCACCTGCAGGGACATGTGATGGCGCACTTTGTACAGCAACCCGGGGAGGATCGACCGGTCCCGCACTTCCCCTTTCTCTGTCTCTTGGTGTCGGGAGGAAACTCTCAGATCATCCTGGTACATAGTCCGCTTGAGATGGAGATCATCGGCAAGACAATAGATGATGCTGCTGGGGAGGCCTTTGACAAGTGTGCCAAGGTGATGGGGCTGGGCTATCCCGGTGGACCTATTGTAGACAGACTAGCGAAGGAGGGGAACCCACATGCCTTCCACTTCGCTAAGCCTAGGATCAGTGGCTACGACTATAGCTTTAGTGGCTTGAAGACCTCTTTTCTCTATACACTGAGGGACAATCTCGAGAGAGATCCGGACTTTATTGATAAGAATAAGGAGGATCTCTGTGCCTCGCTACAGGAGACCGTGGTCGAGCTCCTTATGGAGAAGCTGGAGCGGGCTGCCAAGGATCTCAATATCGATCAGGTAGGCGTGGCAGGCGGTGTCTCTGCCAATAGTCGCTTAAGACGAGCGTTCGTAGACTATGGTGAGCGGAGCGGGAAGGCTGTCTTCATCCCCCCCTTCAGCTACACGACAGATAATGCCGCTATGATTGCTATGGCTGGAGCATGTCTCTATGCCGCCGGTCATCGTAGCGAGATGAGTGACGCCCCCTACTCAAGGATAACGATCTAATCATACTTGGACATATGGAGTACGACAAATCATTACACAAGTATCTGTCAGACTTAGGACACCTATCGGAGGAGGTCTCCGACCTTCTCCTCTCCATCGGGGCTCATCTCTCAGTCGCTGAGAGCTGTACCGGTGGTCTGATCGCTGCCACCCTTACAAGTATCAGCGGGGCCTCTGACTGGTTTGATACCGGGGTGACGACCTATACACGACATAGTAAGCAGCAGGTACTCGGACTCTTGGATCGGGAGATTCGGGATGGGCTGGTCTCGGAGGCGACAGCAATGGCGATGTGCGAGCACGTTGCAAAACTCTCCGGAGCTGCATTTTCGCTATCCACGACAGGTGTCGCCGGTCCGGCTGAGAGTGAGGGGTACAAGGCATGTGCCGCTTGGATTGCCGTCCACTCGCCTATGGGAACGGTCTCTCGCTGGCTCGAGCATGAGGATGAGGGACGTAATACCAACCGCGCTTACATCGCCCAGCAAGCGCTCTCTCTACTGCTCGAGGAATTACAGAAGTACGTCAAGATCCAGAAAGGATGACGCTTCAGGAGGCGCTGAAGAGGGCGTTTGGGTACGATGGCTTCAGACCCAATCAGGAAGAAGCCTGCCGAAACCTCCTCCTGGGTCGTGATCAGTTGGTCATTTTGCCCACAGGAGGCGGTAAGTCCATCTGCTACCAGCTTCCCGCCCTCCTGCGTGATGGATGCGCCATTGTGGTCTCGCCGCTCATTGCCCTGATGAGAGATCAGATCGATGCACTCAATCGTCGTCACATCCCCTCTGCCACCATCAATAGCTCTATGCCTGATGCTGCCCGGCGTCAGGTGCTTCTGCTTTTACTCAAGGGAAAGTTGAAGCTGCTCTACATCAGCCCTGAGACCTTGATGTCCCAGACCGGGGAGTACATCCTGCGGAGTGCTAAGATCTCATTCTTTGCCATTGACGAGGCACACTGCATCAGTCAGTGGGGACACGACTTCAGGCCTGAGTACTCGCAGCTCGGTTTTCTTAAGCAGAGATATCCCGATCACCCTATCATCGCACTCACTGCGACAGCGGATCCTGCAACCCGTAAGGACATAGTGAATAAGCTGCAGCTGGCTGATCCCCTCGAGATTGTTGGGGACTTTGATCGACCCAACATTCACATAACCGTACGAAGAGGGGTAAGGAAGAGGGAAAAGCTGAGGGAGATAGCAGACTTTATCGATGAGCATGGCTCACTCTCCAGTGGGATCATCTACTGCACCAAGCGGAAGGATACCGAGATGCTGTCCGACTACCTCAATGGTCAGAATATCCATGCACTCCCTTACCACGCATCGATGTCTCCCGAGTCTCGACTCATCGTACACCGAGCGTTCCTCTCCGGTCAGGTGCAGGTCGTCTGTGCTACAGTTGCCTTCGGTATGGGGATCGATAAGCCCGATGTCAGATGGGTGATCCACTACAGTATGCCCATGAATATAGAGCAGTACTATCAGGAGATCGGGCGTGTAGGAAGGGATGGTCAGCCGGCAGAGGCAGTGATGTACTACTCCTATGGTGACCTTAAGATCCTCGAGCTGCTTATGAAAGACTCCTCCAACGAGGATCTCAATAGAGCCAAGATGGAGTATATGAAGCGCTTCTGTGAGGCTACCGTATGCCGACGTAAGATCTTGCTCGGATATTTCGGGCAGGAGACAGCAGAGGTCTGCAACAATTGCGACATCTGTCTCTTACCACCGGAAGCAACCTTTGATGGTACGATATATGCTCAGAAGGTAATGAGTACTATCGTTAGGGCACAGGAGACGGTCACCATAGAGGATGTAGCAAATATCCTGATAGGATCGCAGCGGAGGGAGCTATGGGATAGAGGTCTCAGCAGGCTGACCACCTTTGGGATCGGAAGGGACGAGACCTGGCTGGCATGGCGAGAGTATGTATACCAAATGGCTCAGAATGGTCTCATCGCCATCGACTACAGTAAGGGCTGTAGCCTCACGATGACCAAGCTCGGCTGGGAAGTGCTACGGGGAGAGAGAACGCTGACGCTAACAAAGTTCACCCCCTATCGTAAGAAAGCGTGACACGACTTGCCCTCTGCTACAATGGTAGTATGGCAATCGGTGGTCATGCAGTCATTTCCACAGTGACCGATGATGGCCCTGTACAAGGGTGCTTAAGACCTTACTCCTTATCGGGAGTAGGATCCAAGTCGTCCAATATACGATCGACCTCTTTCCCTACCTGGGCAATTTTTGTCCGGCAATGTGTGATCAGTGCCACTGCATAGCGACTTTGGCTAAGTACCTCATCGATCGGCAGGTTACCCTCCTCCAAATGTGAGAGCACACGCTCCGTCTCAGCAATAGCCTCATCGTAGGTCAGAGCGTCTACTTTTTCCTTGATCTCTTCTTTAGTCATAGGTCTTATTGTGTCTTGTCCTTAAGTATGCGGGAGACTTGCCCCTCGATGGAGCCGTCGATCATCAGGATCTGAATGTCAGTATCGCTATCCACCTCTTCGACCGAGGAGAGCTGACGTCCTCCCTGCAGCACCGGCAGGAACCCCCGCCTCATAATCTTCTCTGGATTATAGAGCTCTGCTAGCTTGGCATAGTTGTCCAGTCGCTCCTGCTCCTGCGGGACAATCCTCGTCAGGATCGTGGATAGACGCTGGCGCCTGCTCTCAAGGCCGACGGACTGAGAGCCGACGTACAACCTACGATCATAGAGTAGCGCAGTAGCGCGCTTTGTGAGGGTCTCAACCCAATCACGAAGAGCATCCTGGTGACTATGCAGAGCATTGGTCAGTAGCCTCTCTGAGCGGCGCATACGATCGCTCTCTCGATGCTCGAGCGCGGACAGCACCTTCCCCAGTCGAGAGGGGTGATCGACCTGTAGCTGTTGCATTCGATGATAGCGATCGAGAAGCAGAGTACTCAAATGATCACCGGCATTGACGACCCTATTTACCTGATCCTCCAAGCGATGGATCAGAAACTCTGCAGCTGCCGTGGGCGTCTTGACAGAGGTATTGGCCACATGGTCAGCCACAGAGAAGTCACGCTCATGCCCGATAGCGGTAATGACCGGCAGACAGAAGTTCGCTATATACTCGCAGAGCCTATAGTCATCAAATGCGGACAGATCGATGGGACTGCCCCCACCTCTTAAGATCACCACAGCATCATACGACTCCGCATGATCATATATCCGATCCAAAGCACGTATCACTGTCTGAGTGGTGGTAGCGCCTTGCATCGTAGCTGCGTAGAGATCAAAGTGAAAGAGTCCGGCAAGATTGCTCTTCCGCATCTGATCACTGAAGTCACCCCACCCTGCAGCGGTCGCAGAGGAGATGACGGCTATCCGCTGTGTGAGTGTCGGGAGAGTACACTGCTCCTTATTGAGATCAATAATGCCATCCTTTCTTAGCCTCTCAATCGTCTCACGACGGATGCGCTCCAGATTGCCCAGAGTGTGATTAGGATCAATATCCAGGATATTGAGGGAGAAACCATACAGCTCATGAAAGGAGACACTCACAGTCATCAAGAGCTCCATTCCAGCACGCGGATAGTCCCCAGTCACGTCACAGAAGCGCTGCATCACCCGAGTAGCATTCCCTGCCCAGATAGTAGCTCGTGAGGAAGCAACTTTTCGCCCACTCGTATCCGACTCAGTCAGCTCTAGGTAGTAGTGTCCTGAGGAAGCATTAGAATTAATGCTCGCCACCTCAGCCACGATCCTATAGTATCCCTTGAAGCTCGCATCGAGAGCACGACGTACGCTGCCGAGCAACTCACTCAGCTTAAACGCCTTAACCTCCTCTTCGTCCTCAAAGAGACTGATCCTCGATGCTCCCACGCTCATAGGCAGATAGTGACTACAGTGACCTTAAGAAACGGATCAGTGCCTCTGTGGCTCTCCCTCTGTGGCTGATGCGATTCTTCTCCTCCTCACTCATCTCCGCAAAGGTACGATCAAAGCCCTCGGGACGGAAGACCGGGTCGTAGCCAAATCCACCCTCCCCCTGAGGCGATTTCGTAATCACTCCGCGGACCTCACCCTCGAAGCAGTGCTCCCGATCATCCAAGATCAGAGTGATGACCGTCCGGAAGACTGCGCTCCGGTCCGCTACTCCATCCAGCTCGTGGAGGAGCTTTCGAATGTTGTCGGCCGGACGGCACTCCGGGCCAGCATAGCGAGCTGTATAGACTCCTGGGCGACCATCAAGTGCCGACACCTCGAGACCAGTGTCATCAGCGAAGCAGTCCATATGGTGACGCTGATGACAGGTCTGAGCCTTGATCATAGAGTTCTCGCGGATCGTCGTTCCCGTCTCCTCTATCTCCTCATCATCGCCCATCTCATGGAGGGACACCACGTCATAAGGCAGTCCCTCAAGGAGGATGAGATCTCTTATTTCCTGAGTTTTGTGCTCATTGTGAGTCGCTAGGAGCAGCCGATGCCTCTCACTCATATTACTCTGGTGAGTCCTCACCATGACTCGTCGATGAAGTCACTTCTTCAAGTCCCTCTTTCTGTTTCTTCGTAGGCTTGACGTAGTTGACGTCAAAGCCCTCGCCATAGACTCCCCTTACAGGTGCCTCGGTGATGAAAGCTCGCTCGTCAATGTCCTTCACAATCCTCATGATCGTGGCTGTCTGAGCGCGTCGGGCGATGACCATCATCACCTTCATATCAGATCCGGAGAAAGCTCCTACACCCTTGAGCAGGGTCACACCGCGTCCTGCCTCCTTGATGATCAGCTGACTGATTTCATCGTACTTAGAGGAGATGATGAAGAACTGCACGCACTGACGGTAGCCATTGAGGAAGAAGTCGACCGAGAGATTGCAGGTGATGATCTGGATAAAGGAGTATACCAGCTTATCCGGATCCTGAAAGATAAACCATGAGAGTCCCACGGTGATCACATCGATCGCTAAGAGAGCACGGCCAATGGCCATATGCTTATACTTATTGATGATCGACGCGATAATATCGGTACCACCCGTCGAGCCACCCCTTGCGAAGATCATTGCAAGGCTGAATCCGATACCAATAGATCCGATGATCACAGCCATAGCCGGATCGTCGGGCAGCATCGGGGTATCAAAGAATTGTCCCGATGCCGGTATCGAAATACCGAGGACAATCACGCTAAATACAGTGCGGATGGAGAACTTCCATCCCAGTATGATCACCGACAGGATCACTAAGATACCATTGATGATATTGTAAGGCCAACCTACGTCGAAGGTCATACCGGCCTTATCACAGGCCCAAGTGATGACCGAAGCGATACCGGAGAGTCCACCCGAGGTGATCTCGTGCGAAAAGATAAACCCTCTCCAGAAGAAGGTGTACAGGAGCAGAGTAAGGAAGATCAGGATATAATCCTCTACCTCGCGCCAGATCTTAGCTGATTTGCTTATGCCCATGATTTATAAGTTAAATAAAACTATTCGTGAAAGCGTCCTTTTACTTTCCAAGGACAATATTGACAATCTTATGAGGTACCACTATGACCCTCTGAGGCTCTTTACCCTCAAGGTATCGCAGAGTGTCCTCAGACCGAAGCACCTCCTCCTCAATCTCTGCCTTACTCATCTCAGCAGGTAGATCCATAGTGAAGCGCACCTTACCATTGAAGGATATCGGATAGGTAATCGTGGACTCCTTGAGGAAGTCCTCATTTAGCTCCGGCCACTTGGCATCCACGACACTATCAGAGTGTCCCAGTGCATGCCACACCTCCTCAGCGAGGTGCGGAGCAAAGGGAGAGAGCATTACGATAAGGTCTTGGAGCAATGACATTGAGGTGCACTTTTGGCTGGCAAGGTCATTGGCACAGACCATCATAGCACTCACACATGTGTTGAAGGAGTAAGACTCAATGCCCTCGGTTACCTTCTTAAGAGCAGTGTGCAGGGACTTCAGAGAGTCCTTCGATGGTTTATCGTCCGTCACCTTCAGCGCCCCTTCGTCATCAAAGAAGAATCCATAGATGCGACGAAGGAAACGGAAGGCTCCATCGATTCCATTCGTATCCCAAGGCTTGGATTGCTCTATCGGGCCGAGGAACATCTCATAGACCCTCAGAGTATCAGCGCCATACTGCTCGATGATATCGTCCGGGTTGACCACATTGAGGTACGACTTGCTCATCTTCTCCACTGCACTACCGCAGATATAGGAGCCATCGTCCTCGAGGATAAAGTCTGCATCACTAAGCTCTCGCTGAGAGGCCTTGAAGGCATCTAGATCCAGTCGGTCATTATGGACGATCCCGACCGACACATGGATCGGCTGGACCTCATACGCATCTTTCTTACCCAGCGAGACGAAAGTATTGGTCCCAATGACACGATAGGCAAAGCTTGACTTTCCCTGGATCATACCTTGGTTGATCAGCTTACGGAAGGGTTCATCCTCGCAGACATAGCCGAGGTCGTAAAGGAACTTATTCCAGAAACGACTATAGATCAGGTGGCCGGTCGCATGCTCCGTTCCCCCCACATAGACATCCACACTTCTCCAATACTCATTAGCCTCCTTGCTGACAAGTGCCTGTCTATTGTGCGGATCCATATAGCGCAGGTAGTAGGCTGAGCTGCCGGCAAATCCGGGCATCGTGCACAGCTCAAGGGGGTAGCCCTCCTTAGTACACCAGTCCTTGGCCCGACCAAGAGGTGGTTCGCCTGACTCTGTGGGGAGATACTTATCCACCTCAGGGAGCTCCAGAGGAAGCTCCGACTCATCCAGAGTGTAGGGTATGCCGTCCTTGTAGTAGACGGGGATCGGCTCTCCCCAGTATCTCTGTCGGCTGAATATCGCATCCCTCAGTCGGTAATTGACACGCTTGCGACCAAGCTTGTGCTTGTCTACGTAGTCTCTCATCGCTCCGATCGCCTCATCGACACTCATCCCATCGAGGAAACCGGAGTGGATCATCGTCCCCTCGTGGCTATCGAGAGACTCATCCCAAGATGCCGGATCGCTCACCTCAGTGCCTTTCCCCTTGACCACTTGAATGATAGGGAGAGAGAAGTGCTTTGCGAAGGCAAAGTCTCTTGAGTCGTGAGCGGGTACTGCCATCACGGCGCCGGTACCATAGCCGATGAGCACATAGTCGCTGATCCAGATCGGGATCTCCTCGCCCGTTATCGGGTGGATGGCGTAGCTGCCGGAGAAGACTCCGGAGACCGAGTGGTCCATCATACGCTCCCTCTCGGACCGCCTCTTCGTCCGATCGAGATAGGCATCGACCGCCACCCTCTGCTCGTCCGTGGTCACCTCCTCCACCAGAGAACTCTCCGGAGCCAGCACCATAAAGGTCACCCCGTAGAGCGTATCGGCCCGAGTGGTGAAGACCGTAATCGACTCGTCACTATCCTTGAGGTGAAAAGTAATCTCAGCCCCCTCAGAGCGACCAATCCAATTGCGCTGGGTCTCCTTGATCGAGGGCGTCCAGTCTATATGGTCCAGCCCCGACAGAAGTCGCTCCGCATAAGCTGACACGCGAAGGCACCACTGCTTCATAACCTTCTGCTCCACAGGATGCCCACCGCGTACGGATAAGCCTTCGCTCACCTCATCATTAGCAAGCACAGTACCAAGGGCGGGACACCAATTGACCATCGTCTCACCTCTATAAGCGAGCCGGTAATTCATCAGCACCTCCTGTTGCTTCTTCTCATCCCATCCATTCCACTCGTCAGCGCTGAACGAGAGCTCCTCGGACCCCTCAGCACTCAGTCCCTCAGTTCCCCTCTTGGATAGGTGATCCACAAGCGTGGAGATCGGCTGTGCCTTATCCTCCTTAGTATCATAGTAGGAGTGAAACATCTGGATAAACGCCCACTGCGTCCACTTATAGTACTCCGGATCACAGGTCATTACCATTCGGCTCCAGTCGTAGGAGAAGCCTATATTGTCCAGCTGCTTCCTATACCGGTCTGTATTGATCTTGGTGGTGACGGCAGGATGCTGACCGGTCTGGATCGCATACTGCTCTGCCGGCAGACCATAGGCATCATATCCCATAGGGTGCAGGACATTGAAGCCGCAGAGCCGCTTGTACCTACTTAGTATGTCTGAGGCAATGTAGCCAAGCGGATGCCCCACATGGAGACCGGCTCCAGAGGGGTAAGGGAACATATCCAGGCAGTAAAACTTCCTCTTAGATGGCTCCTCCGTGACCTTGTATATATTGTGGTCTCGCCACCAGGCTTGCCACTTTTTCTCTATCTCTGTGAAATTGTAGGACATAAAGCTACTCTCTTGGTCTGTCAGACTATTCTATCGCGTGCAAAAATACCAAAAAATTGACAACTCTGCTTCACAGAATGACCGCTTTTCCGTGACAATCGCCTCAGTGTTCGCCGTCTCAAGCCTAAGCCTCACGGTCCAAGCAGAGGGAGCAATTTTAATCGGATCACTACAGACTGATTATCAATAGGCAACGGGTTACATTAGGTCTATAGCAAAACCAAGCGTACCTCCGTCAAATGAACCCTCAGTCTAATATCGGTATTAGCGAATTCTTTTACCGGTATTAGTCGTCACTAATACCGGTAAAAGAATCGAGTGTGTCCGTGCTCCCTCTCGTCCGTCACAAGCTATGGTATCTAATGGATGGACATAAGCTAAAAAAAAAGAGGTGTCCGCCCAGGTAAAAACGGAAGTCGTCTTAGTCGGTGACCAGCGCCCCAACCATTTCCGTAACGGACGAGAAGTGGTGTCGGGTCATATAGTCGTCGATCCCTGCTATCACACCGAGAGGAGCCAGAGGATCGACGAAATTCTGAGTGCCGATCTGAACTGCCGAGGCACCACATAGGATGAACTCGATCGCATCCCTCCAGTCGCAGATCCCACCAATACCTATCAGCGGCACATCGACGACCTGAGACACCTGCCATACCATCCTTAGTGCCACAGGCTTGACTGCAGGACCAGAGAGACCACCGGTGATGGTGGAGATCTTTGGTCTCCTATGCTCCGCATCGACTGCCATAGCCATAATGGTATTGATCAGCGATAGTGCATCAGCGCCCTCGTCTACAGCAGCCTGAGCAATGTCGGTTATGCTGGTCACATTGGGCGTAAGCTTGACGATAAGCGCCTTATCGAAGACCTTCCGCACCGCCTTTACGATCTCGGCAGTGCCCTCACAAGAGACCCCATAGAGCATACCCCCATCCCTCACGTTTGGACAAGAGATATTCAGCTCGATCGCATGTACCAGATCGAGATCATTAAGAGCCTCTGCCACCTGTACGTAGGAGGCTATCGTGGAGCCGCTTACGTTGGGGATGATCTCGGTCCCGAGCCGATTGGCCTCAGGATAGATGTGATCAATCCAATAGTCGAGCCCCTTATTTTGCAGCCCGACAGCATTGATCATCCCTGAGGGGGTCTCCGCCATTCGAGGCTTTGGATTTCCCTGACGAGGCTCCAGCGTCACCGCTTTTGCAAAGATCCCACCCAGCTGAGAGACATCGTACACCTGATTCATCAGCACACCATCACCAAAGGTTCCGGAGGCTGTAGTGACAGGATTTTTCAGCACGAGACTGCCTATCTTAGTCGTTAAGTCGTTCATCTGCTTCATTGCCACAATAGATCCTCGATATTAAATACTGGTCCCTCCGTACAGACGCACACATTACCACGCACCGTTGGCTCTACACAGCAGAGACAGATCCCGATGCCGCAGGCCATCATATTCTCCAGGGACACTTCGCAACGGATCTTATTCCTACGGGCGATATCTGCAACCGCCTTCATCATAGGAGTGGGACCACAGCAGTATATATCAGAAAATGTCCTCTTGCCCCAGACAGTGTGCTCAGTCACGAAGCCTTGCTCGCCAAGGCTCCCATCCTCAGTAGTGATGAGAAGCTCGCCCACTTCCTCAAAGGGGGTGAGATCGGGAAAGGCACTGTCAGCGCGAGCTCCGAGGAGAAAAGTCGGCTCGTATCCTTGACTGAGTAGGTGGCGACCCATCGTCAGGAGAGGTGCAATGCCCACTCCGCCACCTACTAATAGAGGACTCTCTCCGATAGGAGCGCTGAAGTGATTACCGAGGGGTCCAAGCACTTCCACACTCGTCCCTATGGGAGCGTCTCTTAAGTAGCGTGTCGCTTTACCGGCCACTTGGATAAGTAGATCCAAGTGATCCTCACCCCCTCCGTAGATAGAGATAGGACGTCTCAGTAGCACCTCCGGTGCATGGATGCGTAGCTGCACGAATTGTCCAGGAGCAAAGGGAGGCACCTTCACTGCCCTGTCAATAGGCTCCACGCGTATGCCATAGAGCGTATCGCTGAAGTGTCGTATGTCGCACACGGACATACTAAGGTCTTTCATCTGTCGCATATATTTCACAATGCCCCCCCACTCGTCTTCTATGATCCCTATTCAAGGTTCATCTTATACTCCCAAATTTACGATTATTACCTTATCTCTCCACACTCCCGCTATAGAAATCACCCGGATATCCACATAAGTAAACTAATATATACATGCATACAAACAACTGCACCTATACATTTAGATATTTGGTCTGGACAGATCTCAATATCGGGCGATCGAATGCATGTGATCGTGGAACAGTTGGATCCCTAATATCAACAGAGAACAGTCGCATGCTCTTGTGACGCATAACTATGAATACCATTAAATTACAGATGAATGTTTAGAATTAATTTAGCCTACACGAATTACGCAGCCATCGGAGTGACTATGCTGCATGTTTCTATGAAGTATAGAATCTTGAAAACCATTAATTTAATCACATAACCATTGACACTATTTTAAGTGACTGCACACATACATTGATGCTTGTGATCGTTAATCCACCCATACAAGTGGGATTGTATCGATATTTACATATATATTTGCATAGTGGACGTGGATATATATGACCCCGGACGTAAGCTATACATTTATATATGGATATAAGGGACAGAATTAAGCTAATGATAGAGACCGAGGGAGTCACCCAAGCCGCCTTCGCAGAGTCTACCGGCATCAATACATCGACGCTGAATCACGTACTTACAGGGAGAAATAATCCCAGTATGGAGGTAATCACGAAGATACTCAGCACGTACCCCCAGTACGAGTCCGACTGGCTCATACATGGCAATGGCGCTATGTGGACTGAGGCCTATAGTGAGGAGCGAGCGAGGAGCTCCACGATCCCCCTTTTTCCAGGTGTTACAGTAGCGACGGACTCCACTACAGGACCAACTTCCGAGACCCAGACGGGCTCTGAAAAAGCACCTACTGAGAGAAGGAGGAGTCTTCCTTCACTCGGTCCTTTTGCGAAGGTGTCTGTCAGGCGGGTACAGAGGGTCATCATCTACTATGACGACAATACCTACGAGACACTCTACCCCTCACGCCCAGGCGATCTCCCGATCGACCCTCAGTGACGCTATCGCTGGATGCTCTTTGCAAAGCTAAGTACGACAGTGAGCGTCTTTTGATCGATTCTTGTCCTCTATACATACTCATCGGGACGTGGTGTGGGGAAGCAAATTGCACACTCATCAGATAAGATGAGAAATTTGTACCTTTGGCGTTGTAAAGGGGAAGGTTTTGCCATTTGCACACTTGTGCCTTTCTCTTCCTACGGCACAGACGTACACACTATAGCATTATATGACAAAGCACCTCAGAGCTGCTATTACTGCCATTGGACACTATCTGCCCAAGGATGTATTGACCAATGACGACATTGCCATGATGGTCGACACCTCGGACGAGTGGATCACGACGCGGGTCGGCATCCATCAGCGTCACATACTGAGAGACCGGACCGAGGGAGCCTCTGTGCTGGGCGTAGAGGCAATTCGCGACTTGGTGAGACGCCACCCAATGGATCTATCGACGATAGATATGGTGATCTGCTCAACCAACTCGCCAGACTACATCTTCCCATCAACTGCATCCATCATAGCTGCCGAGGCGGGGATCCCGGATGGCGTGCCTTGCTACGACTTTCAGGCTGCATGTAGCGGATTTATCTTCGGGTTGCAGATTGCTCGAGGCTTAGTCGAGAGTGGGCTGTATCGTAAGATCCTTCTGGTGACAGCAGAGAAGAATAGCTACTTTGCCAACCCCTCTGATCGCTCGACCCTCCCCCTCTTCGGCGATGGTGGTGCAGCGACACTTATCGAGCCAACGGAGGACGAGGTGGGGGTGATAGACGTCCTGATCGGGAATAAGAATATCGGTCACCGCGATGACTTGATCATCCCTGCAGGAGGCTCCGCCCGACCCGCCTCGCATGAGACGATTGAGAATGGGGAGCACTTCATCAAGATGAATGGGAGAGTGATCTTCAAGTGCGCTGTCTCGACTATGGGTGAGACGTCGCAGGAGGTACTCGTGCGAAATGGTCTCACCAAGGATCAAGTGGCATGGGTGGTTCCTCACCAAGCCAATCTCAGGATTATGAGTGCTGTAGCTGAGCGCCTTGAGCTGCCGATGGATCGACTGTTAGTCAATATCGGGCACTGTGGCAACACCTCATCCTCATCTATACCCATTGTACTCAGTGAGTGTGAGAAGCAGATACGAAGAGGAGATAATATAGTAATGACCGCCTTTGGCGCTGGTCTCACCTATGGAACGGCCTTACTTAAGTGGGCTTACGACACACCGGAGGTGTAAGAGTGATAGAGATGGATAAGATAGAAAACTTCAAGAGCGGCTTCGTCAACATCGTTGGCAATCCCAATGTCGGCAAGTCTACCCTAATGAATCAGCTGGTAGGGGACCGACTCAGCATCATCACCAATAAGTCGCAGACGACGAGGCACCGCATTATCGGCATCGTCAATAGCGATCGTATGCAGATCGTCTATAGTGACACTCCGGGGGTGCTTAAGCCCAAGTATCGTATGCAGGAGGATATGCTCTCCTTCTCACGCAGTGCCCTTGAGGATGCCGATATCCTTCTTTATGTCACTGATACCATTGAGCAGGCGGACAAGAATGCGGACTTCGTCGCTCAAGTGGCTAAGCTTGACATCCCCGTCCTCGTCCTGATCAATAAGGCGGATCTTATGAGTCAGGATGAGCTGGCAGCACTTATAGAGAGCTGGAGAGACAGGCTTCCCAATGCCACTGAGATCCTCCCTCTCGCTGCTCTGCATGGGGCCGGTATCCCTTATCTCAAGGAGCGCATCCCCGAGCTGCTCCCAGTGGCGCCCCCTTACTTTGACGAGGACGCACTGACGGACCGACCGGCGCGCTTTTTTGTCTCGGAAATTATCCGCGAAAAGATCTTCCTCTACTACAGGGAGGAGGTTCCCTACTCCTGCGAGGTTGCGATAGAGTCCTTCAAGGAGTCCGATGACCTGATACGCATCACAGGGACAATCTTTGTCGAGCGAGAGTCCCAGAAGGGGATCATCATCGGCAAGGGTGGCATAGCGCTTAAGAAAGTCTCTACCCTTGCTCGGCGCGACTTAGAGAGGTTCTTCGGGAAGAAGATCTTCCTCCGCCTCGAAGTGGGGGTCTCCGATGACTGGCGCAACAGCGATCGGGCACTCCGATCCTTCGGTTACGAGTCCAAGAGCTGAGTAACCTATTTCACTACCGATAACACAATAGACAGATACACCCTATGGCCAATAGCAAACTGGTAGCACTTGTCGGCCGACCC
The DNA here is from genome assembly GCF_056590575.1 of Porphyromonas sp. C0041D3. NCBI lineage: Bacteria > Pseudomonadati > Bacteroidota > Bacteroidia > Bacteroidales > Porphyromonadaceae > Porphyromonas > Porphyromonas sp. C0041D3. The sequence continues at coordinate 155,022 of NZ_JBWPWJ010000002.1, forward strand.
AATGTCGGCAAGTCCACCCTCTTCAATCGCCTCACCGAGTCCCGGACAGCGATCGTCTCCGACACCCCCGGCACTACCCGAGACCGTCAGTATGGTCGCTGCGAGTGGCAGGGGCGCTCCTTCAGCATAGTCGACACTGGTGGCTGGGTCGGTCAGAGTGATGAGACCTTTGAGTCCGCCATCAATAAGCAGGTAGAGATGGGTCTTGCAGAGGCTGATCTGATCGTCTTCCTCGTCGATGTGAAGGAGGGACTCACTCCACTGGATATGGAGATTGCGAATATGCTTCGTCGCACAGACAAGCCACTTATGGTAGTGGCAAACAAGGCTGACAACTTTACTATGGATGCCTACGCTGCGGAGTTTTACGCCCTCTCACTCGGGGACCCCTACCCAATCTCTGCCACCAATGGCGCCGGCACGGGTGACTTCCTCGACGCCCTGGTCTCGATGCTTCCGGAAGATAGCGTCGAGGAGGAGAAGGTACCGGATATGCTTCGTCTCGCCATCGTTGGCCGTCCCAATGCCGGTAAGTCCACCTTAGTTAATACACTATTGGATGAGGATCGCCACATTGTGACCGATGTCTCCGGCACCACGAGGGACTCCATCTACACTCATTATGATCGCTTTGGACACAACCTCCTCCTCGTGGACACCGCTGGTGTGAGGGAGAAGAGGAAGGTGAGCGAGGACATCGAGTACTACTCGGTACTCCGTAGCATCACAGCGATAGAGAATTCTGACGTCTGCGTCCTGATGCTTGACGCCACCCAAGGCATTGAGGCCGTGGATGTCAATGTCTACTCCATCGTCCGGAAGAATAACAAGGGACTCATCGTCTGTGTCAATAAGTGGGACCTGATCGAGGAGAAAGGGAAGGAAGTAATGGAGACCTACAAGGCAGCCATCTGCGCCCGACTGGCTCCATTCACCGACTTCCCGATCCTTTTCATCTCCGCCCTGACGAGGCAAAGGGTACTTAAGATCCTTGACCTCGCTGAGGAGATCTATGCCAAGCGGAAGACCCGCATCTCCACCGGTCAGCTCAATAAGGTACTCCTCCCTATCATAGGCGCCACCCCGCCCCCAATGATCAAGGGAAAGATGATCAAGATCAAGTACATCACCATGCTACCCGGTGTTACTGTCCCGAGCTTTGTCTTCTTCTGCAACCTGCCACAGTGGATCAAAGAGCCTTACAAGCGCTTCCTTGAGAATAAGATACGGGCCAACTGGGACTTCAGTGGCACCCCGATCAACATCTTCTTCCGAGAGAAGTGACCAACAATGGCTGAGGTAAAGAAACGGAAACGTCGTACAGCAACGGCGGAGCGGACTCGACAGCACTTCGTCAAGGTAGCTCGAGACCTTTTCGCCTCGCTGGGATTCCGTGACACGACGATGAATGGCATCGCCAAGAGTGCCGGCAAGAGTCGTCGAACCCTTTACACTTACTTCAGCACCAAGGAGGACATTTACTTAGAGGTGATCAAGGAGGAGTTTGACTTCCTCTACAGCGAGCTGGAGAAGTTTGTCAATCTGCCCGTCCCCACACCGGAGAAACTTATGCGCTACATAGGTCGCCGTGAGGAGATGATCAATAACGTAGTGATGTGGAATGGGACACTGGAGGCTGAGTTCTTCAATGACATAGCCACCCTCGAGCGGGCCAGAGTGCGCTTTGATGTACTCGAGCGACGCCTCATCCGCCAGATGCTTCAGGAAGGGATAGTCGGGGGCTACTTTCGCCCCACCCTTGACCCGACCCGCACCACGATGCTCCTGCACGCCTGCCTTAAGGGGCTCGAGGTACCCTACATCCGGGGACAGCTGGGACGCTCACGCGAGTCGCTCATGCGCACCTACTTCATCGTCTACGACCTTATCCTCAAGGGGATAGGTAATGAGACAGAGGACAAAGAATAATCCAATACACGATATGACTACTACTCAGACTCACAAGACCGCCATCGTCACCGGTGGGAGCCGTGGCATCGGTCGCGCCATCTGTCTCGAGCTCGCCTCGAGAGGCGTCCAAATAGCCTTCTGTGGCAGATCTCTCAATGCCAATACTACCTCTCTCGAGGAGCAGCTCCGTGGAATGGGTGTGGAGGCCAAGGCCTACGCTCTTGATGCTGCAGACCACGAGGCAGCCAAGGTCTTTGTCGCTGACGTGCTCAGGGACTTCGGCACCATTGATTACTTAGTCAACAATGCCGGTATCACTCGCGATGGACTCCTGATGCGCATGGACGAGGAGCAGTGGGACAGCGTTATCGGTGCAAATCTGAAGAGTGTCTTCAATGTCACCTCTGCCCTACTCCCCACTATGATCCGCGCTCGCAGCGGATCCATCGTCAGCCTCTCATCGGTTGTAGGTCTCCATGGCAACGCTGGTCAGACCAATTACTCTGCCTCCAAGGCCGGGATCATCGGCTTTACGAAGTCTCTCGCTAAGGAGGTGGGCAGTCGCGGCATCCGTGTGAATGCGGTCGCTCCCGGATTTATCCTGACTGATATGACCTCTCAGCTAAGCGAGGAGCAGACGAAGTCGTGGACCGCAGAGATCCCTCTCCGTCGTGCAGGCACGCCTGAGGATGTCGCCCGAGCAGTCGTTTTCCTCCTCTCTGATGATGCCTCCTACATCACCGGACAGGTGCTGCAGGTCTGTGGCGGTATGGCACTCTGATCCTATGGAGGTACTCTACGAGGACAACCACCTGCTCGCTGTCTCCAAGGCTCCCGGTGAGATCGTACAAGGGGACCGTACCGGGGATGAACCACTTGTAGAGACCTGCAAAGCCTATATAAAGGAGAAGTACAGTAAGCCCGGAGCTGTCTTCCTCGGGGTGGCACACCGACTTGACCGACCGGTGAGCGGGGTGGTACTCTTTGCTCGCACCAGCAAGGCACTCACCCGACTCAATGACGCCTTTCGCCGTAGGGACGACCTTGAGAAGGTCTACCTCGCCCTTGTCGAGGGACGCCCGGAGCGTCCTGTTGCCACTCTGACCCACCATCTCCTTCGCAATAGGGATCAAAATAAGAGCTACCCAGTCCGCAAGGGGACGAAGGAGGCGAAGGAGGCGGTGCTGGATTATCGAGTGGTGGCTCAGTCTACCGAAGGGCAGACGCTACTGGAGATCCACCTCCACACCGGACGGCATCACCAGATCCGTGCCCAGCTGGCAGCCATAGGCTGCCCGATCGTCGGTGATGTCAAGTATGGCGCCTCTCACCCCCTCCCAGATGCGTCCATAGCTCTCCACGCCCGCTCACTCACGCTGATCCACCCGGTCCGACGGGAGCCGATCACCTTCACTGCCCCACTTCCCTCCACCCCCGTCTGGGATCCTGTCCGAGACCTATAATACAAGAGAGGCTGTCCGAGATGATCGGGCAGCCTCTCTTTTGCTTTGTAGGGCTCGTGTTACTTCTTATTGAGCCACTTATTCATCCAGTCGATCCAGGTGCGATAGAAGAGGACGCTATTCTGCGGCTTCAGGATCCAGTGGCTCTCGTCGGGGAAGTAAAGCATACGAGAGGGGATGCCTCGCAGCTGAGCAGCGTTGAAGGCCTGCATACCCTGAGAGTAGAGGATGCGGAAGTCATACCCACCGGCGATGCAGAGGATCGGCGTGTCCCACTTGTCGACAAAATGGTGGGGTGAGAAGGAGTAAGAGTTGCGTACCCGCTCTTTATCTTTCTCCCAGAAGGGACCACCGAGGTCCCAGTTGGTAAACCAGAGCTCCTCTGTCTCCAGGTATTGTGCATCGAGATTGAACATCCCGGCATGGGCAGCGAACGCCTTGAAGCGTCCCTCATGGTGCCCGGCGAGATAGTAGACAGAGAATCCTCCATAGCTGGCACCGGTGGCACCGAGCCGATCCTTATCCACATAGGGCAGTGTGGCAGCGTAGTCGATCGCGGAGAGATAGTCCTTGATATTCTGACCACCATAGTCACCGGAGATCTGCTCCGTCCACTCCTTACCATTACCGATGGTGCCGCGACGATTAGGCGCTACCATGATGAAACCAGCGGAGGCAAAGGTGCGGAAGTTCCAGCGGTAGCTCCAAAATTGTGTCACCGGGCTCTGTGGACCTCCCTCGCAGAAGAGGACGGTGGGATACTTCTTACTGGGGTCAAAGTTGGGCGGCAGGATGAACCAAGTGATCATATCCTTGCCATCGGTCGTCTTAACGATGTGACGCTGTACAGTCACATTGGGATAGTCAGCAAGGAAGGCATCATTGTCAGGGGTCAGCTTCGTCGCCTCCCCCCTTGCTACATCGTAAGCAAAGGCGGAGGTCGGCTCAGCCATCGACTGTATGGTGAGGAGCATCTCCTTACCCTCGCCTGCGAAACCCGTCACATCGGCGAGATCGTACTTTGTCATCTGCTCAGCCTTCCCGGTCTCGATATTGATGCTAAAGAGATTGGACGTGCCGTGATCCGGGGTGACGAAGCGGAGCTTCTTACCACAAGAGCACCAGCCCAGCTGCTGTGGGTAGTACTCATAGTCCTTGGAGACAAAGGTCTTCTTCCCGCTCTTCATATCCATCACGAAGATCCTCGGGAGGTCCGACTCACAGCCGTCATGCTCCATACTGAGCCACGCGAGCTTAGTCCCGTCGGGAGAGAAGGTGGGATTGGTATCGTAGCCCATCATCCCCTCAGTCAGGTTGGTCGTCTTGCCACTCTGGAGGTCAAAGAGATAAATATCCGTATTGGTCGAGACAGCGTATTCCTTGCCCACCTTCTTACGGCACGAGTAGGCGATCTGCTTGCTGTCCTTGGTCCAGCTCAGCTGCTCTGTACCGCCAAAGGGCTTGGTCGGCAACTCAAAGAGCTCGCCCTCATTGAGGATTGAGCGAAGCTCCTTGGACACCTTGCCATCGGTGCCTACCGTGGCGATGAAGGACTGAGGCACGGAGACATTCCACTCATCCCAGTGCTTGTACATCAAGTCGTCGTAGATATGCCCGGTCTGCTTCCCGAGATCAGGGTTCTCCTCCTTGGAGATCTCCGGGAGCATCACCTCGCGGATGACGACCACCTTCTTCCGATCGGGAGAGTAAAGGAAGTCGATCACATCGAAGTCATAGTCCGACACCATGCGGAGGTTACTGCCGTCTAAGTTGCAGAGAGCGATCTGAGCTTTATCGCCCTTTGTAGAGACAAAAGCAATCGTCTGATCATCGAGGAAAACCGGAGAGTGACCGGCATTCTTGCCGAGGATGGCTCGTCCGCTACCAGGCTTACCAGTCTCACCGACCATGATCTCGGAGTAGAAGTTATTCTGCTCGAGCTGAGCCATAGAGCGGGTGTAGATGAAGTGCTTCCCGTCCGGAGAGAGTTGGATGCCCCCGATGCGATAAAGCTTGTGCATCGCCTCAGCGGTGAAGACTTTACCCTCGCCGGCGGTCTCACTTGCCGTTGTTGCGCTCACCGGAGAGCATAGCATAAGTGCTCCGGTCGCTGCAAGGGTCATAAGGGATAAGAATTTTGACATGTGTACGTGTTATGATTAAAAAGGTATTTGTGCTTCGTACTTCACAATTGCGAAAGTACACAATTATTACGACACCTCCCGACCATAGCGGTCAGAAAAATTAGTCAGAGAGAGCGACGAATGGGGCATATACCCCTCATAGGAGCGGACAGATAGACACTAAAAGCAGCATGGATGACTTATTCCGGCACTACAAAGCGCCTGCGATAGTCCTCGAGGCCTATCACCACCATCCGGCTCCTGATCAGAGACCGGACATACTCTTTTTGTCTACCGACAGATGTGGTGTCCTAGAAAAGTACACACATAGAGGAGCAGAAATGAACAACAAGAAAGAAGCGAAAAAGTCGGGAGAGACCTCTCGGAAGAGCCAAAAAACGGGTCTGAAACAGAGGAGCTACGACGAGAAGTTTAAATTAAAAGTCATGCGCGAAATGGTATGTACGGGCGAGACTCTTGCGTCACTAAGTAAGCGTCACGATGTGCCGATTACAACGATATCCCGCTGGATCAGTACCTTTGGGGTCACAACCCCAAAACAAATCAGAGAGCAGGTTATGAGTAAGAATATCAGCGATATCGAGCGCAAGCTTATCGAGAAAGAGCGTGAGTGTGAAGAGCTTAAAGTAAGACTTCGAGAGGCACAAATTGAGTGCGAGATCAAAAAAGCGTCCTTGGACTACCTGTCTTCCAAGTACCACATTGATCTAAAAAAAAAGAACGATTTAGACTAGTGGGTGAGATGAAAGATAAGAACATCAGTGGTCGCTCAATCGGTGTAAGCAAGTGTTGCAAATACCTCTGCGTCAGCAGAAAAGGCTACTACAATAGAGTGAGGGCTCAGGCTGCTCGTCTCTCCACCGAGGGCTACGATGAGTCCACCAAGGCGAGCGCAGTACTCTACTTTTGCAGACGACAGCGAGAGCAGCTGCCAAGGGCGGGTGTGACCGTACTCCACAAGCTGTCAAATGAATACTTCCGTGACATCTTCACCGTAGGGCGAGACTGGCTGTCCAAACTCCTGGATGCCAACAATATGCTCTTGAGAGAGGCCAAGAAGAAGCGCCCCCCTCGGACGACAAGAGGGGTTGTGAATCATGGCTTTGAGGATCATGTCAATACGATCCCAAAGTACATCGCCCCTGACAATTGCCGTCTCTTGGTCTCCGACATCACCTACGTAAAGACATTAGAAGGCTTTGTCTATCTGTCACTTACGATGGATGCCTACAGCAGGATCATCACCGGATTTGACCTCCGCAAAACCCTCTCGACAGAAGGGCCCCTCAATGCTCTAAAGCAATCCATACTCTTCTTTACAAAGCACGGATATCCACTTGAGGGACTGATCTTCCACAGCGACCGCGGATGTCAGTATATCTCAAAGGAAATGACCGAGTTAGAGGCGAAGTACGGTATCATAACCAGCGTGACCCAGACCGGAGATCCTCTCCACAATGCCATGGCAGAGCGGCTGAATGGAACACTGAAGAACGACTTCTTGTACGACACCGAAAAACTTGATTTTGAGCATACTAAGTCAGCAGTAAAGACGAGTGTTATGACCTACAATACAGCTCGTCCTCATCGGGCAATAGGGATGAAAACGCCTATGCAAATGCTACTGCCCGACTACCCTAATCCCCTATTGTCCAATGGGAAGGAGGCGGGAGAGGCCCCTCACCCCCAAAGAGGGGGTGGGGGTGGGGCCTTTCCCGCCTCCAACGGAGAAGTCCTGCGACCATAAAGGACTTGCAAAATAAGTGTGTACTCATTAGCAATAAATGGGTATATTTGTATACGAGTTGACACCTAACCCCTTCCGGGTGTGTACACTCTCAGGTCTTAATCCAATGACCGGTATACAGTCCTAGTAATATTCAGTCAACTGTGTACTTTTTCCAGGAATCGCATAAGATGTTAGAAAAATCGCCCCGACTGCAGGCTCAATTCTTTTACCGATATTAGTCTTGTCTAATACCGGTATTAGTCTTCTCTAATATCGGTATTAGATAGACGCCTCCATGGGCGGTTAGGATGGACGATTGACTCGGGCTTTTTCGCTCCGCATAGATTGCATCCCTGTAGGCAATCATCAGGTCGGAAAGAAGTGTGGACTTATAATATGCGTACCTACTCATCAAGATCCACCCCCTATGAGCACACGACTGCTTTCTGCAATATTGCTTCTCCATCCACCAGAGGCGGATTATTTGCTACCTTTGTAGTCAGATAGTAGTAACGTTCGACTAACTCTTCATCGGCTCTTTATATAGACTTCCATTATGTCAGCTAAGGGATATTGGCATAGGGTGAAAGACTTCTTCTACAACGTCAATCCACTCTTCCTGATGACCGGACTACTTGCCGTTATGCTTGTGGTCCCTGGTCAGCATAGTATTTGGTCTCAGATCAAGACCTCCCGACAGCTCAAGGAGAAGCAGGAGGAGTATCAGTACTACAAGGATGAGATCAAGAAGTCTCAGAGACACCTTGATGAGATCAAGTACAAGCGTGATATGCTCGAGAAGTATGCGAGAGAGCGCTATCTAATGAAGGAGGAGGACGAAGATCTCTACTTGCTCACAGACCCGGACAAGAAGTAATGACAGACCTACAGAGTGGTGGTCAGAAGAGACCACACATGACCATCAGGAGCACTCTCTACCCGACAGGCTTGATAGCCTGCGCCCTCGGGGCCATTCTCCATATCTGGCTTCCCCAGGTGGGCGGATGGACCCTCTTTGCAGGCGGGCTCTTGATCATCATCAGCCATATTTCCGATGCCCGTCGGGTGAGTACTCTCGGGGTACGTGCCAAGCGACTGATGCGGATGAACTTCCTCGGTGCTGCTATGTACATGATTGCCGGGGGCTCTGCTGTAGAGGGCAGGAGTATGTGGATCCTCTTCTTCGTGATCGGTACGGTCTTCGTTGCCTACACTTTTTTTGCCCTCAGTCACACAGAAAAGGAAAATAAACTATGACGCGACAGCTTGTCATCATACCTACCTATAATGAGATAGAGAATATCCGTGCCATCATGGCCGCTGTGCTGGAGCTGAGCGATCCCTCCTTTGACATCCTTGTCGTGGACGACGGTTCGCCCGACGGCACCGGTGCCGAGGTGACCAAGATCGCTGAGGAGCTACCGGGACGGGTCTTCCTGCTCAGTCGCAGTGGCAAGCAGGGGCTGGGGACTGCCTATATTGCTGGATTCAAGTGGGCTCTCGAGCACGAGTACGACTACATCTTGGAGATGGATGCTGACTTTAGCCACGATCCCAAGTCTCTACCCAAGCTCTACGAGGCGTGTCACAGTGGCGGAGCTGACGTGGCGGTGGGGTCGAGATACCTGACCGGTATCAATGTGGTCAATTGGCCTCTTGGTCGCGTGCTGATGAGCTACTTTGCCTCCCTCTACGTCCGTACGATCACGGGGATGAAGGTCTATGACGCCACGGCAGGCTTTGTCTGCTACCGAGCCGAGGTGCTTCGGACGATCGACCTGGATAAGATCCACTTCAAGGGGTACGCCTTCCAGATCGAGATGAAGTACACAGCGACGCTCTGTGACTTCAGGATACAGGAGGTGCCGATTATCTTTGTGAATAGGCGACTGGGAGTCAGCAAGATGAGCTCAGGTATCTTTGGCGAAGCTTTCTTCGGTGTGCTTAAGATGCGTTACTGGTCACTCACCCACAAGATACCCAAGACAACAGGATATGAGAAGAGACGAGAAGAGACTACTGATCCACGACGCTGAGATCGTCAATGAGGGCGAGTCATTCCGTGGCTCGATCCTGATCACCGGGGAGCGTATCACGGAGATCATCCGCGACGAGGAGCCCCTACCCTCAGCTGATGAGGTCCTCGAGGCAGAGGGACTGCTCTGCCTACCGGGGGTGATCGATATGCATGTCCACTTCCGGGAGCCGGGGCTGACCGCCAAGGGCTCGATCACCTCGGAGAGTGGCGCTGCCCTGCTGGGAGGAGTCACCTCCTATGCCGAGATGCCCAATACCCTCCCTCAGACCACCACACTTGAGACGTGGGAGGACAAGATGAGACGCGCTGAGGAGGAGTCGATGGGGAATTATTCCTTTATGTTCGGCGCTACGAATGAGAATGTCGACCTGCTCTCAAGGCTTGATCTGAAGCACACCCCAGGGGTAAAGGTCTTTATGGGCTCCAGCACCGGCAATATGCTGGTCGACTCTCCGGAGACGCTCCGTCGGATCTTTACGGAGTGTCCCACACTGATCTGCATCCATAGTGAGGATGAGGAGATCATCCGGGCCAATAAGGCGAAGTATACTGCACTGTACGGAGATGATCCGGAGGTAAAGTTTCATCCCCTTATCAGGAGTCGAGAGGCGTGCTATGAGTGCAGCAGACGAGCAGTCGCCATGGCGGAGGAGACAGGGGCAAGACTTCACATTCTCCACCTATCCACGGAGGACGAGCTGTCACTGCTGAAGCCTCGCACAGCAGAGGGATTTAGCAGCAAGAGGATCACCGGGGAGGTCTGCGTGCACTACCTCTGGTTTACCGATAAGGACTACGAGCGACTTGGGGCAAGGGTAAAGTGGAATCCCGCCATCAAGACTGAGCGCGACCGAGATGCTCTGAGAGCTGCCATCAATAGTGACCTTGTCGATGTCGTTTCGACAGACCACTCGCCCCACCTGCCGGAAGAGAAGGTGGGTGGTGCACTCGGAGCAAAGAGCGGAGGACCGCTGGTGCAGTTTTCCCTCCCCCTCATGCTGGAGCTGGTCCGTGAGGGGATATTTCCGATCGAGCGGGTAGTGGAGTATATGGCACACAATCCCGCCCTACTCTACGGCATCGAGGAGCGAGGATTTATCCGTAAGGGCTACTACGCTGACTTGGTGCTGGTAGACCCTCATAAGAGTACTACCGTGACAAAGGAGGTGATCCGAAGCAAGTGTGGCTGGAGTCCCTTTGAGGGAGAGACCTTCCGTAGCAGCGTCGTCGGGACGATACTTAATGGAGCTCCTGTAGTGCGAGGAGGAGTGCTCGATGAGGCACTTGCTCTCCGTTCGAAGAGAGCTCTCACCTTTGGCAATCGACTTCCGAGATGAGCAGGAGTGGCCTTTTTCCTATCCTTGCTACCTGCTGCCTTATGCTCCTCGGTGGAGGAAGGGCACTGGGACAGATCGACATCGACAAGCAACTTCGGGATCGTATCATCGCCCCCGACTCGCTACTCAATGACGACACCGATGCCGATCGGCACGGGACGCTCGAGAGCTACTACCTGACCGGTCGCACGGGAGACCTGCGACCGGCTCCCATTGATACCCTCAAGCTCAATTCCTTCAGGCGAGAGCACATCGAGGGCAGGAGCGTCGCGGAGAGCTACTTAGGCACCTATGCAGGTCCCTATCAGTCCAAGGTCTACTTTGACCAGCCGATCGACCAGTGGGGAGACTTTTACTACCTGGCGCCCTACTTCCACCTTCTCAGGAGAGGGACTATGGCGAGGTACTTTGACACCAAGGTACCCTACACCTACCTTAGCGTGCAGAAGCTGGGCGGATCCAACGAGCTTGAGCAGCTCCTACATGCCCTCTTTACCACAAACCTGGGTCCCAATGTCAATCTCGGCGGGGAAGCAGAGATTGACAAGGCCAATGGCGTGTACAATAATACTGCCTCGCAAGCGCTCACCTATCGAATCTTTGGCTCCTACACCAAGGGGCGGTATGAGCTCTTTGCCGAGGTGGGGAATACCAACGTCATCAACCAGGAGAATGGCGGTATCACCGATATGAGGTATATCTCCAATGTGGAGGAGATAGCGGGCGGACGACGCACGCTGCTACCTCGCGACATCCCGACCCGATATAAGTCCACCTGGAACTCCGCCTCCTATGGTCGCGGACGGCTTCACCACAGGTATCGCCTCGGACGCTACCGAGAGTACGATAAGGATGGGAAGTTGGTCGCCCCCCCCAAGACTCCACTAAAGGACGAAGTAGCCAAGCAGGACTCACTACCAGCAGCACCGGTAGTGGCTACTGAGCCCGACTCCCTTGCAGCACCGACAGGAGCACCTAAGGAGCAGAAGATACTTAGGAGGAGTGCGCCACCGAAGGATAAGGGAGACGAAGACAACAACGAGGAGAAAGACGAAGTAGTGAAGAAGGTCTTCGTCCCCGTCACCTCGATCTTCCATGACCTGACGATAGAGCGAGGCAGCCACGAGTTTGTCTCTCAGGATCCTGCCTTGCTTGATCGATTTAAGGAGAAATTCATTCCCAAGCAGGAGGGGATGAAGTACTATCCTTACGACCGCTTCAGCAGCGCTACCATATCGAATACCGTGGGCGTAGAGCTGATGGAGGGCTTCCATAAGTGGGCGAAGATGGGCATCAGCGCTTTTGCCTCCTTTGACTACCAGATCAATAAGCAGCCACTCATCCTGCCTGAGGATGCTGAGCGACTGGATCTCCCTTACGAAGAGCAGGGGTCCAAGCTACACTCCACCCTCGTCGGTGGGAGGATCAAGAGCGACTCCTTCAAGCACCTGAAGTGGTATGTGCAGGGACAGGTAGGTGTCGAGGGCTATCGCGCCGGTGAGATCGATGTGAGGGGTAACGTGGATCTGAGGATGAAGCTCTTTAAGAGGGACGTGATCCTGAGTGGGAATGGACTTTTCCTCAATACGGTGCCACCCTACTTCTTGGAGCACTTCAAGAGTACATTCCACGCCTGGGATAGAGACCTAAAGAATACTCAGCGGCTGAGACTCGGAGCTGACCTTACTATCCCTGCGACAGAGTCTCATCTCTTTGTACGTGCGGAGACGATCCAGCATCCCTATCAGGTCGACTCTGTGTCCTATCAGCCGATCCAGCATGAGGGCAACGTCAGAGTGATCAGTGCTGGCTTTGACCAAGCAGTGAGGTGGAGGTTTGTCAATCTTGAGACCTCCTTCGTCTGGCAGAGTAGTAGCGACAGCTACGTGATCCCGATGCCGGAGTTTGCAGCGTATGCCAATCTCTACTTCAGCGGACTCATCGCCAAGGTGATGACCCTGCAGGTGGGTGTGGATGCCAAGTGGCACAGCAGCTATACGGCACCCTACTATGAGCCTACGACACAGATGTTTACCCCTCAGGATAAGATCCTTATCGGTGGGGACGCTCCTATGATGACAGCGTATGCCAATTTTCATCTCAAGCGAGCACGCGTCTTCGTGAGATACTACAATGTCGGCTCGCAGATATTTAAACCTAACCACTTCACTATGCCCTACTACCCCACTTACCCACCTCAGGTGCAGTTTGGTGTAGTTGTGGACCTAAAGAATTGATACCCGAGTATGAAGGTCAGTAGATCCTATGCATCCTTGATTGGGGCACTCGTGGTGATCCTTGGGGTACTCCTTTTTATCGTACTTCGCCGAGGCACTTCCCAGCGAGAGACTCTTGGTCCGATAGAGAGGATGGCACAAGTCCCCACAGGAGATAGTCTTCATCCACTACGGATAGCGGTGGTAATGGAGCCGGGGCTCTTTGAGATCGATGATAAGGGGGAGATCTCCGGAAGCTTGCCTGCGGTAGCAGACAGGCTGCTGACCGGCATAAGCTATATATGGGTGCCGGTATCTGAGAAGAGCCTTGGGACAGACTTGCTGAGGGAGAAGAGGGTCGATATACTAGCCACTCAGCAAGCCTCCACAGATCTATCGGAGAGCTCCGACCTCCTCACGACAGACCCCATCAGTAGCTCGCACTATGCACTGATGAGTCTGCAGGACAGTCTCTCCTGGGGTGATGTACTGAGTGGTCCCAGTCCCGTGGAGGTCTACTACTCTGCTGAGGACAAGGAGGTGCGCCTGATCCTCCAAAACCTCCACGACATCTCCTATACGGCCATCCGACCAAGCGAGATCAATCTGCCGCCTCTCGAGATGATGCTGGAGATGGTAAAGGGGAAGATCTACTTCGCAGTGGTGAAGCATAACCTCGCCAAAGAGATGGCTGAGCGCTTTCCACAGATCCGAGTGGTTACTGACATATCGCTGGAGGCACCCCAGGTATGGCTCATCAGGTCTGATGCAGAGAGCCTGAGAGACACCCTCAATCAGAGGATCCGCAAGACAGATACGACAGAATAATAGTACGTAAGATAGAAATATGACCAAGCAAGAGTCACAGATAGACTCCTTTTATGACTTTGGTCTCCACCCTGATGTTGAGGATGCGGTGGAGACAATGAACTATGGCAAGCCCTCTCCGGTACAGGCAGCAACGATTCCCCTAATTATGGACGGCGAGGATATCATCGCCTGTGCCCAGACCGGTACCGGCAAGACTGCTGCCTATCTACTCCCGGTCCTAAGCGAATTAGCCTACGGGGATTACCCAAAGGATCACGTCAATTGCGTCATTATGGCGCCGACGAGAGAGCTGGCGCAGCAGATCGACCGTCAGATCGATGGCTTTGCCTATTACGTCAAGGTCAATGCTCAGCCGATCTACGGAGGTACCGACGGCATAGAGTACGAGCAGCAACGCAGAGCGCTGGCCAAGGGTGCCGACATTATCGTAGCCACCCCCGGGCGCCTGCTGTCCCATATTGATATGAACTCAGTCGACCTCTCTCAGGTGAGTTTCTTCATCCTGGATGAGGCAGACCGGATGCTGGATATGGGCTTCTCGGAGGATATACTCAAGATCCAGTCCCTCTTGCCAAAGAAAGGCGTGCAGACCGTGATGTTCTCTGCCACCATGCCGGAGCAGATCCGAACCTTTGCCCGCAAGATTATGCGTCGGCCAAAGGAGGTCAATATCGCTATCTCGCGTCCCCCTGAGAGCATCAGCCAGTCCGCTTTCGTTGTGTCCGATGACGATAAGCTGTCGCTACTGGTATCGCTACTCAATGAGCAGCGACCGGAGAGGTGCATCGTCTTCCTCGCAGCTAAGAAGAGGGTCAAGGAGGCTGCTCGTATGTTGCGTATGCAAGGGCACTCGGTCGAGCAGATGCACTCCGACTTGAGCCAGGAGGAGCGCAATGAGGTGATGCACCGCTTCCGAAATGGACATGCCAGCGTCATCGTGGCTACCGATATCCTCTCACGCGGCATCGACATCGATAATATCGAGCTGATCATCAACTTCGACGTGCCTTCCGACCCGGAGGACTATGTCCACCGCATTGGTCGCACATCGCGCGGAGACAACCTGGGTGGCTCAGCAGTCACCTTTGTATCCCCGAGGGATAAGGACTCATTTGCCAGGATCGAGAAATTCCTCGGCTACAAGCTGCAGCGACCGGACTTCCCGGCAGACTTTAAGCCCGGCAAGCCACGCTCCTCAGAGGATAGAGGAAAGGGTCGCTCCGGTAGACGAGGAGGATCCTCTCGTGGTAGAGGTGGGAGAAGACCCGGTAACCGATCTAAGAAATAAGACCAAATGAAGATAGACTTTGCTAAAGAAGACCTTGCCAAGCTACAGGACTTCCTCTCCGTACCACGCCGTATCACACTCTTGGGACACGTCTCACCGGATGGTGACGCTGTAGGCTCCACACTCGGCTTTGCCTCACTTCTTCGAACCTTAGGACACTCCGCCACGGTTGTCTACCCGACGGCTTACTCGGAAAGCTTTGCCTTCCTGCCCGGGGCATCGGAGGCACTGATTGCTAAGGATAAGCCCGAGGAGGCTCTCCAGGCAATACGTGAGGCGGAGGGGCTCTTCTGCCTTGACTTCAATGAGACAAAGAGGGTCGAGCAACTGACCGCCCCGCTGGAGGAGTCAGAGGCGCTTAAGCTTCTGATCGATCACCATCCCTACCCCTCCGACTTTGCAGACCTCTCTTTCTCCTATCCCGACAGATCCTCCACTTGCCTGATTGTCTATGAGCTGATCCGTGCGATGGAATGGAGAGACCTGCTGTCCACGGAAGCAGCCACAGCTATATATACCGGTATGATGACTGATACGGGGAACTTTGCCTACAACTCTGAGGACCCCGAGATCTATCAGGTCATCTCAGAGCTGCTCGAGCTGGGGGTGCGAAAGGATGCCGTCTACGACGCAATCAATAGGAGCTTTACCATCGATAAGCTGCGCCTCACAGCGCACTTGATGGCTGACAAGATCACCTTTTTCCCTCAGTTCAAGACTGCCATCATCACCCTAAGTATGGCAGATAAGGGAAAGTACAATTACCAGACCGGTGACGTAGAGGGATTGGTGAATGATCCCCTCGCAGCTAAGGACATCGAATTCTCAATCCTGATCCATGAGATGCCGAAGTACACCAAGATCTCTATGCGAAGCAAGGGGAGCTTTGCCGTAAATGAATTTGCCACCAAGTTCTTCAACGGCGGTGGGCATACCAATGCGGCAGGAGCTGAAGTCTGCGACACCCTATCCAATACCTATAAGCTGGTCGAGACAGCAGTACGAATACTCCATCCCTGATGATCCCTTCGCTCTTCCCCGGGGAGATATGGCCTGAGGGCGATCTCCCGATCATCGCTGGTCCCTGCAGTATCGAGTCTCAGGAGCAGATCTATGAGACCATGCGCCGACTCAAGGAGTGTGGGATCGGGGTGGTCCGTGCCGGCGCTTGGAAGCCCCGGACACGACCGGGTGCCTTCGAGGGTGTCGGGGAGATCGGACTACGCTGGATGCGCGAGGCTGCTGACGAGTTGGGGCTCAAAGTGGGGACTGAGGTTTGCCTACCGGAGCATGCACGGATAGCACTCAGGTACAAGTGTGACTTCGTCTGGCTCGGTGCCCGCACTACAGGATCCCCCTTCGTGGTGGAGGAGATAGCAAAGGTCCTCGATGGTAGTGATCTGACCATACTGGTCAAGAATCCCATAGCGCCAGACTTCCAGCTGTGGCAGGGGGCGATCGAGCGACTACAGCGCCATCACCTGATAAGGATAGGACTGATCCTGAGAGGATTCACCACTGTGGCGGGTGGACTCCTCCGTAATGATCCCTTGTGGGAGGCGGTAGATGACTTTAAGTCTCACAATCCGGAGCTCCCGATCCTCTGTGACCCCAGCCACATCACTGGAGACCGTCGTCTACTGAGAGAGATCGTCGAGGAGGCGCAGCGTAGAGACTACGATGGGCTCTTTATCGAGAGTCACTACCACCCGGAGACGGCCCTGACAGATGCAGCTCAGCAGATCATCCCGGAGGAGATAAGCACTCTCCTTCACGGCGAGTCCACCCATGGTGACTGCGCCCTTACCGCCTACAGGGAGCAGGTAGATAAGGTCGACAGTGACCTCATACATCTCCTCTCTTTGAGATCCGAATTGACCACAGAGATAGGTGCGTGGAAGGCAACTCATCACCTCACGCCCCTACAGTCAGCACGGCTTGAGAGTATGATCCATCACCACAGGCGTCAGGCAGAGCTCTACGGGATCTCGCCTGATCTGGTGGAGGATCTCTTCCGCAGCATCCACGACTACTCACTCACCGATCAGATCAAGCGACTAAAGAATGAAAATCACTCAGACAAGGATTGATCTCACTAATCTCCTCTTCCGTGCCGGTCATGGTGTGGAGGAGAGGGAAAAAGTGGCAGGTAATACCTACAGCGTCTCCCTCTCTGTCTGGCCTACAGAGCACTCCGCCATGATGAGTGACAACGTGGGAGAGACGATCAGCTACGCTGATCTCTACGATCTAGTACGACGTGTGATGACTGAGGAGCGTCCCTCTGACCTCTTAGAGCATGTGGCCTATAGGATCCTGCAGGAGCTGGAGACAGCGTCACTCTCAATCAATCGGGCCTCCGTCTCGATCACCAAGGTCCAGCCCCCGATCAAGGGTTTCCGTGGGGATGGAGCGACCTTCTCTGCCGAAGCGACCTTCTGACAATGCCTCGCGTCTCCATTATCATCCCGGTATACAATACTTCTCGATTTCTCGAGGAGTGCATCAGGAGTGTCGTGCATCAGAACTTCACTGACTGGCACGCCATCCTCGTCGACGATGGCTCCACCGATGGTAGCGGGACGATCTGCGACCAATTCGCAGCGAACGATCCTCGGATAGAGGTGCTGCACCAGCCCAATCAGGGGCTGAGCGTTGCGCGAAATAATGGTCTGGCAAGAGCTCAGGGGGAGTTTGTCCTCTTCTTAGACAGCGACGACTTCTGGCTACGGCAGGATACGCTCACCACGCTTCTTGACGCTATGGATAGCCATTCGAAGTGCGACTTTATCGGGTTCAATTGGGTCTACTATTTCTCAAAGGAAAGGCAGAGACGCTGGAGAGACTTCGGCAACTACGTCCCGGAGGTAGTCAGTGGCGAGGAGGCGCTGAGGAGCATCCTCCGGTCAGGAGACACCCCCATGAGTGCCTGCATCAAGATTCTCCGCCGAGACTTCCTCATCAAGAGTGAGCTATCCTTCATCCCGGGGATCACCTCAGAGGACATCCCGTGGTTTATGCGCCTTCTCTGTCATGCAGAGGGCAGTCTTTTCCTCCACGACTACCTCTATGGCTACCGGCAGGAGGTGGACGGCTCGATCACAAGGGAGTACTCCCCGAGACGCTTCCACGACCTAGTCTTCATCATCGAGGACGGGCTTCAGCTCGCTGACAGCCAACCTTCGCCTGGGATGAGAGAGGCACTCCTCTCCTTCTACGCTACAGAGTACTGCATCCTGCTCAGCCATATGGATGTACTCACTAAGGAGGAAAGGCAGAGCATAGAGCCCTGGATGCGGGAGCACCAGTACCTCCTAAGTTATAACCAAAGCCCAAAGGTGCGACTCGCTAACAGAGCTTGGCGACTCACCGGACTGAAGGGTCTCGAGCTGCTCCTTCGTCTCCGAAATACGCTGATCCGTCAGTAATAGCACATCACGAGATGATCCTGAAACACCTTTCGCTCACCAACTTCAAGAATATCGAGAGCTGCGACCTGACCTTCTCCGATAAGCTCAATTGCATCATCGGCAATAACGGCATGGGGAAGACAAACCTCATGGACAGCATCTACTACCTCTCCTTCACCAAGTCGCACCTCCATGTGCCTGACCAGATGGTGATCCGGAAGGGTGAGACCTACGCCATCCTCCAAGGCGGCTACCGAGTGGGTGAGGACGAGGTGGCGATCAATATCGGTATCACCACGGAGAAGCCCAAAGTGATCAAGCGAAATAGGAAGCGATACGACCGCATCACCGATCACATAGGGCAGCTACCGGTCGTCATGATCGCTCCCTCCGACATAGACCTGATACGAGGCGGCAGCGTGGAGCGGCGAAAGTTTATGAACCAGCTCATCGCCCAGGAGTCCAATCCCTACCTCACGTCAGTGATGCACTACGACAGGCTCCTCGGGCAACGTAATGCTCTCCTAAAGAATAAAGGCTTCCTCGACCTCCCTACCCTCAATATCCTAGACCACCAGATGGCTGGTGAGGCTGAGACAATCGTCAGGCACAGAGCCGACTGGACTGAGCGGATGAAGCCTATCTTCCTCTCCTACTACAGCTACATCACGGAGTCAAGGGATATGGTGGACATCCGGTATCAGCCCTCACTCGCGACAGATCACCTGCCCTTAGCCGAGGACTTTATGGAGGCTTGGCAGTCGACCCGACAGGCGGATCTCTACATGGGCTATACCACTGTCGGTCCGCACAAGGACGACCTGGAAATGCTCCTGGAGGAGACACTGATCCGGAAGATCGGCTCCCAGGGTCAGTGCAAGAGCTATATGATCGCACTCAAGTTTGCACAGTTCAAGATCCTCTCGACACTCTACCCCAATAATAGTCCGATCCTGCTACTGGACGATGTCTTCGACAAGCTTGACGAGGAGCGAGTCGATAGGATCGTCCACCTCGTGGCCGGGGAGGACTTTGGGCAGATCTTTATGACCGATACCAATAGGAAATACCTAGATCAGATCATCGCCCAGCTACCGGACACAGAGTATACCATCGTCCGGGTGGAGGACGGGGTCTCTACAGTACTCTGAGAGGGTTATGCGCATCTATAGGTCGGAGACACTGGGTAAGATACTGCAGGAGATGAGAGAGGGGAATAAGCCCTCCCTCTTCACAGACCTTGAGCGACATCGGGCATTCCTCGAGCAGTGGCAATCTCTGCCGGGGATCAGGCTGCGACGGATCCGACCTGTCTTTACCTTTGACGAGAGCAAGTCCACCTTAGTCATCCACTGCTCCTCCAGTGTAGCACTTAATCTCCTCCGCCGAGAGCGCCCCACCATAGAGCAGCACCTCAGACCGCTGATGAATCGGTACAAGCTTGACACCCTCTCGATAGTACTCCAGGACAGCGGCCAACAGTAACGAGAGACAATCTATACAAGTCTCTATTACTCAGACCATAGCTGATCACTGGGGTGGGACAAGCAAGGCTCAGGGGAGGATGGAGTAGCGCCCCATCCCTCTAGCGTATTTCTTTTACCGATATTAGTGACGACTAATACCGATAAAAGGATTCTCTAATACCGGTAAAAGGTTGCGTGCTGACTCTGATGCGATTGCCCAATAACGACTGACCCATGGGCGCTCTTTGTAGCGGAAATGAGCTACCTTTGCGACCAAATCAGCATATCGAATGACAGAGATCGCAAAGAAAAGACATCAGACAGCAGAGGGCTACACTGCCGCCCTTCTCTCAGCTTTTACATTCGGACTCATCCCTCTCTTCAGCGTCCCGCTCCTCGCAGATGGGATGCCCACCTCCACGGTCCTTATGTACCGCTTCCTCTTTGCCACCTTGGCGATGAGCATATACGTTTTGGTCCGTAAGTCCTCCCTCCGCATCACGAGGAAGCAATTTGTCAGGCTCCTTTTCCTCAGTTTCCTTTACTTTGCCACGGCACACCTGCTCCTCACCGGATACGAGTACATCTCCTCCGGTATGGCCACGGTTCTACACTTCACCTATCCTATATTCGTCGCCCTCCTTATGCTGCTGATCTTCCGTGTCCGGCTCAGCAAGAGAGGCATGATGGCGATCATGGCAGCTGTGGCCGGGGTCTCTCTCGTCAGTGGGGTCACCTCCTCAGAGCCCATCAATCCCGAGGGACCTGCTCTGGTAATCACAAGTGGATTCCTATACGCCGTCTACATCATCACGGTCAATAAGAGTGTGGCCCGGACGCTGAGCCACGAGGCGCTGACCTTCTACATCCTACTGATCACCACTGTCTTCCTATCCCTCTACTGCATTGCGGACGACAAGATGGTGCTACCTGCCTCGGCGATGGACTGGACCAACTTAGTGCTGCTGGGTGTCCTATCCACCACGATCTCCAATATCACGCTGGTCAAGGCAATAGATCTCATAGGTTCCACACCGACTGCAGTGATGGGTGCGCTGGAGCCTATGACGGCAGTCATGGTCGGGGTGATTGCCTTTGGCGAAGTGCTGACACCTATCCGCATCCTCGGGATACTGATGATCCTCGTGGCAGTGGTGCTCCTGACCACAGATAAGAGCAAGTAAAATAGTACCTTTGCCCGAAGCTGTCACCGAAGGGATGACTGGCTCACTATTAGGACTGCATGAAGGCTAACGGTCACCACTTTCTCTCCTATCCCTACCGCACGTGGATCACACTGTTGATCCTCGTGGGGTTTCTCGTCACCGGGTGCGGTGTCCATCGGCGGAGCATCACCGCTGAGGAGGTGGCAAAGGTGGCAGCAGCAAGGGACTCCCTCCCGGCAAGGGAAGAGACCCCCACAGTAGTCACAGACTCCCTACCGACAGGCTCAGTAGAGACGGTAAAAGCACTGAGAGACAGCCTCGACCAAAGTATAGCAACATCCGACTCACTCTCGAGGGAGGGGCGTAGAGCGGAGCCAGGGGATAGCATCCCTGCGGATAGCCTTCGGAAGGATAGTATCGTGCCGGACAGTCTACTGAGTGAGCTCAAGGCTCCGATGGACTTCACCTCCAATGACTCCATTGCGATCTACCCCAAGCGCAATATCGTGCGTATGTACGGTGAGGGGACGATCAACTATGGAGACAATAAGATCACGGGAGACTTTATGGAGATGAAGACCGACTCGGGGACTATCTTCTCCACCTACATCGACTATCCCGACTCCCTCAAGAAAGAGCGTCACTACGCCAAGATCACCACAGGTCAGGACGAGTACGAGGCGAAGTCAATGCGCTACAATGTCAAGACTCAGCGTGGCTACATCACTGACGTAATCACGAAGCAAGGCGAAGGCTATGTCGTGGCGCAGAAGACCAAGCGTATGGAGAACTCTGACCTCTATATGAAGGACGGCAAATACTCCACCTGTGAGAACCACGAGCATCCCCACTACTACATCGCCATGACGGAGGCTAAGGTCCGCCCCGCCAAGGATCTGGTCTCCGGACCGGTCTATCTCGTAGTGGCTGACGTGCCACTGCCGATAGGCTTGCCCTTCGCTTTCTTCCCCTTCACTACGAAGCGATCATCCGGACTCCTGATGCCCACCTACGGAGAGGAGGGCGACAGAGGATTTTACCTCCGCAATGGGGGCTACTACCTGGCACTCAATGATCATGTAGACCTCGAGGTGACCGGAGATCTCTATACCAAGGGCTCCTGGGGGCTCACAGGACGCTCTACCTATCGTCGGCGCTACCGGCACAGCGGGTCCGTCAACGCCTCCTACCTCAAGACGAAGCGCGGAGACCGCATCGCCGGCGATTACTCCGAGAGTACCGACTTCCGCATCGCCTGGTCCCACCAGCAAGATCCTAAGGCTGATCCCTACAGGACCTTCTCTGCCAACGTCAATTTCTCCACCTCTTCCTACAACCACAACGACCTCAACGCGCTCTATAATCAGGCGATGATGGGTCAGAATACCAAGAGCTCCTCGATCAGCTTCTCGAGACGTTTCCCCAATAGCCCCTGGTCCATCACCGGATCGGTGGACATCACACAGCGCTCCCAGGATAGTACGGTAGCTGTGACGCTACCCAACCTCTCTTGGTCGGCAAGCAGGATCTTCCCCTTTAAGCGAAAAAAAGCTGTCGGTAAGGAGAGATGGTACGAGAAGATCTCTCTCTCCTACTCCGGTCAGTTGCGAAACTCAATCACCACGAAGGAGAATCGACTCTTTAGGACCAACCTCATCAAGGACTGGCGCAATGGCGTGAGCCACTCCATCCCTGTGAGTGCCTCCTTCGACCTCTTTAATTATTTTAAGGTAACCCCCTCTGTAAGCTACAACGAGCGATGGTACAGCTCCCGGGTGACTCGCGCTTACGATCCCGAGAAGAACGATATCATTCCCGTGGACACCACCTATGGCTTCAATCGAGTGTACGACTTCCGTGCCTCGCTCGCCCTCTCGACGACCATCTACGGATTCTTTAAGCCCATGTCATGGGTCCCTTGGGCCGGAAAAAATGTGGAGATGATTCGCCACCGTATGGAGCCCTCGATCTCACTCAATTACCAGCCTGACTTCGCCGACCCAAGGTTTGGCTACTGGGAGCATCTGCAATACATCAGTAGGGACGGACGTCAGCTGGATAAGTGGTATAGTCCCTACGATGGACAGCTATTTGGTGTCCCCGGCAGAGGCAAAAGCGGTAGCGTTAGCCTCTCCGTAAGCAATAATGTCGAGGCAAAGTTGGCTGCGAAGAGCGATAGTGTCAAGGCGCGAAAGATCAGTCTGATAGACAATCTCTCCTTCTCCACCTCCTACAACTTTGCCGCCGACTCCTTCCGATGGAGTGACTTCCAAGCCAATATATCCCTCCGTTTTACCAAGGACTTTACGCTGAGGCTGGGTGGCTCCTTTGACCCCTACATCTGGGACTACTACGAGTATGACGGAAAGATAGTACCCTACCGTGTCGACAAGCTACGCATCACCGCTGGGAAGGGGATCGGCTGGTTTAGAGGCACCTCGACAAGCTTCTCCTACAACCTTAACCCAAAGACCCTCAGTGAGCTGCTTGCCAAGGTGGGGCTGAGGCGCAAGGACGAGAAGGATGAGGGTGATGACACAGCCAATCCTCCCGGCACCGAGCAGCGACCACGCGGAGGATCCGGCAACTCTCCGGATGGCGGTGGCGGAGGCTCCCTCTTCTCCTCCGGACAGAGCGATCTCGAGTACGATCCATACGGGTACAGCAAGAATGTGATTGACTGGAATCTGGGCTTCAACTATAGTCTCACGATGGGTCAGGGTCCTTTTGATCCTCGGATCCGGGAATTCACCTACAAGTTCTCTCAGGATCTTAGCTTCAATGGCAGCCTGAGCGTGACGAAGAATTGGCACTTCAACTTCTCCGCCAACTATAATTTCCAGCTCAATAAGATCACCAATATGTCGTGCAACCTGCAGCGTGACCTCCACTGCTGGTCAATGCGTGCCAGCTTCATCCCGGTGGGACCCTACAAGTCATACAACTTCTCCATTGCAGTCGATGCCTCTCTCCTCCAGGACCTGAAGTATCAAGAGAGCAGCCATCCCCAGCGGACCAATCCATGGTACTACTGATCCATCGAGACAGCGTAGCCTGCACTCACTTTCCCCACACAAGAGCGGGTCTGACATCTTCTGTCGGACCCGCTCTTAGTTGTATCTAAGCCCTGCTAGGGCACTGTCAAGACTTAGATGAGCAACCTTAGAAGTTTTCTCATCAGGAAAGGATAAATAGTTGTACTAAGCTATACCTTTTTCCACGCTCTAAGTCGGTAAATGTGTACCTTTACGTCCGAGATTTTCGTATGATAGATCGCAATACCATTGACCGCATCATGGACCGCGCCGACATCGTCGACGTGGTGGGGGACTTCGTGGCACTGAAGAAGCATGGCAAGGACTACATCGGGTTGTGCCCTTTCCACGACGACTCAAGACCCTCCTTTAACGTCTCCACGAGCAAAAACATCTGTAAGTGCTTTGCTTGTGGCGTGGGAGGAACACCTGTCTCATTCTTAGAGAAATACCTGCACCTTACCTTCCCCGATGCCATCAAGTATCTTGGGAAGAAGTATGGCATCCCTGTCGTCGAGACACAACTCTCTGCCGAGGAGCAGGAGGCGCGCACGGAGCGGGACAAGCTGCTATCTGCCAATGCCTTTGCGAGAGATGCCTTCACCAACGAACTCCATAACGGCAACGAGGGGCGACTCGTAGGGCTAAAGTACTTCCGCGACCGAGAGCTGAGTGATGAGACCATCAAGCAATTTGAGCTCGGATACTCACCGAGAGACCGCCACTTCCTCTACTCACTCGCAAAGGAGAAAGGCGTCTCTCCTGATACCTTGGAGCAGGTCGGGCTACTCTTCCGGACCGGTGACGGACAGTACATCGACCGATACCGCGATCGTGTCATCTACCCCATCCACTCGATTAGCGGCTCGATCGTAGGCTTTGGGGGCAGGATCTTGGTCAAGAAGGAGAATACGGGGAAGTACATCAATTCGCCCGCCTCCTCGATCTACGACAAGAGCCGTGAGCTCTATGGGCTCTACTTTGCCAAGCAGGCGATCGCTAAGAAGGACAAGTGCATCGTCGTGGAGGGCTATATGGATGTGCTGTCAATGCATCAGCGAGGGATAACCAATGTGGTCGCTAGCTCCGGGACCGCCCTCACGACGCAGCAAGTGCAGAAGATCAAGCGCTTTACCTCCAATCTCACCTTTATCTTCGACTCCGATGCCGCCGGCATCAAGGCGGCCATGAGGGGACTGGACGTGGGGCTGGAGCGCGGGATGAGTCTCCATACGGTGCTGCTACCCGAGGGCGAGGATCCGGACTCCTTCGCTAAGACCCATACAGCAGAGGAAATCGAGCTGTACATCAACGAGCATGAGGAGGATAGCCTGCGCTTCAATGCCCGAGTCCTCTCGGAGCAAAATGGGACTGATACCCCTCAGGGCATAGCGGATACCGTGGCGGTCATTGCTGAGTCGATGGCACATATCCAGGATAAGCTCATACTAGATATCTACGTCAAGGATATGGCACCTCGCCTAGGTGTCGAGCCGGAGCACCTACTGGAGCGGATCCAAAAGCTGCAGCAGCAACAGAGGAATACCACCCGGCGGGAGTGGCAAAACACACAGCGCCGCCAGGAGCAACAGAAGCGAGAAGAGGAGGAGGCAGGTCCTTCCATCACTTCCGGTTCCTCAGAGTCCAAGGGTCAATCAAACCCGACTGACGAGAGGCTCAATCCCTTTGAGATCACGCTTCTGGGCGAGATCATGAAGAATGGGCTTATGGAGATACCCGACTACGAGATAGAGCCCGGGAGACATGGCTGTAGCCTGATCCAGGTGGTACAGAAGGAAACGAAGGACCTGCGGGAGAATGGCACCCTGACCACACACTTCTGCACCATACTCGATGAGGTGGAGCGACTATATGAGGAGGAGCCCAATCCCGACATTACCAAGTACCTCTCCTGGCACGAGGATCCGGTAATCCTGCACACGGTGGCAGATATGCTGATGAATGAGGAGGAGCTGAGCGAGATGCACTCCACCTACGTCAGCGAGGCCTCCACACCGACAGAGGTGGTCAGCCGGGTCATGAGGACAATACTGAGCTACAAGTACGACTTTGTCCTTAGGCAGATCTCGGACCTGCTGCAGCAACTTCAGTCTATCCCCACAGATCATCAGGATAGTGGTGATGAGCTGGATGAGAAGTCAAGGGAGCTGCTCTCTGAGCTGGCGAACCTAAACCAGATGAAAGTAGATATGAGTCGGATGCTGGGGGATCGTATACTTACTCCGACACTTAAGCTACAACCACGACAACATTAGAAATAACGCATATATAGATGGAAAACTACTTACTTGAGGCGAGAGATATCGTCAAGGATTTCTCCGCACATCGAGCTCTCGATCACGCAAGTCTGAGGGTCGAGCGTGGTAAGATCCATGGTCTCCTTGGACCTAATGGCGCTGGGAAGACTACCCTTATCCGCGTCCTTACCCGCCTCACCGTGCCGGACGAAGGTGAGATCACCTTTGCAGGACATCCCTTCACCAGCAAAGACCTGAGGCATATCGGTTATCTTCCGGAGGAGCGCGGTCTTTACCCCAAGATGAAGGTGGGCAAGCAGGCTCTCTACTTTGCTCAGCTCAAGGGACTGGAGCGTAAGGAGGCCGAGAGGAGACTTCGCGAGTGGTTTGAGCGACTGGACATCATCGACTGGTGGGACAAGAAAGTGGGAGAGTTGAGTAAGGGAATGGCTCAAAAGGTGCAATTTATCTGCACCATTATCCACCAGCCGGACTTGCTGATATTTGACGAGCCGTTTAGCGGATTTGACCCGATCAATGCGGAGATCCTGAAGCGGGAGATGCTTCGCTTGAGAGATGAGGGTCACTCTATCATCTTCTCCACCCACGATATGTACAGCGTGGAGGAGCTGTGCGACAACATCACACTCATCAACCACTCTCACGTGGTCCTCGATGGAGACATCCATGAGGTGCGTAACGACTATAGGGGAAATCTCTATCGGATCGTCTACGACTCCGAGATTGAGCTCCCCGAGGAGGTAAAGGAGAAATTTGTCTTCCGCACCGATGAGACCAACCTGTATGGTCAGCACACACTGGTGCTTGAGAATACCCCGGGGATGAGCTCACGAGAGCTACTGGCGACCTTTGGACCCATTGGGGAGGTAGTGAGCTACGAGGAGATCATCCCGAGTATGAATGATATATTCATTGATGTGGTCAAGAAGAGCGGTGCCCCGACAGAGCTGCAGAGTATTACGGACAAGCAAAGAGAGATCGAAGAGAGCCATGAATAATTTCCTCATCGTACTCCAGAAGGAGTATATGACCATCGTAGGGAAAAAGTCATTCATCATCATGACCTTCCTCACCCCAGTCCTGATGATCCTCCTAGGAGCTGTGCCGGCACTACTCGGAGTCTTCGCAAAGGATACCAGCGACAAGGAGGTGATCATCGTGGACCAGACCGGCAAATACTATGATGCCATTAAGGATGGCGAGGCGGAGGGCTTCCACTTTATGGATGGCTCTGCCGACATCTCGGAGTACAAGAGTCAGGCACTCTCCTCTGACAGCCTCTACGCTGTCGTGGTCATCACGAAGGATTTGCTCGAGGACCCCCGAGCCATCACGATCTACTCCACCGCTACGATCCCTCCGGCACTGCAGGATAATCTATCCAAGACGCTCTCAAGAGAATTGCAGCAGGAGAAGATCGCATCCTACCAGATCCCGGAGCTGGACAAGATCATAGCTGACTCCAAGGTCTCAGTCAATATATCGACCGTACAGTGGAGTGCTGACGGGGAGGAGGTGGCAGCCTCAGCTACAGTGGGGATGATCACGGGACAGATTTTCAATTTCGCCCTCTACTTCTTTGTCATCATGTACGGATCGATGGTGATGGAGAGCGTGCGGGTAGAGAAGAAGAATAGGATCATGGAGATCCTTGCCACAAGCGTCAAGCCTACCACCCTACTCTGGGCAAAGATCGTGGGCATCGGGCTCGTTGGGATCACTCAGCTACTGATGTGGGGACTCTTCTTCGTCATCGTCTTCGTAGCTCTGCAGTCGCTTCTGCTGAGCTCGGTGACCTTTGATATGAACCAATTCAAGGACGCTGTCATGGCTGCACAGGAGGGGGGCTACGATGCTGAGCTGGCTGGTAGTCTGGAGGCACTCGCGAATATCAATTACGGGCAGATCATCATCTGCTTCCTCTGCTACTTCATCACCTCCTACGTGTCCTTCGCTGCGCTCTACGCAGCCTCAGGGGCTGTCACGGACGCTGAGGAAGGAGTCAATCAGATCACCCTTCCGATCACCATCCTTCTTGTCTTCGGATTTATCTTCGGCTTCTACTCGGCAGAGAATCCAAATACCAACATCTCCCTCATCACCTCCTTCATCCCCTTCATGGCACCTAATGTCATGATGGTGCGATTGCCCTTCAATCCACCTGCTTGGCAGGTATGGCTATCGATATCAATTATGATCGCCTTTACTTGTTTCTTCGTGTGGTTTGCGGCCAAGATCTTCCGCGTAGGGATGCTGATGTACGGCAAGAAACCAACTATGAAAGAGCTTTGGCGCTGGATCAAGTATGAGTAATAGCTCGTACGTTAACCTGCATTAACTATTGACACTCCCTCTCTTTAGGTAGCTAACAACCAAACGCTTACCATCGTAATGGGAATGTAACACCTTACATTAGAGAGTACTACGCCTAAGAGGTTGAGACCTATGGGGATCGGAATAAGCAAGAGAAAAGGACTTTTTTTGTTTCAGTAGGTTTCATAACCTTTGCATTGCAAGGCATCCAAATAAGGCCTTCTCTCCATTGGAGCCAATGGGAGGAGTCCTTATTTTTAGCCCAGGATCTATCTAATCTCCCGGACAGAGTTGCATCAAGGTCGGAGAAATTTTAGAGTATCATGATTAGCAGTACACTTATCAATGCTTGGGATCACTTCCTAAGTAATGTCAGGACCAGTCTTCACTCACCTCAGGACTACCACATGTGGTTTGAGCCAATCAAGCCTATTAAGTGGGAGGACGGGGTGCTGACGGTACGTGTACCATCTCGCGACTACTACTCACGGATCGAGTCTCAGTACCTCGAGGTACTCAAGGAGTCCCTCGGGATCGCCTTTGGTGACAATGTGAAGCTCAATTATCAGATCCCTGACGAGACCCTTCGACGGACACTGGAGAGTATGCCTCGGCAGAGCCTGAGAGGGACAGACATCACTACGATCCAAGACATCGAGCCATCGACCGATCTGTCTCAGGCTGCTCCTGATGCTCAGAGTGCACCCTTCCAGACGCACTTGGACATCAGGATGAAGTTTGACAACTTCTATGAGAGTCTCTGCAATCGGCTCGCCTACACTGCCGCTAGGTCGATCATCAAGAAGCCTGGAAATAATGCCTTCAACCCCCTCTTTATCCATGGCGCATCCGGTGTCGGCAAGACGCACATCATGCACGCCATAGGTAATCAGCTGGTGGCGGATAATCCCTCTATGAGAGTGATCTACATACCGGCTCAGACGTTTATGCGTCAGTATGTCTATGCGACGATAAAGGCAAAGCAGCCGGAGCTCTTCTTTGACTACTACCACAATATTGATGTGCTACTGATGGACGATATCCAGGAGATCGCCAGCGCTAGCAGCACACAGAATGCCTTTTTCCAGATCTTCAATAACCTAAAGCTTCTCGGCAAGCAGATCATCATCACCTGCGATCGTCCGCCAGTGGAGCTCAAGGGATTTGAGGACCGACTCTACACTAGACTAAAGTGGGGGCTTACCGTGGAGATAGAGCGCCCTGACGTACGGCTAAGGAGGATGATCCTGCAGTCTAAGGTCAAGGAAGCCGGCGTTACTCTGTCCAATGATGTCTTTGACTTCATCGTGGAGCACGCTAAGGACAACGTGCGAGACATTGAGGGCTCGCTGACATCGCTTATGGCGTACTCGCTCTATAATGATGTACCCCTTGACATCCACTTGGCCCATCGCGTTATGTCGCAGACAGTGGGCATACAGGAGCACAAGGCAGATCTCAGCGAGATCATCGACACCACCTGCCAATTCTATGGAGTCTCTCAGGAGGACATTGAGAGCAAGCGTCGCAAGCGTGCGATTGCCCTCGCTAGACAGACAGTCATGTATCTCTGCAAGGAGTATACCGAGACCCCACTTAAGGTAATCGGCCAGACTTTAGGCAATAGGCACCACTCCACCGTGATCTATGGCTACAATACCATACGAGATCTTATGCAGAGTGACCAGAAAGTGGCGAAGGATGTGAAGGAGCTCGCTACGATGCTTGGCTTCTAAAAACTCAAAGAGGATCTTGCAGATATCGCATAATTGTCCTACCTTTGCAGAGCAATGAACCCAAGAAGGGATTGCTAAATGCGGAAATAGCTCAGTTGGTAGAGCGCAACCTTGCCAAGGTTGAGGTCGCGAGTTCGAGCCTCGTTTTCCGCTCAGGTTTTGAGGAGAGTAAGAGCCATCTTACCCTCCTCTTTTCTTTTGCCCTAACGTAAGGATTGTGAGTCGAATGTAGTATTTCCGTAGGAAGTGAGACCTATTACTTGGCCCCCCTTACCAGCAGATGAGCAAAGTAGCCGGCCCCCTCTACCGGGGTAATGCGGAAAGGCTGATCACCTCTGTGACGACAGAGTACAAGCTTCACCTGATCGGACTCATCCACCAACATGGGACAGAGCGGCCGATAGGACGATGGGATGCCACACTCCTTGAGAAACTGAAAGACAGACTTATGCCCCCTGCTCATACCCGGCAACACAAAAGTATCAGAAGGACGAGCAGTACGAATGTAATCACCCTCCTCAAGTGGCTGGACAAATGCAATCCTAAGGATCTGAGACCAGACCATCTCTGCCCTAGCCTGCTCTGCAGAGACTGTAGGGAGTATCACCCTGTAGAGCCTCTTCCTAAAGAGCTCGTACCGATCACCTGACACAGTCTCAAATAGCGCCCCACCCTCTGTCGTAGGCGAGAGGATATCGTTCACCTGAGTTACGGTGAGATCCATATCGCTCATAATCCGGTAGAGTGCAAAGGGATCTCCACTTAAGTCCAGGCACCCACAGTCTTCATCCCAGAGGGCCAACATAGTTTGCGCCACCTGTCGACCTAGATACTCTTGCTCCTCTCGGAGATGAGACATAGTTTGGATGACACCGGAGGTAAAGGAAGGGTTTATCTCTTGAAACAATGGTATCAGCTTATGCCGAATGAGATTTCTCGTGATAGAGGGGTCCTCATTGGTGGAGTCCTCCACATGGGGCAACTGTTGCTCTGAGAGATAGTGAAGTATCTCGTCGTGCGTTACAGACAGCAGCGGACGCCAGATCCCAGTCCGTTTATCCAGAGTCCGCATCCCGCAGAGACCTCTTCCACCGGTACCTCTCGCAAGATTAAGAAGGAGCGTTTCCACCTGATCTCCAGCGTGATGAGCCACAGCGATGGCAGCAGCATCGTAGCTGTCCACGAGGTCTCTAAACCAGGCGTACCTCAGTTCCCGAGCAGCCATCTCCATAGAGAGTCTCTGCTCACGAGCGTATCCGATGGTATCGAATGATCGGACCACGAGCTTGGCCTTAGGATAGCGCTCGCGGCATAGCTCTCGCACAAAGGCCTCGTCTCTATCACTCTCGCCCCCCCGTAGGTGGAAATTGACATGCGCAGCCACAGCTACGTAGCCAGCCTTGTAGAGCAAATCCATCAGGCAGACCGAGTCCGCCCCTCCACTCAGGCCGACAATGATTGTCGACCCTTTCGGAAACGTATGACCTTCGAGACTTAGCGACATAACATAGCAGAGAGTGCCTCAGGGCTCTAAAGCTCTGAAGCACTCCTAAAACATCAGTGGGTCACCCTATTACTGCAGATCAATCTCACGCGCTGACTCCTCCGCCAGCTCAGGATCGACCAAGACACGACCGCAATACTCACAGGCGGTGATCTTCTTACGAGACTGGATATCAATGATCCTCTGTGGGGGGATCTTATTGAAGCAGCCCTTGCAGGCACCTCGATCGATCGTCACGACAGCCAGACCATTGCGGTAAGAGTCACGGGTCCTATGGAATGCACGGAGCAAGCGTTCATCGATCTTAGCCTCCAGCTCCTTAGTCTCATCGTGTAGCTTATCCTCCTGCTCCTTAGTCTCAGAGATGATGGTGTCGAGCTCGGTCCTCTTGAGCTCCAGATCCTTCTCTCGATCCTGAGTCTCTTGGCTCAGCTCTTGCATAGCCTCCTCCAGCCGGGCGATACGCTCCTTGGCGATACGGGTATCCTTCTCGAATCCTTGGATCTCGAGATTCTGATACTCTATCTCCTTGACCAAGAGGTCATACTCTCTATTATTGCTGATATTATGGAGCTGCTCATTGTACTTCTTGATCAGTTCATTGGAGTTAGTCGTACTCTCCTTATACTCACCGATCAAGCGATTGAGCTCGGCGATCTCATCCTGATCCTTCTGGTAGCGAGTATGGCGTCCCTCGATCTCGTCCTCAAGGTCACGTACCTCCTCAGGCAGCTCACCACGGATGATACGGATGCGATCGATCTCACTGGTAACCAGCTGCAGCTTATACAGCGCCTTGAGCTTATCCTGTACGGAGAGCTCCTCTAGATCTTTTGAATTATTTTTTACCATTACTTCTCTCGAGATAATTTACCGGATTTGCACTATTTACAGAGTAGTGGAGTGCAAATGTACCTATTTTCTCTGACAAGATCTCCCCTAATATATTCTGTGTCATCAGCTCTGACTCGTAGTGACCATAGGTCGCTAAGACTGTATAGTCAGTTGTGTCATAGAAGTCGTTGTACTTCGCCTCTCCGGTTAAAAAGAGCTCAGCACCCATACTGCCAGCTTTCTGATAAAGGAAGGCGCCGGAGCCACTGCAAAAAGCTATCCTCCGCACAGCTCTGCCATCGTATCTACTATGACAGACCTGCTCCACCGGCTGAAAAGCCGACATCTTATCAATGATCTCCTCCAGTGTCATCGGCTGAGGGAGATCCCCGATTATGCCTGAGCCAAGCTCTGACGAGCGGTAGCTGACCGGTAACACATCGATCGCTGGCTCCTCGTAAGGATGGGCTTTCCTCAGGGCAGATAGCACGGGTCCCAGCCGACCCTTATCGACCAAAACAGAGATGCAGCTCTCCGGCTCCACATGACTACGGCAGGGAGTCCCACAGTGCGGATGGGCCTCTGCAGAAGGGGTAAAGCGTCCTTCACCTTCGACAGAAAAGCTACACCCACTATACTCACCCTGCCTACCTGCTCCCGCCTCTGAGAGAGCAGCTCTTATGACATCTGCATACTGACGAGGGGCGTAGGTGACCACCTTGCAGTAGAAGTCCGGCTTAGGATCTA
Organism: Porphyromonas sp. C0041D3; assembly: GCF_056590575.1. NCBI lineage: Bacteria > Pseudomonadati > Bacteroidota > Bacteroidia > Bacteroidales > Porphyromonadaceae > Porphyromonas > Porphyromonas sp. C0041D3. The sequence continues at coordinate 188,469 of NZ_JBWPWJ010000002.1, forward strand.
AGACCATCACCTCACGGAGACTCATCTTGGATGCCCAGTAGGCATTGGGTCCCAGTGGGCTATTGTCTAAGCAGGTATGAGAGCTATAGATGACGAGATCGTGCTTGAGAGCAAAAGCGACGCACCGCTCTATATATGTCTCGGTCGTGATGCGCCTTAGGCTGTGGAAGAGCAACGGATGATGGGTAAAGACCGCATTGCACCCCAGCTCAACTGCCTCACGCAGCACCTCTTCCGTAATATCTATCGCCAGCAATACTCCCCTACACTCCTGATCAGGATCACCCAGCTGGAGTCCGGAGTTATCGTACGACTCCTGCAAGCTCACTGGCACTTGCGTCTCAAGATAAGAGATCAATTCGGATACTTTCATATGGACAGTGGATCAATGAATGTTTCGCTCATTAAGGGCTGTGGCATAGGCCCTCGCATTTCGCATATGCTCAGTGTAAGAGGCTGCGAAATTGTGATACCCGCTAAAGTCTTCCTTGGCACACATATAGATGTAGTCGTGCTTGGCGGGAGAGAGTACCGCATCGATGGCGTCTGCCGATGGGATGCGGATAGGACCAGGCGGGAGTCCCTTGTACAAGTAGGTATTGTAGGGCGACACAACCTCCAGATGCTTATGTAGCACTCGCCTGATCGACCGATCCCCGATCGCAAAGAGAACCGTAGGGTCAGACTGCAGAGGGATCCCTCGCTTAAGCCTATTGAGGTAGAGCCCCGCTATGACCGGGTACTCATCTCTCTTAGCACTCTCTTCATTGATGATCGACGCCAGCGTAGTCACCTCCATAGGCGTCATCTCAAGCGCCGAAGCCTTGGCGAGACGCTCCTCGCTCCAGAAAGCCTTGCTCTCTCGAGCCAGTCGACGGACGATAGACCTTGCCGAGTCCGTCCAGTAGACCTCGTAGGTATTGGGGATAAGGTGAAAGGCAAGTGTGGAGTCCTGTATATCCAAGGAGTCCAGCAGAGCCCTATCGGTCATCGCTGCCGCTATAGCTGCGCTATCACACATCAACTGATCCGACAGACGTCTCCACAGCTGCCCCACCTCGCGAGTGGTGGTAAAAGTGATCCTAACCGGTGATTGAAGCCCCCTCGCCACCATCCGATAAAGCCCAAGGGTCATCTCGTTAGGCCGTACCCGGTAATGACCTGCGCGAGGCTTATCCCCGAGCAAACCGATAAGGGCAAGATCTCTCTCATGCCTCACGGAGGTGGTCTCCCCGAGCCTGCTTGCGACCGCCCCCCAATCATCGCCGGGATAGACGTAAAGCGAGATAGGCGCGCCTCCATCCACATTGTAAGAAGTCATCCCGGTGATACGATAGAAGCACCAGGAGAGAGCAGCTAAGATGCAGATGATCAGGATGGTGATCCATATCCACACCCGCTTAGAGACCTTACTATGATTCATTTCGGAAAAGAAATCTATAGGGAATACCCCTTTTTATCGTACCTTTGCACGCAAAGATAAGCAAAATAGGCCCTGTAGTTCAACGGATAGAACGGAAGTTTCCTAAACTTTAAATGGGAGTTCGATTCTCCCCGGGGTCACTCAGCTGATGCCACTTGGGCTGCAATGGGCGAGTGACGAGGCAGCAACCATTCATCCTTCAGACATACATTCCTCTGATCCTGATTCACTCAGGACCAGAGGAATGCTTATTAAGTCACCCCCACTAATGCTCCTCTTCTGTCAAAGTAATAGCCCACAGGCATATCCGACAGAGTGCAACCCCCGGTATTATTTGGACGCATAAAAGCCCGCTCATACAGGCGTAACCTTGTATGAGCGGGCTTTAGTGGTGGAGATGGAGGGATTCGAACCCTCGTCCAAACATGGAACCAAACTGCTTTCTACACGTTTAGCTCTGATCGGATTTTCGACGCGGGAGGAAGGACAGAGCAACCGACTCCAACGCTTAGTCTCTTAAATGTCGTTGTCGATGAGAGACGCACCGACAACCCTTCCCGATACTTCAGCACCACCTGATCAAGCCACCTCGGGATCACGGGCCTTGGGTGATGTCTCGCCGCGAGCAATTGCTCAAGCGAAAAAGCAGTAAACCCTAAGGCTTACGCTGCGAGAGCGTAGTTATTTTCGCCAGTTAAAAAGTTTGCTACCCGAGTTAGAGTGCCGGATAACCTACACTACGTGCTTACACAGGTCGACTCTACATGCTGTCAAATCCTGTCATCCCCTCTGGAATATATGTTTACAAAGGTACGACATCTGCTCTAATCCTGCAAGGTATCGTCCTGTAGCCTTAGTTATTCTAATATTTATAGGTAATTTTGCTACTGAATCGTTATTAATGAGGGTATCGGTCCTAAATACGATAGAGCTCACCCTCAATTGACAGAACGTATGTTACAAGATAAGATCAAGCAGCTGAGGGAGGAGATCCAAGCCCTGCCTCAGCCTACAACGGAGGAAGAGTATGAGTCCCTCCGACTCAAGTATATCAGTCGTAAGGGAGCCCTCAACGAGGTGATCTCAGACTTCAAGTCCGTACCCAAGGAGGACAAGCGTGAGATCGGCATCCTGATTAATGAGCTGAAGCAGGTCACGGAGGAGAAGTTTCAGACCTTCCGGGCATCTCTCGATCAGGCGAGCGAGTCGTCCAGGCTCTTAGACCTCGACCTATCGCGCTCAGCTGCCCAGATACCCACAGGAGGTCGCCACCCGCTCAATCTCGTTCGCGATGAGATCATCCGGATCTTCGGTCACCTCGGATTCAGTATCGCTGTAGGGCCCGAGGTGGAGGACGACTGGCACGTCTTTGAGGCACTCAATTTCCCTCCCGATCACCCGGCACGTGACATGCAGGACACATTCTTTGTCAGCCACGACCCACAGGTCCTACTAAGGACTCATACATCGTCCGTACAGACACGAGTAATGGGTGAGCAGGAGCCACCTATCCGCATCATCTGCCCGGGCAGAGTGTACCGCAACGAGGCGGTATCAGCGCGGGCGCACTGCTTCTTCCACCAAGTGGAGGCGCTCTATATTGATGAGCACGTGACCTTTACTGACCTGCGTAAGGTTCTTCTCCATTTCGCCCACGAGATGTTTGGACCCGAGACGCAGATCCGCTTGAGACCCTCCTACTTCCCCTTTACGGAGCCGAGTGCGGAGATGGATATATCGTGCAACCTCTGTGGGGGCAAGGGTTGCTCCTTCTGCAAGCACACCGGCTGGGTAGAGATCCTCGGATGCGGTATGGTCCACCCCAATGTCCTCGAAGCCTGTGGGATAGACTCACATCGCTACACCGGCTTTGCCCTCGGGATGGGCATTGAGCGGATCACCAACCTGAAGTACACCGTCGACGACCTGAGACTCTTCTCTGAGAACGACCTGCGATTCCTCCGCCAATTCCAGAGCGAGAAGTGATGACGATCAAGGAGCGAGTAGATGGAGTGATTGAGCGATTTGAGACAGCCAATCCTCACCCACAAACGGCACTGCACTACGGCACACCATACCAGTTTTTGGTCGCGGTGCTGCTCTCTGCTCAGTGCACCGATGAGCGGATCAATATGGTCACACCCGCTCTCTTTGCCGCCTACCCTACGCCCCTTGAGATGTCCCGAGCGTCAGAGGAGGAGATCCTAAGCTATATCCGGAGCGTCACCTACCCCAATAGCAAGGCACGCTACCTCAAGCAGTCCGCAGAGTCGATCGTGCAGGAATACAGTGGCGAAGTACCCGAGACGCTGAGGGAGCTGATGAGTCTCCAGGGGGTTGGGCGGAAGACTGCCAATGTCTACCTCTCCGTAATCATCGGAGAGCCAAGGATTGGCGTTGACACCCACGTCTATCGTGTCTCCAGACGCATTGGGCTGGTCCCACAGACAGCCAATAACGTACTCAAGGTGGAGGAGTCGCTTATGCGTCGCATCCCGAGGGAGTACTGGAATCGCATCCACCACTGGCTCATCCTCCACGGGCGACAGATCTGCTTTGCGCGCAGCCCTCACTGCCCGACCTGCCCTATCTCTGACTACTGCCGACACTACGCACGCCATTATGGTAGCGATGGTGTAGAGAAAAAATAGATCGTCATCCCATATCACACTTCTCCTCATGACACCCGACACACCTATTATCCCTTTCCTACCCGTCTTGGACGCCTTAGACCTCACCTCCAACGAAGTGCTTATGGAGGAGAAGGCGCTTAGGCTGCCCATTATGACCAATAATTGGCCTGCACAGTACGGGTATATGCCCTTGACCTGCGTCGATCTCGCCTACACCGACACTGGGCTTTACCTAAGGTTTTACAGCCGAGGGCGTGGGCTCAAGGCTACCATCTCAGAGGATGGGGGGAGGGTCCACTTGGACAGCTGTGTGGAGGCTTTCCTCCGGATGCCGGGTGAGGATCGGTACTACAATTTCGAGTTCAATTGCATCGGGGCTTGCGATGCCTCACATCGTCTCAGTCGGGAGGAGAGCGAGCCACTGACCCCCGAGGATTACTTGGAGATCAGGCGAGCTGCCAGCGAGCGTAGGGACACAGTCTTTGAGCAGAGACAGGGGATCCAGAGCTTCTGGGTCTCTGTCAAGATCAGCTGGCGCATCCTCGGGCTCATCCGTAGCTCACAGATCCCCGACCACTTGGAGGGCAACTTCTACAAGTGTGGGGATGAGACGGTGATCCCTCACTTCGCATCGTGGCAACCGATCCACAGTCCTGAGCCGGACTTCCACCGGCCTGAGTCTTTTGCGCGCCTTGACCTAGCACCACGCGACTGAGAGGCAAATAGATACAATAAAAAAGGTCTCCATCGGACATCCGATGGAGACCTTTTTCTGTACCTAATCAGGTACTCTTGCGGAAGCGACGAGATTCGAACTCGTGAAACGATTACTCGTTTGGCAGTTTAGCAAACTGCTGGTTTCAGCCACTCACCCACACTTCCGGGTTCGTAAGTCGAAGTTTGAAATCAATAAAGAGGAAACCTCCTCCTCTGACCTAACTGAGTGCAAAGATAGGGAAAATACCTTTCAGTGGCAAGAGCCACCCTAGCATATCGTCAAGAATAAGGCAAATTGGATCGTGCATAGTAAAGGCTGGCTCTTGCTATACATCGTCTCGTAATATAATGTGTCATGGCACCCAATCTGCAGTAGAAACAGAGCCGGGATGAAGCCAAGCACTAATACCGATATTAGAGAAGTCTAATACCGATATTAGCGATCACTAATATCGGTATTAGAGATAATCCAAAGCAAGCGAATATGAGAGTAAGTTTGCATTCATTTTTTCTCAGGGGTTAATGCTTGGTTTATAGCGTAATGCAAATCACTGGATGAGTGAATGCGGATTTTGGGGTAAACAGGTATTGGATAAAACGGAAAGTCTTCTTACCTTTGCATTCACAAAACGGAAAGGACAGGGTCGGAAGGCAGGCCCGTCGGTCTGACGAAAGCCGATAGTGCTACACTCGCCCAAGTGGCGGAATTGGTAGACGCGCTAGTTTCAGGTACTAGTGATAGCAATGTCGTGCAGGTTCGATTCCTGTCTTGGGCACCAAGTTCGGTGTCAGACCATAATGCGCAGGTGGCGGAATTGGTAGACGCGCTACTTTGAGGGGGTAGTCCACGTATGTGGGTGAGAGTTCGACTCTCTTCCTGCGCACTCTTTTGTTAAAGACAGTTTAGTTAAGAGAAAGGCATATCTTACTCGGAAGAGTAGGATATGCCTTTCTCTTATATATGGTCTTATCCAATAGTTCCTGTTCGCAGAGTCACGATAAAACATAGTGACTGCGTGAGATGGCAAAAAGCAGCCGGGAAGGTACTCAAAGAGGGAAAATATGGTTATATTTGAGCCGCTAACAAGCTAATCTTACACCACTATTCCTTATCAATCTAATGGATAGCAACAATATGTTTGAGGAGGCGCTCTGCCCTGGTGGAGAGCTGCCCGTATACCCGAAGTTTGAGTCCGGGATCCGCCGTGCACCCGATAGAGGCTGCCGACTGACAAAGCACCAGAAAGAAGTGGCTCTCCGGAATGCCCTCCGTTACATCCCAAAGAAGTTCCATAAGGAGCTCGCTCCTGAGTTCCTCAAGGAGCTGGAGGAGAGAGGTCGCATCTACGGATATCGCTTCCGCCCGACCGGTAACCTCTCTGCCAAGGCGATCGACGACTACGAGGGTAAGTGTCTTGCCGGCAAGGGACTTCAGGTGATGATCGACAATAACCTCTGCTTCGACATCGCTCTCTACCCTTATGAGCTGGTTACCTACGGTGAGATGGGTCAGGTCTTCCAAAATTGGATGCAGTACCGCATCGTCATGCACTATCTCCAGCACCTGACTAAGCGCCAGACCCTCGTGCTTCACAGTGGTCACCCGCTGGGAGTCTTTGAGAGCCGTGAGGACGCTCCCCGCGTCATCGAGACCAGCTCTATGATGATCGGCGAGTACAATAACCAGGACGACTGGGAGGTAGCTGCCGAAATGGGTGTCGCCAACTATGGTCAGATGACTGCCGGAGGCTGGATGTACATCGGTCCGCAGGGGATCGTCCACGGCACTTTCAATACCCTGCTCAATGCCGGTCGTCTGAAGCTCGGCATCCCGGAGGAGGGTAACCTCGCCGGACGCCTCTTCGTCTCCTCGGGTCTTGGCGGTATGAGTGGTGCTCAGCCCAAGGCGGCTGACATCGCCGGTGCCGTCTCCATCGTAGCGGAGGTAGATGCCTCTCGTATCGGTCAGCGCCTAGAGCAGGGCTGGGTACAGATGGTTGCGGAGACCAAGGAGGAGGCCTTTGAGATGGCGGCTGAGGGTATGAAGAGCAAGAAGCCCACCTCCATCGCCTACCACGGCAACATCGTCGACCTGCTGGAGTATGCGGTCGTGAAGAATATCCATATCGACCTCCTCTCCGACCAGACCAGCTGCCACGCTGTCTATATCGGTGGCTACTGTCCGGTGACACTTGACTTCGATAAGCGTACCGAGATGCTCGAGAAGGATCGGGAGGAATTCAAGCGCGCTGTCGACCTCACGCTGAAGCGTCACTTCGAGGCGATCAAGACGCTCGTATCAAGAGGTACCTACTTCTTTGACTACGGCAACTCCTTTATGAAGGCGGTCTTTGACGCCGGTGTCAAGGAGATCTCCAAGAATGGAGTAGACGACAAGGAAGGCTTTATCTGGCCATCCTACGTGGAGGACATTATGGGCCCGTTGCTCTTCGACTTTGGCTACGGTCCATTCCGCTGGGTCTGCCTGAGTGGCAAGCCGGAGGATCTGAGAGCAACTGACCATGCAGCTATGGAGTGCATTGACCCCAACAGACGCTATCAGGATATGGACAACTATGTCTGGATCCGTGATGCGGAGAAGAATGGACTTGTCGTCGGTACACAGGCACGTATCCTCTACCAGGACTGCGAAGGTCGGGTGCGGATCGCTCTGAAATTCAATGAAATGGTTCGTGAGGGTAAGATCGGGCCCGTCATGCTGGGTCGTGACCACCACGATGTGAGCGGTACTGACTCACCCTTCCGCGAAACCTCCAATATCTACGATGGAAGCAACGTCATGGCTGATATGGCTGTCAATTGCTTTGCCGGAAACTGCGCTCGTGGTATGAGTATGGTAACTCTCCACAATGGTGGAGGCGTCGGCATCGGTAAGTCAGTCAATGGTGGCTTCAGCCTCCTCCTCGATGGCTCCGAGCAGACCGATCAGATCATCAAGTCTGCGATGACCTGGGATGTGATCAATGGTGTAGCTCGTCGCTCGTGGGCACGTAATGACAATGCCATGAGCACAGCGAAGGAGTTCAATGAGTCCCACTCCGACTACTACCACATCACGATGCCCGAGCTGGTGGATGATCAGCTCATCAATGACCTGATTAAGTGAGGGTCCACCTTTTACAAAGAAACAATTAAGAACAAGCTATATACTTACAATGAAAAAGATAATGGAGTGTGTCCCCAACTTTAGCGAGGGACGCAATATGGAGGTGATGGAGGCTATCCTCGAGCCCTTTAAGCACACTGAGGGGATGACCCTCCTCGACTGGAGTCATGATGAGGATCACAATCGTATGGTCGTGACGCTTGTCGGTGAGCCCGAGGCACTCAAGACCTCAGTCATCGAGGCTGTCAAGATCGCAGTCAAGAAGATCGACCTCAATCACCACACCGGTCAGCACCCCCGTATGGGAGCTGTCGATGTGATCCCCTTTGTCCCTGTCAAGGGCGTGACTCAGGAGGAGGCTATCGAGCTCTCCAAGGAGGTCGGTAAGATCATCGGTGAGGAGATCGGGATCCCAGTATTCCTCTATGAAGACTCCGCCACTACTCCTGAGCGGCAGAACCTTGCCAAGATCCGTAAGGGACAATTTGAGGGCATGAAGGAGAAGATCCACGAGCCTGAGTGGCACCCGGACTTTGGTCCGTCAGACATTCACCCCACTGCAGGCGTCGTGGCTGTGGGTGCTCGTATGTTCCTGGTTGCCTATAATGTCAATCTTGACGATCCAAATGTCGAGCATGCTACCGCCATCGCTAAGCGAGTCCGTCACATCGGTGGAGGACTACACTTCTGCAAGGGTATGGGTGTCGACCTGACAGAGCGTCATCAGTCACAGGTATCGATGAACCTGACGAACTATAAGAAGACGGCTATCTATCGCGCTCATGAGATGGTTCGCATGGAGGCGAAGCGCTATGGTGCCAAGATCGTCGGCTCCGAGATCATCGGAATGATCCCTGAGGAGGCACTCCGAGAGACCCTCGCCTACTACCTCCATAAGGAGGAGATCGCTGAGGGCGAGATGGACCTCGAGGATATGGCAAAGCAGGCTGTGGACTTCCTCCAGGTGGAGAACTTCCAGATGGATCAGGTACTCGAGTATAAGCTCGCTAAGCAGCAAGGAAAGTAAGCCGATGATGGGGAAGAACAAGAGGAGGGGAGATCTCCTTATCGAAAATATCGGTGAGCTGGTCACCGTCGCTGGCACTACTCGGAGGGGTAGAGAGGCGATGCGAGACATTAGGGTGCTATCCGGACCGGCCTCAGTACTGATCCGCGATGGTAAGATCGTCTATGCAGGTTCCTCTGCCGACTGTCCCACTGTGGAGTCAGGAGTGGAACGAGTCGATGCTAAGGGGCATAGTGTCCTGCCCGGACTCGTGGACTCACATACCCACTTAGTCTTCGGAGGCTTCCGTGAGGATGAGTTTCAGTGGCGTCTCGCGGGCGAGAGCTACATGAGCATTATGGAGAAGGGGGGTGGCATCGCAGCCACCACCACGGCTACTCGAGAGGCTTCTGCAGAGGAGCTGACTGAGGCGGCAATGCTTCACCTGCGCTCTATGCTCCGCATGGGTGTCACCACGATGGAGGCGAAGAGTGGCTATGGTCTCGATAAGGAGACAGAGCTCCGACAGCTCGAGGTGGCCAAGAGGCTGGATGAGATGCAGCCGATCGATGTCATCAGCACCTACCTCGGGGCACACGACATTGCTCCCGAGTATCAGGGTGACCCGGATGGGTATATCGACTTCATCATACGAGAGATGCTCCCACTCGTAAAGGAGAGGGGGCTGGCTCGTAATGTGGACATCTTCACTGAGAAGAATGTCTTCGACCTCGAGCAGTCCCGTCGACTGCTGACAGCGGCACGGGATATGGGCTTTGCCACTAAGATGCATGCGGACGAGATCTATCCTCTCGGAGGCGCTGGCTTGGCGGCTGATCTCGGTTGCCTCTCAGCAGACCACCTCCTCAAGATCTCCGATAAGGACATCGACAAGATGGCGAAGAGTCATACCGTGTCTACGCTACTGCCGCTGACCGCTTTCTCTCTTATGGACGACTATGCTCCTGCACGCAAGATGATTGATGCAGGCTGTGCTGTCGCTCTTGCCTCGGATCTCAATCCCGGTAGCTGCTTCTCCTGCTCTATACCGCTGATGATCGCCCTCGCAACCATCTACATGCATATGAGTGTCGAGGAGGCGATCACAGCCCTGACCATCAATGCAGCGACCGCTCTGGGACTGCAGGATGAGATCGGGTCAATTGAGGAGGGCAAGGCAGGCGATGTAGTGATCCTACGCTACCCCTCATACAAGTTCCTATCCTATCACTTTGGGATGAATATCGTGGAGACCACTGTCAAGGGTGGGATCCCTTACCACAACTAACCGACTACATTTATAATGAAACTAATAGATATGACCGTTGCCGGCTTCATCGATGAGCTGGCGAGTGACTCTCCCGCACCCGGTGGAGGCAGTGTCTCAGCCCTCAATGGCGCCATCGCTGCTGCTCTCACCTCTATGGTAGGCAACCTCACCATAGGCAAGAAGAAGTATGCCGATGTTGAGGAGGAGATGCGCGAGATCGTCTCTCGCGTCTCTGAGATACAGAAGGAGCTACTCGAGGCTGTCGACAAGGATAGCGATGCCTTCAATGTCGTCTTTGCAGCCTTCAAGTGGCCCAAGGAGACCGAGGAGGAGAAGGAAGCACGCTCCGCTGAGATCCAGCGAGGCACTAAGATCGCTGCCGACGTGCCGATGAGGGTTGCCGAGAAAGCCGCTGAGCTGATGCCTCTGATCGAGAAGGTGATCATGAAGGGGAATCAAAACTCTATCACGGATGCCTGCTGCGCCATGATGGCCTGCCGCTATGCGGTGATCGGTGCACTCCTCAACGTCCGTATCAACCTCGGATCGATCAAGGATGAGACTTTTGTCAAGGAGCATGCCGACCGCGCTGCTGAGCTTGAGAGAAAGGTCAACGAGACAGAGCAGAAGATCCTGGCTCACGTCTATCAGAATCTCTAACCACACCACAACTTTATGAAACTAAAATCAGTCCCCTACTGCACCAAGGAGCATCTCACCTACTCAGTCGGTGAGAAGGACATCACCATTGAGGAGATCGAGCAACTCATCACAGCCGAGTCCGTCGAGTACAAGCTCTCAGACGTTGCTAAGCAGCGTATACAGAAGTGTCGCGACTACCTGGATGAGAAGGTGAAGACCGCCGGACGTCCTCTCTACGGAATCACCACCGGTTTTGGATCACTCTGCAACATCAGCATCCCATCCGATGACCTGACCGCTCTACAGGAGAATCTCGTGAAGAGTCACTCCTGCAGCTACGGGGAGGAGGTGCCACTTCCGATCGTGAAGATCATGCTACTCCTCAAGGCACACGCCCTCTCGCTGGGAAATAGTGGTGTCCAGGTGGCTACGGTCCAGTGCATCATCGATATGCTCAATCACGACATCACCCCGATCGTCTACGATAAGGGCTCCCTCGGTGCCTCGGGCGACTTGGCACCTCTCGCCAAGCTCTTCCTCCCGCTGATCGGTGAGGGAGAGGTGTACTACAAGGGTGAGAAGGTCTGCTCACACAAGGCCTTTGAGGACGCTGGCATCAAGACCATCACGCTCAAGAGCAAGGAGGGTCTGGCACTGCTCAATGGCACTCAGTTTATGAGCTCCCATGCCGTGTATGCCCTCATAATGTGTCGTCGCGCCCTCTATGCATCCACAGCGATCGGTGCGGTGTCACTTGAGGCTTTCGATGGCCTACAGGCGCCATTCATCCCTCAGCTCCATGAGGTTCGTCCTCATCCCGGACAGGCAGAGGTGTCTCGCCAGATGCGGACGCTCCTTGAGGAGAGCGCCCTCCAGCAGAAGGCAAAGCCGCAGGTACAGGACCCCTACTCTTTCCGTTGCATTCCGCAGGTACACGGAGCTTCGTGGGACTCCTTCACCTATGTCTCTGAGGTGATCACACGTGAGATCAACTCCGTCACCGACAACCCCACGATCTTCCCTGATGACGATCTCATCGTCAGCGGTGGCAACTTCCATGGTCAGCCTATCGCCCTCGTGATGGACTTCTTGGCAGTCGCTATGGCAGAGCTTGGCAATATCTCTGAGCGCCGTACCGCCCAGTTAATCCTTGGGCTAAAGGGTCTGCCGGAGTTCTTGGTGGCCAATCCGGGTCTCAACTCAGGCTTTATGATCCCTCAGTACGCTGCTGCTGCTATGGTCAGCCGCAATAAGATGTACTGCTTTGCTGCCTCCTCCGACAGCATCGTCAGCTCCAATGGTCAGGAGGATCACGTCTCGATGGGTGCCAATGCTGCCACGAAGATGCTTCCTCTCTTGGACAACCTCTACGCTATCCTTGGCATCGAGCTGCTGAATGCTGCTCAGGCTCTACAGCTCGAGGGCAATCAGGAGAAGACCTCGCCGAGGCTGCAGAAGCTCTTCCAAGCTTTCCGAAAGGATGTGCCCTTCATCGAGAACGATGTGGTTATGTGCCCAATCATCGACAAGAGCGCCTCTTTCGTCTACAGCTACTGCTTCGCAGAGCTCCAGAAGTAATATCTGCCCTCATTAGCTGAGGTTTTTTGACAAAGATCCTTGGTCCCTTATCTTGGGACCAAGGATCTTTTTTAATTGGCTACTAATCCTTTTCTTCTGTATGGACTTCTTCCACAAGTCGGTGAAGAAGGTTGCTTAGCGCTCAGGAGGTCTACTACACCTGTATGTCCGCATGTCAGAGGGAGAGCTGCAGAGATAGGAGGATGGTCCTCGGACGGAGGTCGTACCGGTAGGCGTACCTATTCACGGTGTCGAAGGTGAGGTAGCGGTAGGACTGGTGGTTGAGTAGGTTGAGCACCCGGAGATCGACCGAGAGAGACTTCTGACGATAGGAGAGCGCGGTACTGAGCTGAGGGAAGGTCCGATCCGGTCCCTCAAATGCGGTGAATGTAGTGACTCGGCAGTTTGTCCTCCAGATCACCCCCCACAGTAGCGGCACACTCACACCGGCGCGATGGCTGTAGGAGACGACCGGCTGAGCGGAGGTGCCTCCGTAGCTCATCATCGTGCGACTTAGGTTGTACCCGTAGGAGAGCTCCAGTCCTCGGATCGGCGTGGTAGAGAGCTCCGGCGAGACATACATAGTGGTGGAGCTGTAGGGGAGGAGCACCTCATTTTGCATCACCCGATATTCAGCGCGGGAAACTCCGGTATAGAACCGAAGGGCAGTCTTATAGGCGTGGAAGCGCTTCGTCACCGTGAGGTCGCTATTGTAGAGGTGCGAGGTGTTATCCGTCTGCAGCGCACCGGTGCCGATCATGTCCTCCCCTATCGTCTGAGTCGCGAGGGTATTGCTCCGGATCCGGGTGTAGCCCCCGCTGAGCCGGACAAACCACATCCTCATCGGCTGGCTGAAGCGGTAGTCCCCCGTCACACTGATCATAGAGCTCTCTGAGAGTGTCCCCGAACCGGTGGTGGTCTCCGTCAGTCCGGTACGGATCGGAGCGGAGAGGAAGGAGGCAGCACCACCATAGCCGCTGCTGTAATTGGCGCCAAGGCTGACCTCGGAAAAGGGACTCAAAGCAAAGTCTGCCGAAAGAGAGGGGTTAATGGTAAAGAGCGGACGAGAGAGCTTGATAGGTCGGTCCCCGCTATTGCGCAGCGAGAGGTAGTCACCCGAGAGTGCCAGCTTGGCATTTAAAACGCAGCGAAGTCCACGCGGACGAGTATAAGTGTAGCCGGTTGACAGCCCGAGGGAGGTGGTGCTCACATCGAGGTCATTTAGTGCGGTGCGCTCGGCACCCTCCCGCTCCTGACAGGTCTCCACATGGTCTCCAGAGTAGGTCAGCCCAAAGGTGCCGAAGAGCCTATGCGCCCCCCTTGTCTCACTGAGCGTATAGGTAGCTCCAGCACCGACGGATCCCCCCTGGGCATATTGTCGGAGCGAGACCTCATCGGCTGAGCCAATACCCAGCCACTGATCCGGAATCGTCACTAGACTCACCCGCCCCTCCACTCGGTGGTTTTGGGTCCCGCGACGGCGGCTGTAGGCGATCTCATCGAGGAGAGATAGACCGCGAGACTGCTTTTGCACAAAGTGGGATCCGCCCCCGCCGAGCAGGGTTGGCAGTTGATCATCAGAAACCTTTCCGTCAAGGACAAAGCTATTACTGAGGTAGTATCCCTCCTGATTGTCCCGATACTCGATCTCCACGCCCGGCAGATGGACGAGAGCAGTTGGATTGCTCTCCTCACTGATCACTGTCCCGTCAGCGAAGCGCCTCTCTATCGCATACCCATAGCCGGTAGAGCTGCGACCATAGCGTGCCTGCACACGGAGCTGCCTATCATCTGATAGGGCACGGAGGACCGATCCGGATACGGAGAGGTCAAGGGGACTGATGTAGAGCTCCCGATCGATCGGCGGCGCAGATGCAGAGGCCTCGCCAATCACCCGCTCCGCAAGAGCGGTAGGCGAGTCTCCTCTCACGATTAGGTTGAGTGCATCATCGCGAGCACGCTCCGTCTGATTGCCTCCAGATAGCAGTGCCATATACTGCATAGAGTGGGCGAAGAGCATCGACGAGAGCGAGCCGTCGTACCGCACCCTACCCCCATAGCCGATCGCCCCATTCCCCGACCAGATGGGGCGGCTCTTCGCATCCTTCTCGAGTCGGACATTCAACGCCACGTCATTCGTCGGCACGTCCTTATCTATCTTCCGATCCTGATGGTGCCTCATCACATCCACTGAGGCTACCTTCTTGGCATCCAAGTTTCGTGTCGCCTTGTGGTACTGTCCGCCGAGGAGATCCATTCCCTCGATATAGAAGTGGCTGATCGCCTTACCGAGATAGCTGATCTGTCCCTTGGGATCCACCTCCACCCCCGGCAAACGCTTGATCGCATCCTCCAGGGTGTAGTCCCCTGCTTCCGTAAAGGAGCGGAGGAGATAGGTGAGCGTATCCGACCGCTCAATGATCGGGTAGGCCTCCACCGTCACCTCCTGCAACTGTGAGACACGCGGAGAGAGACGGAGCGTCACCTCGTGTCGATCGGGTGTCAGCGAGATGCTATCCGTCTCGTACGAGAGATGACTGAGAGAGAGCGTCATCCTCGGGTAACTGCGATCGGATGTGAGGGTGAAATTACCCCCCTTGCGAGTAAAGGCAAAAGCGAGGATCTGCCCCTCGTGGCTCAGCGTCACTCGGGCACCCACCACCGCCTCGCTCTCACTACCGGTCACTCGACCGGAGAGCTTATATTCCTGAGCAAGAAGCGAGAGAGGGCAAAGGAGAAGTAGGAGCGAGAGGAAGTAGCGACGGAGTCTCATCACTTCAGCTCCAGTGGCTGGGTCTTGGAGACAAGGGGTCGAAGTGTAAAGCCATTGATCATAACGACTCTCTGTCCATCGTCATTACTCCTGACAGTCATCTCGGTGATGCCGTCCATAGGGATCTCAGTCTGACGCGACTTTGCCTTGATGAAATCCTGACGGTTAGTCCGGATCGCCATGGAGCGGTCCGGCTCCGGTAGCGGAGTTGTTGCCTTAGCAAAGCGAACCGCCGTGAAGTGATGCATTCCCTCGGTATCCTCTGCCTCGAGGATCAGACCGGGCAATCCGTGGAGTTTCCATGGACCAAAGGCCGAGGGGATCCCGGGAGCGTACCGCACAACCCAGGTCCGTCCGCCATAGCTACCCGTGGCGGTCTTGCAGCTATAGCCACACACCTCCTTAGTCTCCTCTGAGAGGGTCCAGTCGATCGACATCATCGGCTCGGTGTAGGTGTAGTAGGAGAGTGGGATCGTCTCCATAAGTGTCATCTCTCCACGCCCCAGATCCATAGTGACACAGGGGTCGAAGTAGAAGAGATTGTCCACCGCTGCCATCTGCAGACTCTGCAGGAGACTGTCCGGACGGGTAGTCTCAGCCATCAGGGAGTCCACGCGATAAGCGGTATAGTCTCGACAGTAGCTACGCTGGTCTCCCATCCGGAGCATCACCAGCGTGGAGAGCTTCTGAGGGAGACTCTCGTTATGCTGCTCCTGAGCACTCATAATGGCTACCATAACATCCATCCCGCTCTCCCCATCCTCAGAGGAAGTCATCGGACCGCTATAGTGATACCGGTAGAGACACTCATACTGGTCCGACGGGCTCTGAGCGAAGAGACGGGGCGAGACGGTCAGCAGCGGGAGCACTGAGATAGAAAGCAGAAGCGTACGTAAGTGGGAAGGGATCATAATCTTGTCTAATTGGTGGTTGATATGTGTCACAAAATTAGCACATTTTCTCACATAATCGGGAGGAGATTACCTAATATTCCGGGACAAATATTTGTGAGGAAAGGAGGAAAAGGGTAAATTTGAAGACAGGTGCGGCGGAGAGCGACGGTCGATGACCCATTATGTCGCTACTCCTTGGAGATCCCATAGCACCTACACTTATATATAGACACCCCTCGGCTGTGCTACGATCTCCCGAGCCGAGTACAACGTAAACCACTATGGCCACTAATCCGGAAATCAAGAAGTTTGTCGAGGAGCATAAGGATGCCTTCCTTGAGGATCTATTCTCACTCATCCGCATCCCCTCCGTCAGCTCACAGTCATCCCACAAGGAGGATATGGTACGCTGCGCCGAGCGCTGGAGCGAGATCCTCAAGAGCATCGGCATGGATCGCGCAGAGATCCTGCCGACGGGAGGACACCCTGCAGTCTTTGCAGAGAAGAAGTATAGCGAGGAGGCACCCACGGTACTCGTCTACGGACACTATGATGTGATGCCGGCAGAGCCGCTCGATGAGTGGAATCAGCCGGATCCCTTCGAGCCGGTAATCAAGGATGGTCTGATCGTAGCCCGTGGATCGGATGACTGCAAGGGACAGTCCTCCACACAGGTACAGGGACTGCGGACTGCCCTCGAGCTAGGTCTGGTGAAGTGCAACGTCAAGGTACTCCTCGAGGGAGAGGAGGAGATCGGATCGATCAATATGGAGAGCTTCCTGAAGAAGCATAAAGATCTCCTTGCCTGTGACGTCATCTTAGTCAGCGACACCGATATGGTAAGTAACGAGGTGCCATCGATCACTACCGGACTGAGAGGTATGTGCTACTGGGAGGTAGAGGTGAGTGGTCCGAGCCACGACCTCCACTCCGGTCACTATGGCGGTGCCGTCGCCAATCCGATCAATGAGCTGGGAAAGATCATCTCCAAGCTCCACGACGAGAAGGGCAAGGTGACGATCCCGGGATTCTACGACGACGTGATCGATATGACTGAGGAGGATCACAAGCAGGTAGCACAGATCCCCTACAACGACAAGTCCTACTCAGATGCGATCGGCGTGCCCGGCGTACAGGGCGAGGAGGGCTACGTCACCTATGAGCGCAATAGCTGGAGACCCGCCCTGGATGTCTGCGGCATCTACGGTGGATACACCGGTGAGGGCGCAAAGACGATCATCCCCGCCAAGGCGACCGCCAAGATCTCTACCCGACTTGTAGCCAATCAGGATAAGGATAATATCATTGCTGCCTTTGAGCCCTATATCAAGGAGCTCGCTCCGGATACCGTGCGTGTCAAGGTGACGAACCTGAGCGGTACTGATGCCTACAATTGCCCGACCGACCTGCCTGCCTACAAGGTTGCAGAGGATGCCTTCGAGGCAGTGTGGGGTAAGCGCCCCATCGCCTATCATAGTGGTGGTAGTATTGGCGTGGTGATCCTCTTTGAGCGGATCCTCCAGACGAAGACCATCCTTATGGGCTTTGGTCTTGGGTCTGACGGCATCCACTCACCGAATGAGAATTTCCCGTTGACCAACTTCTTCAACGGCATTGAGACAGTGGCGGAGTTTTACGCCCGTTTCGGTCACAAGTAATCTATGTCCTCACTACTGATCCAAAATGTACTCCTGCCCTCCGATGACCATCGGAGGGCAGATGTACTGATCGAGGGGAGTCGGATCTCCAAGATCGGCTCCGTCTCCCCGGCTGACTATCCGGAGGCTGACCTGATCGAGGGGGACGGGCTGGCTATCATACCGGGCTTCGTGAATGGTCACACCCACTCGGCGATGACCTTCTTCCGTGGCTATGGTGACGACCTCAACCTGATGGACTGGCTCAATAATATGATCTGGCCCGTGGAAGCTCACCTCACAGAGGAAGACATCTACTGGGGTGCCCGTGTGGCCACCCTCGAGATGATCAAGAGTGGCACCACCGCCTTCCTCGACATGTACACCCTACCCGAGGGAACGGCTCGTGCAGTGGAGGAAAGCGGCCTGCGAGCCAACCTCTCCTACACCCTCTTTGACCGATGGGATGAGGAGCGGGCGGCACTGGACCGGAAACGGCTGGAGGAGTACCTCAGGCTCTTCAGCACCTTCTCCGACAGGGTGCAGCTATCGGTCGGTCCTCACGCCATCTACACGGTATCGGCTGAGCAGCTCAAGTATGGATCTGACTTTGCCAAGGCCAATGGACTCCTCGTGCACCTCCACCTCTCGGAGACCTACACCGAGTGGCGCGATTGCTGCGAGAAGTACGGGACGACACCGGTTCGCTTCCTTGATCAGATCGGAGTGCTGTCGGACAACCTTGTATTGGCTCACGGACTATGGCTTGACAGCGAGGAGATCCGTATGCTGGCTGATCACGGCTGTAGCGTGGTGCATAATCCTGCCTCGAATATGAAGCTCGCCTCGGGGAGCCAATTTAGATACGAAGAGTTGCGCCGCCGGGGTGTCCGGGTGGGACTGGGGACGGATGGCGTCTCAAGCTCGAATAACCTTGATATGATCACGGCGATGAAGTGCGCCTCCTTTATGGGAAAGAGCTGGAGCGGAGACCCGACGGTGAATAAGGCGGGAGACCTCTTCGACAGCGCTACTCGCATTGGGGCGGAGATCCTTCGCTTGGAGAGTGGTCGCATTGAGGAGGGCTATCTTGCCGATGTCTGTCTTGTCGACCTCTCCCGACTTGACATGACGCCCACACACAGCTTGATCTCCAACCTCGTCTACGCTACCAATGGAGACGTCATCGACACGACGATCATCAACGGGAAGGTGCTGATGAGACACCGCATCATACCGGGAGAGAGAGAGATCAGGGAGCGCTTTGAGGAAGTGTCCAAGGAGCTCTTCCGTCGCAGCGGTGTAGCAGTATAATCATTTATTACTCAAGAGATGAATCTACA
Organism: Porphyromonas sp. C0041D3; assembly: GCF_056590575.1. Lineage (NCBI taxonomy): Bacteria > Pseudomonadati > Bacteroidota > Bacteroidia > Bacteroidales > Porphyromonadaceae > Porphyromonas > Porphyromonas sp. C0041D3. Next base: position 207,511 of record NZ_JBWPWJ010000002.1, read on the forward strand.
AGACTATCAGGCAGCCGCCGATTACCTCCGTCCACTGGTACCGGAGGGGACAAAAGTGGCGATTACGCTGGGAAGCGGGCTCGGGAAGCTCGCCGACCGCATAGAGAATGCTAAGGTAATCCCCTACAAGGATATCCCAAACTTCCCCGTCAGCACGGCGGTGGGACACAAGGGCAATCTGATCATAGGTACGCTGGACGGTGCTCCGGTGATCGCTATGCAGGGGCGCTTTCATTACTACGAGGGCTATCCGATGGATAAGGTCACCTTCCACGTGCGGGTCTTCCACCTCTTAAGCATTGAGTACCTCTTTGTGTCCAATGCTGCAGGCGGACTCAATACTTCATTCCATGTGGGCGACCTTATGGTCATCACAGATCACATCAATTGGCTACCCAATCCTCTGATCGGGCCCAATATTGATGCCTTTGGTCCCCGCTTCTCGGATATGACTCGCCCCTACGACCGCGGGCTGATCCACGAGGCTGAGAGACTCTCAGGTGAGCTGGGGATCTCACTCCAGAGAGGGGTCTATGTCGGCTGGACAGGTCCCTCCTACGAGACGCCTGCCGAGTGCCGTATGCTATCCCTCATCGGAGGGGACGCCATCGGTATGAGCACAGTACCGGAAGTAATCGTGGCCCGGCATTGTGGAATGCACGTTTTCGGGATGTCCTGCATCACCAACGAGTGCTTCAATAACGACCCCGAGTACGTTAATGATGAGAATGATGTGATCCGGGCAGCTGATGCAGCCTCGGACCGTATGACGAAGCTCTTCGGACGACTGATTGCCTCTATCTATGCATAAGAGTGTCGCGGTACTCGCTACCACCCTACTCTCCCTCCTTTGCGCTCTTGCCCACGGGCAGGAGCGCCTTGTGGAGTACGTGGATCCCTTCATCGGGACCACCAACTTTGGCACCACCAACCCCGGTGCCCGGTGCCCGTGGGGGATTATGTCTGTCACCCCCTTCAATGTCATGGGCTCGGACAGCAATACCTTTGACAAAGATAGTCGCTGGTGGAGTACACCATACGAGTGGACCAACTCCTTCCTCACCGGCTTTGCGCACGTCAATCTAAGTGGCGTGGGCTGCCCGGATATGAGCTCCCTCCTGCTGATGGCGACAACTGGACTGCTGGAGCCGGACTACCACAAGTATGGGACCGCCTACAGCAAGGAGCGTGCCGAGCCTGGGTACTATGCCGTCCGGCTCGATCGCTACGGCATCTCTGCCGAGCTTACCTCCACTCTTAGGACCGGAGTGAGCCGCTTCACCTTCCCTGCCGGGGAGAGTCACCTTCTGCTCAATCTCGGTGAAGGTCTGACGAATGAGTCGGGGGCTTTCCTTAGGCGAAAGAGCGAGACTGAGATCGAGGGGATGAAGCTGCTGGGGAACTTCTGCTACGATGTTCCCCAAGCGGTCTATCCGATCTACTTTGCCCTCCGTGTGTCCAAAACACCGAAGCAAACAGGCTGGTGGAAGCATCAGCGCCCGATGACTGCCGAGGCGGAGTGGGACCAACACGCCGGTAGGTATAAAGTCTACACGAAGTATGGGCGGGAGATTGCCGGAGACGACATAGGTGCTTACTTCACCTATGAGACAAGTGAGGGGGAGATGATCGAAGTCCGACTTGCCGTCTCTTTCGTCAGCACTGAGAACGCATGGCAAAATATGGAGACGGAGACGGCGAAACTCTCTTTTGCTCAACTTCGGGAGCGTGCCTCCTCAATCTGGGAGAGGGAGCTGAGTCACATCATCGTAGAGGGCGGTACTGAGGAGCAGCGAAGGGTCTTCTACACAGCGCTCTACCACACGATGATCCAGCCAAGCATCCTTCAGGATGTCAATGGTCAGTACCCGACTATGGAGAGCGACAGCGTGGGACAGACGGCACACGACCGGTATACTATCTTCTCTCTCTGGGACACCTACCGCAACGTCCATCAGCTGATGACCCTGGCATATCCGGAGCGGCAGCTCGATATGGTTCGGTCGATGATTGATATGTACCGCGAGGGGGGCTGGCTACCTCGCTGGGAGCTGATCGGTCGTGAGACGCTTACAATGGAGGGGGACCCCGCCATCCCGGTGATCGTCGACACGTGGCTCAAGGGGCTGAGAGGCTACGACATAGAGACCGCTTATGAGGCGATGCTTAAGTCTGCCACCCTGCCGAGTGTGGCAAATCTCCTGAGGAGTGACAACGATGACTACCTCCGACTCGGCTATGTGCCTCTGCGAGGGAAGTACGACAACTCTGTCTCCCATGCGCTCGAATACTACGTGGCGGACCATGCACTGAGCATCCTCGCTGACTCACTCGGGCACAAGGAGGAGGCGGAGCGCTTCTACAAGCAGAGTCTCGGCTACAGACACTACTTTGATCCGGAGACAAAGACGCTTCGACCTAAGTTACCCGACGGCTCTTTCCTATCGCCCTACGACCCTGAGCTGGGGAAGAACTTTGAGCCCAATCCCGGATTTCACGAAGGCTGCGCCTGGAATTACGCTTTCTTCGTCCCCCACGACATCCCCGGGCTAGTTCGTCTCCATGGCGGGCAAAAAGCCTTTGTCCGTCACCTGCAGAGCGTCTTTGACGATGGGCACTATGACCCCTCCAATGAGCCGGACATTGCCTATCCCTACCTCTTCACCTACTTCAGTGGCGAGGAGTGGAGGACACAGCACTTAGTTAGCGAATTGCTGGCGAAGCACTTCCACACGGCTCCGGACGGGATCCCGGGGAATGACGATACCGGGACGATGTCCGCTTGGGCAGTCTTCTCCATGATGGGTCTCTACCCCGATGTACCCGGTGTACCTGAGTATGCCCTGACGGCACCCACCTTTGACCGGATCACAATTCGGCTCGACCCGACTTGGTATGGCTCCGACCGCTTGGTGATTGAGGGGGCTCCTCGGGATGCGAAGAGCTATGTCAAGGGGATCCGCTTCAATGGCAAGCCTCTCAAGCGCCACAGGATCTCTCACGAGATGCTGAGACAGGGTGGCGTGCTGAGTTATGAGTACTAAGTTATGAGCTTGGAGCGAAGTATTGCGCGGAAATTCCTCTACAGCGAGAGTGAGAAGCCCCGGCTACGACCGGTGGTGAAGGTCTCAACCATAGGGATCGCCTTGGGGATCCTGCTGATCCTGATCTCTTTCTTCGTCATTGACGGCTTCAAGCAGGAGATACGGAGCAAGATTGATGGCTTTATCGGCAGTGTGAAGATCTCCAACCCCGACAATACATTCAATAGATACACTGTACCGCTGGATCTCCCAGAGGGACTGACCGACAGCCTGACGGCGATCGCCCGGAGCCATGACCCCAAGGCGGCTGTCTATACTTTTGCCGAAGAGATGAGCCTGATTAAGGTCGACTCCACCTTCCGTGCAGTCGCCTTCCACGGTGTGGACTCACTCTTTAATGCCGACTTCTTCGCAAAGTATATGGTGGAGGGAGAGATCCCGGGCTTTAGGGGTGAGTCGGATGAGGAGGTGCTGATGTCAACAACGCTGGCACGGCTTTTTGACCTTAAGGTGGGCGACCGTTGCCTCTCCTACTTTACGGACGGGGAGAGCTTCAAGGTACGACGTCTCACAGTGGCCGGACTATTCTACACCGGATTTGAGGAGTACGATCAAGCACTGCTGGTAGGCGATATTCGGCTGGTTCGGTCCGTCGCTGGCTTCAGCGACAACCAAGTGGGTGGTGTGCAGATCCACCTAACCGACCATAAGCAGGTGGGGACCGTCTTCGATCGTTGCTTTGACTACTTAGCGACCCGCAACGGGCAGTATCAGGAGCGATACACTATGTTCACCTCAGAGGAGCTCTACCCCGGGATCTTCAGCTGGCTCAGTCTCTTGGACGCAAATGTCTATATGATCCTTGCGCTTATGATCGTCGTCGCCGGCATCACGATGATCACCGGCATCATCGTCCTTGTGCTGGAGAAGGTGCGCGCCATAGCTCTCCTAAAGACGCTCGGTCAGTCGGATAGGTCGCTGAGGAGGGTCTTCCTCCACATATCTGCATTCGTGCTGGGGCGAGGGGTGCTGTGGGGTAATGCCCTTGCGCTGCTCCTTGCCGGCATACAAATGACCTGGAAGCCACTAAAGCTCGACCCCTCACAGTACTACACCGCCTATGTACCGATGGAGATCCGCTGGGAGACTCTCATCTTCACGAATCTCATCATCATCATTGCCATTCTGCTCCTGGTGCTGATCCCCACACGGGTAATCGGCAAGATCCACCCGGCGCAGGTCCTAAGATTTGAGTAAAACCAAAGAGTATATAAAATAAAATGTCTACAACCAATCTCAGCAACTACGACCCCACGACCATTCCCGACGCAACAGGTAAGCGAGTCGCTCTCGTCGTCTCGGAGTGGAATGATCAGGTCACCAATAGTATGGCACAGGGCGCGATCGACACGCTCAAGGAGTATGGCGTACAAGAGGAAGATATCCTCGTGGAGTATGTGCCCGGAAGCTTCGAGCTCATCTACGGCTGCAACCGAATGCTCCAGACAGAGGAGCTTGATGCGATCCTCGCAATCGGCTGCATTGTCCAGGGTGAGACGCCCCACTTCGACTACCTGAGTCAAGCGGTTGCCGTCAATCTCGGTAAACTCAATGCCGACACCATTGACGTGCCGATCATCTTCGGTGTCCTCACTACCAATACCATGGAGCAGGCGACTGACCGCTCCGGTGGCAAGCACGGCAATAAGGGCATCGAGGCAGCCGTCACTGCACTGAAGCTCATCGGTCGCTTTGGTAGCAAATAAGCACAGCGGTGAACTAAGAGAAAAGGCTTCTGCTGTTGCAGAAGCCTTTTCTCTTATATATAAATGAGATACCCCGCCAGCCCGGAGAGGATCATCAGCAGGATGGGATGGACCCACCGCTTGAGCATACAGACGAGGCAGGCGAGGAAGAGGACGATGCTCCAGACGTCAATGAAGTTGTCCGGGGTCATCAGGAGCAGAGCAGCTGAGGCGATGAGACCCGCCGTCACTGGTCTGATGCCGACAAAGAGTCCCTGTACATGCTTATTGTCGATGAAGCGCCTGTAGGCGCGACTGATGAGGAAGCAGAGGACAAAGGAGGGAAACATCACCGCTAGCGTGGCCGCAACTGAGCCGAGCACACTCCCCCCGGTGACGGTATAGCCAATATAAGTGGCGCTATTGATCCCGATCGGACCCGGTGTCACCTGCGAGATAGCTACGATGTCGGTGAATTCCTGCATCGTCAGCCAGTGGTAATGGTCCACCACCTCCTCCTGGATCAGTGGCAGCATGGCATACCCTCCACCGAAGCCAAGAAGACCAATCTTGAGGTAGACCCAGATAAGCTGTAGGTAGATCATCCCTTATTCGGCTCACCTGTGTGCCGTACCGACTTGCGCAGCACGACAGAGTAAAACCATCCCCCCAGTGCACCCACGATGATGACCACAACGGGGCTGACCCCACCGAGCCAGATCAGCAGCGCTGAGGTGATCGGGATCCAGAGCCAGTAGTAGGGAAGTCGAAGTCCCCGCCAGAGCTTCACCACCGGAGCCACGATCAGCGCGACCACCGCAGGGCGAATGCCATTAAAGATCGCATCAACAGTAGGGTTGTCTCGATAGGAGACGGCAAAGATGGCGATCGTCAGCATAATGAGGAAGCTCGGCAACGTCGTCGCAATACCTGCAAGTACCGCTCCTATCGGACCCGCTAGTCGCATGCCAATAAATATGGATATATTGACTGCAAAGACCCCAGGCAGCGACTGAGTCAGTGCCAGCAAGTCGATAAACTCCTCATCCTCGAGCCAGTGATACTTCTCCACCACCGTCTCGCGGATCATCTCGATCATCGCATATCCGCCACCGAAGGTAAAGCCACCGATGACAAAGAAAGAGCTACAGAGCCGCCAGAGGAGCCGAGCCCGGCTCTTCTCCTTCACCTCCTTGGTATCAGAGGGCATAAGGGATCAGTTGTCAAAGCTTTCCCAGAGGAGGAAAACCGGACGATCGGTTCGGATCGCCTTCTTCATCGGAGTTAGGTCTCCACTCCTTCGGTCCCGCTTATAGAAGCTCACCAGAGAGTCGTCCCTCTGAGCAACAGCGAGGTAGCGGTCGTCGGGGCTGATCGCGAAGTGACGAGGATGACGTCCAGTCGGAGTGGTCGAGAGGTAAGTGAGTCGCCCACTCTGCTTATCCACACGGAAGGCGATGATCGCATCTTGTCCTCCATCCCGATGGCTGGTGTAGAGGAAGCGACCATCGTGGCTGAGGGCAATGTGTCCCCCACTCTTCCCCGTGCGATGAGTGGATATGCGCTGGATCTCGGTCAGTACCCCATCTTCATTGCGGTAGACAAAGACCTGAGGAGTGAATTCGCAGACGACGTAGGCAAACTTATCGTTTTTGCTAAGGATGATGTGTCGGGGACCAGAGCCCTTGGGGAGCGTGATCTGATTGGCATCAAGGGTGATCGGTGGTGTATCGGTATGGATGCCGAAGTGCAGGATCTTGTCTAATCCAAGGTCAGTCGCAAAGAGCTGAGAGCCATCCGAGGTAAAGTAAGCCGAGTGGGGGTGAGAGACGCCCTTGTCCCCTATCTGAATATGCCAGTCCACCGGTGCCAGCATACCCTTGCTGTCGCTCTCCGTGAGACTGATACTCCCTCCTGCATAGTTGGCCGACACTACATAGGAGCCGTTGGTAGCCACATAGGTGGGTCCTTCTCCGATCGTGTAGGTCTTGCTGATGAGGCTCAGCTCACCGCTGCTGGGGTCGAGCCTGAAGGAGGAGAGCGTTGACTCGCGATCTGTCTCGTTGGTCACAAAGAGTGTGCGGCGATCCTTCCCGAGCACCATAAAGGAGGGCGATGCAGCAGAGACCGTACCGGTATGCTCCGTAGCCATAGTGATCGGGTGAAGGGTAAAGCTCTGTATCTCCCCCTCCTCAGGCGTGCTTCCGAGGGATCCGATCAGCATCACATAGTGGTGGTCCGTCACCTCAGTTGCAGTCTCATCCCCATACTCTTGGGTAGTCTGACGCAGTAGCCCGCAGCCGGTGGTGAGGAAGGTGGCAAGCGAAGCGACAAGGACAGGACGAAGTATCTTGGCGAAAGTATTCATATATATATCGATTGGACTATTTATCTTCTCCTTTCACCTGGGTGCGACGAGTAGCCAGATCCCTCAGGTCAAGGAAATTCTTAGCGGTATCAAATTGATCGGCGGCATGGTACGAGGAGCGGACCAGCGGCCCACTCTCCACATGCTTGAGACCGATCGCCCTACCCTCCTCGGCATAAGCCCGGAAGCGGTCGGGATGGATGTACTCCACGACTGGGATATGCTGGCGCGTGGGACGAAGGTACTGCCCGATGGTCATCGTCTGCACGCCTACATCAAAGCAGTCGCGCATCGTCTCCAGCACCTCCTCCTCTGTCTCACCGAGCCCAAGCATAATGCCGGTCTTGGCGATGAAGCCCTGCTCAGCTATGTGTCTCAGCACAGCAAGGCTACCATCGTAGGTCGCCCGGTAGCGGACGTGCGGGGTCAGGCGACGGACCGTTTCCACATTATGCCCCACTACATCGGGGCCTGCCTTGAGGACTGTGTCGACGGCGCTCATATCCCACCTGAAGTCCGGTATCAGTACCTCGATCTTCGTCTCCGGTGAGAGCCGACGGATGGCACGGATCGTCTCCGCCCAGTGTGTCGCTCCACTATCCTCCAGATCATCTCGGTCCACCGAGGTGATGACCGCATAGCGGAGCCCCATCTCACGGACACTCCGGGCCACAGACTCGGGCTCATCAGGGCTGAGTGCCGGTGGCTTACTCATATAGGCGGTAGCGCAGAAGCGACAGCGCCGGGTGCAGTAGTTTCCTCCTATCATAAAGGTGGCTGTACCGTGACTCCAGCACTCTGCCCGATTGGGGCACTTGCCACTGGCGCAGATCGTATGCAGTCCGCCCGCAGTGATGGTATGGGAGGTGTGGCTGTAGCTGTCGGTACTGCTGAGGTCGATCTTCAGCCAGGCCGGCTTACGAGGCTCGTCTCTCATCATGGACGGAGATAGGTGATGAAGTGATTGGTGATCTGGCGGTAAAGGTGGTTGCGGGTATTGCCACCATAGATCCCATGGTTCTTGTCCGGATAGACCAGCATTCGGAAGTCCTTGTCAGCCTCCACAAGGGCGGGGACGAGGTGCATCGTATTCTGGAAGTGGACGTTATCATCCGCTGTGCCGTGACAGATCAGCAGCGCGCCCTCCATCCCATTGATATAAGTTGCAACAGAGGTCTGCTCATAGCCCTTAGGGTTCTCCTGAGGGGTACGCATATACCGCTCAGTATATATGGTGTCATAGAGGCGCCAGTCATAGGGCGGAGCGACAGCAACACCGGCACGGAAGGTCCCCTTGCCACGCGCCATCGTCATCAGGACATTATACCCGCCAAAGCTCCAGCCAAAGATCCCGATCCGGTCGCCATCGACATAAGGCAGCTTGGCGAGTGCATGCGCTGCCTCTATCTGATCCTGACTCTCCAAGTAGCCCATACGGAGGTAGGTGCACTTCTCGAAGTCACTGCCTCGACCTCCTGTACCGCGCCCATCAATGCAGGCGACGACGAAGCCCTGGGTGGTGAGATATTCCTCCCAGCCAAAAGAGAAGTGATTGAGTGCGGACTGAGACCCGGGACCGCTGTACTGCGTCATCACGACCGGGTAGCGCACCCCCTCTCTGTAGTCTGTCGGGCGCATGATCCAGCCATTGAGCCGCTGTCCACTCTTCGTCTCGAGGGTGATAAACTCCCTCTTACCATAGCTCAGCCGGGAGATCCGCTGAGCAAGTGCGGCGTTGTCCTCCAGCACCCGAAGCTCCTTCCCGTCCTTGGTCCGGTGGATGGTGTAGCGAGGCACCTCGGTAGTGGAGGAGTGGCTCAGCAGGTAGTAGCTCATATCGTCGCTAAAGGTGACATCGCTCGACCCCGTATCAGGAGAGAGCAGGCGGGTGCGACCCTTGGCATCTCTCGCCACCACAACCCGATCCATCGGCGTGGGCGAAGCGAGCTGGTAGTACACCTCCCCTGAGGGAGAGACGCCATAGAGCTCCTCCACATCGGCATCCTCATCTGTCAGTTGCCCGACGAGATTGCCCTCAGGGGTATACTTGTAGACCCTCGGGCGACCGTCCCGCTCGCTGACGAGGTAGGCCGCTGTGGGCGTGATCTGCATCTGCAGCACCTCTGCATGCTCATCGATGTACTTGTCGTCCTTATCCTGCAGCCAGAGTCGGGCGATACGGCTGCCGGGGTTGACCCGATAGATGCGGAGGTCATTCTGATTTCTATTGAGGGTAAAGACATACAGCTGCTCGCCCTCAAAGCCAAGTCTCGGGATATAGAGCTCCTCCTCGCCCAGCTCCTTCTCCATGATCGGCACGTTGCGCCTATTGTCCACCTCGTAGAGCCAGAGGGAGACCTTCGAGTTTTGCTCGCCCGCCTTGGGATACTTATAGGCGTAGATAAAGGGGTAGTTGCCCTTGCCGTACATCGTCATGCCGATCATCTTCACGGCGCTCTCATCGGTCTTGGCGTAAGAGAGGTACTTACTGTCCGGGCTCCAGCTCAGCAGACTGGTCAGGTAAAGCTCCTCCTCGTAGACCCAGTCGGTGACCCCATTCATCACGTGATTGTACTTCCCGTCCGTCGTCACCCTCACCTCGGTGTCGTAGTCAAATTTCTTTATGTACAGGTCATTGTCTATCACGTAGGCGCACATCTTGCCATCGGGGGAGAAGGTGGGGATCCGCACCTGTCCCTTTGTCTCACTGAGCGGGGAGATCATATTGCGCCGCACATCGTAGTGGTACGCAGTGTAGGAGCGGCTCCGTCGGTAGATCGGTGTCGTCTCCCTGAGGATGATCATATGGAAGCCATTGTCGCTGATGATATAGTCGTCAAAGGTCTCAAAGGGGCACTCCCTCGCCTTAGCGGTGTCAAAGAGCACCGCCTCCTCCTTCCCCGTCGCATAGGAATAGCGCACCACCCGCTTGTGGTCCGGGCTGATCACCGTGTAGGAGCTGCCGGCACCGCAGAGCGAGCGGAAGCCACTACCAGCACTGCGAGGGTAGTAGCCCCCCTTATTGATGTTCTGCAGAGTAAGTTGGTCACCCTTCACTTGCGAAATGACCGGTGTAGTGCTTGCCACAAAGGCGCCAGCAACCGCGCCAAGTAGGATATGGGATAGCTTCATGAAAAAAACAATTCTTCGGTAAGCGGTTCGATTCATCTTGTCTCGCAAATATACCCTTTTCTCCTTTGACCGCGCCCGACTCAGCGCGGACGCATAAGAGCTTTACAGCAATCTATCAAATATCTCAAGGGGGCTGCCCCTCGAGCTCTCGGCAGGGTGCTCTCTCCATAAGTATCCTTGAGGATGTGTGTGCTACTGGTCCGTTTCGCACACATCAACCTAATGATAGAGCCATATGTTCATATGTAACAAGAGAGTAATAGGATTATGGTATCTTTGAGCAGAAAGGAAAAAAACAATAGACCCAATCACTAATCAATCAAAGCATTAAGATGAGAAAGACTTACACATCTGCGCTCTGCTCTATCGCCCTGATGGCACTGGCCCTCGCCGGCTGTCAGCAGGAGAGGGGGCTGGCGCCTGACCAGACACCACAGGACGGAGCCAAGGTGGCACAGTTCACCGCCGGTCCCGTCACCCGCGTGGTGAACGGGACCAGCTGGGAGGGGACCGAGATGATCGGTATCTCAAATGTCACCAAGGCTGAGGCCGCCACCACCAACGTCGCTTACAAGGCGACATCAGCAGGCAGCACCACCAACTTTGCCGACCAGGGGACAAAGCTCCTCCTCCCGAGCGACAATTCTCAGGTGACCTTTGCCGCCTACTATCCCTACGCAAGCACCATCTCCGAGGGCAAGGCATCCTACATCATCAGCAAGGGAAGCGATCAGCCGGTCCTCTTTGCCACCCAGAGTGGCACCGCCGCCAATCCTAAGCTCCCCTTCACCTTTAAGCACAAGCTCGCTCAGGTAAAGATCGTCCTCACTGCCGGGGAGGGTCTCAGTCTCAGTGACCTCTCCTCCGTACTCTACAAGGGCGGTGTGACTGACGTGAAGATGAATGTCCTCACCGGAGAGCTCACCACCGGCACTACAAAGGGCGACATCACCCTGATGAAGGAGGCAGAGGGCACCTTTAGCTCCTACATCGTACCTCAGGCTGTGGACAACACCTTTGCTTTCGTCATGACGCTGGGCGGCAAGACCTACACCCTCAGCATGGACAAAGTGAATAAGGCACCGACCAAGCTGGATAGCGGGTACGCCTACACCTTCAAGGCCAAGCTGACCAAGGACGGTAAGGTGGTCAATCCCGATGGCAGCTCCATCGGTGGTATCGAGGACGGCGGCACCGGAGACGGCGGCGACGTTACTCCGGACGATCCTTCGACCCCCGCTGCAGCACAGAAGCTTCCTTTTACCAACGACTTCAAGTCAGCGGCCGGCATTGCCCCCTTCACCGAAGTCAGCGTATCGGGCGAGCAGGCTTGGCGTATCGATGACAGCACATATAAGAATGGCGCTAAGATGTCCGGCTACGTAGGTGGCGCTAAGAATCCCAACGAGGACTGGCTCATCTCTCCCGCTCTCGACCTTAGTGGTGCTATGGCTCCCGAGCTTTTCATCAGCCATGCCATCAACCACGCCGGTGATATGACCTCCGAGCAGCAGGTGCTGATCTCTGACAACTACACTGCTGGAGACCCCTCTACTGCCACTTGGACACCACTCACTGTGACCTATCCCGCCGGGAACAACTGGTCCTACGAAGACTCTAAGACCGACCTGAAGACTTATGCAGGGAAGAAGAATATCCACATCGCTTTCAAGTACGTCAGCACGAGCACATCTGCTGCTGCCTGGCAGATTGCTAAGATGGAGGTGAAGGAGGCAACCAGCACTGAGGATCCTGGTACTGATCCCGGCACTGAGGATCCTGGCACCGATCCCGGTACTGAGCCGGAGCAGCCCACCACCGGCAACCCGCTCTTCCCTGGAGCTGACTTCGAGGACTTCGCTGCCTTCAAAGCCACGCTCAACACCTTCGGACTGAAGAAATACGCCACTCAGGCAGACGATCCCGACCAGGGCAAGGTGCTCCACATCAAGGGAACCCCGACTGATAACGATTACGTTTTCACTGTAGCTAATGTGGAGGTCAAGGCAGCCAACCCCACGAAGATTAGCTTTAAGCTCAAGGGATCTGCTCCCAGCAAAAGCCTGTCCCTAAACGTATACAGTGGCGGGAAGGCGTACAAGCCTTTTAACCTGGGAGATGTCACAGGTGACACAACCATCGGTGTAGCTGCTAACAACCAGTACGTCGGCTCCATCAATACCAACGGCAAGTGGATCACAATCACGCTTGATCTGACCGGAGTCAAAGTCAATACTTCAGGCAGTGGCAACCTCTTTGCCCTCAAGGTAGGCAAGGAAGTAGCCTGGGACGTTATGCTCGATGACTTCAAGATCGAGTAAGTAGACCTTATACCATACGACAAAGCGGTCGACAGCCTTCTGTGGCTGCCGACCGCTTTTGCTTTTACCCCCTATGCCCTACTACTCCTCTCGCAATTGCTCCAAGTCAAGGAGCTGCCCCTCGTGAGCGAGGAGGGAGCGGGGGAAGACCTCCTTCGCCTCCGCAAGGAGGATCGACTCCTCGGTCTCGGGCGTGTATCGGGAGGAGAAGTGACCGAGGAGGAGATGCCCCGCCCCGGCAAGCCTTGCCACCTCGGCCGCCTGACGGGCGGTGGAGTGACCACGTAGCTTTGCGAGTTCGCGCCATTCCTCACCGAGGGTCGCCTCATGGTAGAGCAAGTCGACCCCGCGGACATAGTCCGCCGTCGCCTCCCGGTAGATCGTGTCGGAGCAGTAGGCATAGCTGAGCGGGCGTCGACTCGGTGTGGTGACAGAGGCAGCCGGGACGATTGACCCATCCTCTCGGACGTAGTCACGCCCCTGCTTGAGGCTGCCGAAGTAGGCCATTGGGACCCCGGCCCGATCGGCCGCCTCCCGGTCGAGGTGCGGCAGTAGTGGTGCCTCGTCAAAGCGGTAGCCGATACAGGGGACGCGGTGCTTGAGCGGGAAGCAGGAGACAGTCACCGACCGATCCTCGTAGATCACCGTCCGCCCGGTGGGCGCACACTCGTGCACCTCGATGTCTGCATACCGTTCCTCCCCCTTCTTTCCGGTGAAGAAGCGAACCACCCGATCGACAAAGTCTGCCGTGCCCACCGGTCCGTAAATATGGATCGGGTGATCAAAGCTCATCAGCGACATCGTGCTGATCAGCCCCGGCAAACCGAGGCAGTGATCGCCATGCAGGTGGGTGATAAAGATGCGGTGCAGGCTCGCTATCGGCACACCGTAGCGCATCATCTGCAGCTGAGTCCCCTCAGCACAGTCGATGAGGAAGGCCTTATTGCCTCTCAGTCGCACCACCTGTGCAGAGGGGTTGTGTCTAAGTGAGGGCTTGGCCGCACCACAGCCCAGCACCTGGACATACATCCCGACGCCGATCTCTGCCTTACTCATCACGGGATACGCTCTCAGTGGTTCCACTCTCGTGACCGATGCCGTAGGTCTCCCCCACTCGGTCCCTCAGTGCGGTGAGTCGCTCGCGCACCTTCATCAGCCGCTCCCTCACCTCGAGGTCGATGTCTAAGTCAGGGTGGTCCAGCTGCTCTGCAGCGGCCTGCAGGGTCATCCCCCGCACCTCGACCAAGTAGTAGATCCGCTCGATAAGCTTAAGGTCATCGATGGAGTAGCGACGAGAGCCGCTCGGCATCCGTCGCGGGGAGAGGGAGGTTCCCTTCTCCCAGTATCGCAGGACATGCTCCTCGACCCCAAAGAAGGCAGCCGTCTCCTTGATCGTATAGAGTCGCCTCGGCAGGCTCTCTATGTTTTTCCGCTGTCCGCTCTTTTCTTTCCTCATGCTGACTTAGTGGAGGGGGAGGAGGTTCAGGCGATGGGTATAGGTGAGGTAGCCGGTGCCGGAGGGGTCAGCGTAGACAAAGAGAACACCCAGCTGGGGCTGTCCCTCGAGGATCTCCTTGGCACGCTCCAGCCCAACTGCCATAAAGGCGGTCGCCCAGGCGTCTGCCTCCATAGTAGTGGGGGCTACGACAGTCGCCTCGAGTATGTCGCTGTGGGCGGGACGTCCCGTGACGGCGTTGATGGTGTGGGCGACCTTCCGCCCCTCGATGACCTTATAGTTGCGGTAGTCGCCACTGGTGGCGACCCCCATTTTCTCACACATCTCGATCTTACCGAGGAGCTCATTGACGGTGGAGGTATTGTCCTCGATCGGCTTATTGATCCCAAGGCTCCAGCAGTCGCCCCGAGGATTGCGCCCATGGCAGGTCACCTCCCCACCGATCTCCACCATATAGTCCTCTACCCCGTAGTGCTCGAGCGTCCGAGCAACGAGGTCGACGACATATCCCTTGGAGAGCGAGGCAAGCCCCATAGAGAGCCGAGGATCGTCCTTGGTGATGCGGTGGGCAATGGTGTCGATGTGTATCTGTCGGTACCCGACAAAGCGGAGCACCGAGTCGACCTGCTCTTCGGTAGCCAGTCGGGTTACCCCCTTCTTGGTCCCGAAGCCCCATATGTCGAAGAGTGGTCCACCGGTGACATCATAGACGCCATCCGTTGCCTCGCTCACGACAGTTGCCTGCCTCAGAACCTCCTCCAGCATAGGATCCGTCCGGTCGGTGGTATTGGCATTGATCTGGGAGACGACGGAGGTGGGGTCAAAGTTATTGAGCACCGCATTGAAGGCATCCATCGTCGAGTCGATCTGTGCGGCCAGGGGCTTATCAGCGCGATAGGTGATGGCGTAGTAGGTGGTAAAGCGCTCTCCGGTCTCGCGGTAAAAGGTTCCCTCCCCACGATCACAACTAGTGAGGAGCAGGGAGAGAAGGAGGGCGAGGATAAGTAATTTAGATCTCATCACGTAGGGCATAGGAATTTCGTCCGGGACTTTGCCGGGCTATGAGCTCACCGAGAAATCCGGTAAGGAAGAGCAACACCCCCAGCACGATAGCCAGGAGGCAGAGGTAGAAGGCGGGCAGGTCAGTCACCAGTCGGGCGGGGATCCCATGGTAGAGGGAGTAGAGCTTGGACCCAAGGACACAGAGGAGAGCGATCAGCCCGAGGAAAAACATCACACTGCCCCAGAGGCCAAAGAAGTGCATCGGCTTGCGACCAAAAGTGCCCATAAACCAGAGGACCAAGAGGTCGAGGTAGCCATTGACAAATCGGCTCATGCCAAACTTAGTCTTCCCGTACTTGCGGGGTCGGTGATGCACCACCAGCTCACCGATCTTGCCGTACCCCGCCATCTTCGCCATATAGGGAAGGTAGCGGTGCATATCGTTGTAGACCTCTATGTGCTTCACCACCTCATTCTTGTAGCTCTTGAGTCCACAATTAAAGTCATGAAGCGGGATGCCGGAGAAGAAGCGCACGGTGGCATTGAAGAGCTTCGTGGGACCGGTCTTGGAGAGCGGGTCATACCGCTTCTTCTTCCACCCACTCACCACATCGTAGTCCTCCTCACGGATCATACGATAGAGCTCGGGGATCTCATCGGGGGAGTCCTGCAGGTCAGCGTCCATTGTGATGACGACAGCACCCGAGGCGCGCTCAAAGCCTGTCTGCAGCCCGGGAGACTTCCCGTAGTTGCGGGCAAAGCGGACCGCTCGGACGTGCGGGTCCTCCGCATGTAGTTGCTCGATAGTCTCCCAGGAGTCATCCGTACTCCCGTCATCGACGAAGATGATCTCATAGGTGATCCCCATCTCAGTAATGACACGGGAGATCCACCGGTGAAGCTCAGGGAGAGACTCCTGCTCATTGTAGAGCGGGATGACGATCGATAGGTCTATGGGGTAATTCTTCTCTTGAGACATATATATATGTAGTAGACAAGCAAAGTTACCGATAATCAGTCTCTACGGAGGAAGATCGAGGCAATAAAGATGTAGAGCGTCCCAAGCGTGAAGGAGAGCGAGATCACCCCTCTCGTCATCAGCGCGGGCGTGATCCCTTGGTAGGACTTCAGCAGCATCTCCCGATCGGCCTCACTGCCCATCATCTGCCCGGCAACGTCTATACTCCGGTCCATATAGGCGAGGAAAGTAGGATCGCGGAAGAGGTACGTGAAGACGAGCAGGTAAGCAAGCGTCGCGACGATAAGGGCAAAGAGGTAGATCACGCCCATCACTGTGACGCAGCGTGAGTAGGACAGGCGGTTACCAAATACGATCAGACGATACTTCCGAAGCTCCTGTGACAGTAAGACAGGGATGAGCACCAGCCCACCTGTAAGGAAGAGTGTAGAGAAGAGGGGTTGCCTGTAGAAGAGCATCCCGACCGCCTGAGCCACGAAGCCCATCCCGACGAGGAGCCCACTCCACATCATAGCCTGCAGGAAGCTCTGTGCGAAGCGCTTTTTCTGTGAGTCCTTGTTATCCTGATCCATAGGGTATCATCTGCGTTGTGAGAGACAAAGGTACCAATTATGTAGCAGGGCATCAGCGACCGTGTCGCTGGGCACAGGGAGGGGACGCATCAAGACCGGAGGTTAATTGCAGGACAGAAAAGAGGCACTCCCCTTTCGGGTGCCGCTGTAAAGCTCAAATCCGTCTCCGCTGATCTGGGATATTTCTTTTACCGATATTAGAGATCACTAATACCGATATTAGACTTCACTAATACCGGTAAAAGAATCCTCTAACATCGGTATTAGTGTGAGGCTTCATCCGAGCAGCTCTCCGTCGCCTCTTCGGAACCATCCGAGGGCATCCTATCCATCTCGGATGCGCCTGCACTGAAAAAGAAGTGGGCAATAACTTGCTAATCCATTTTTTATGGCTAAGTTTGCCCTATTGGAAGCCATAGAGAGGACCTTAACTAATTTCTTTAGGGCTATAATCTCCCTTATATGACTTCACCACATAACCTATAGCGGGTCATAACCATTATGGAATCAAAGAAAACTACGACTGGTAAAGCGAGTGATATTACCATCGTGATCGGTGTGATCGGTGCCGATGCCCATGCAGTGGGGAACAAAATTATCGATTATGCGCTTAATGACGCGGGCTACCACGTCATCAACCTCGGTGTGATGGTAAGCCAAGAGCAGTACATCGAAGCTGCCATCGAGACCAACGCCGATGCGATCCTTGTCTCGTCCATGTACGGACAGGGGGAGATCGACTGCCAGGGGCTGCGAGATAAGTGCAATGAGGCGGGTCTCAAGGGGATCCCTCTCTTTGCCGGTGGCAACTTGGTGGTAGGTAAGCAGAAGTTTGAGGACGTCCTTGAGCGGTTCAAGAAGATGGGCTTCGACTATGTCTACCCGCCGGGTACGCCGATCGAGACAACCATTGCGGACATCGACAAGACTTTCGGGATCAAGAGATAATCCTACTCGCCCCGACGATCCACCCATACACAAGTAGGATCGCCCTTTTGCGTCATCATCATGAGATATCTTACAGCAGACTTTGGTAGTACCTATACCAAGGTAACAGCCATCGACACAGACGTCCCTGAGATAGTGGGTACAGGCGCTGCCTTTACCACGATCGAGACGGATGTGATGGAGGGGCTCCACAATGCATTCAGAGAGTTAGAGAAAGAGATCGGCAAGGAGTGGACACCGGATAAATTCCTCTGCTGCAGCAGTGCGGCGGGAGGACTTAAGATGGTGGCCAGTGGCTTGGTCCCCGACCTCACCGCCAAGGCAGCACGTATGGCAGCAGCCAGTGCGGGTGCCAAGGTGATGAAGACCTACTCCTACGAGATCACCCACACCGAGGCAGAGGAGATCGAGCGACTCGATCCTGACCTCTTCCTCCTCTGCGGGGGTACCGATGGAGGCAACGTGGAGAATATCATCCACAATGCGGAGGTCATCGGTCGGATCCCGGGTCACTTCTCTACCGTCGTGGCGGGGAATAAAGCTGCTGAGGAAGAGGTGTCACGTATCCTCACAGAGGCAGGCAAGCCTTTTGTGATCACGGAGAACGTGATGCCCAACTTCAACTCCCTCAACATCGCTCCCGCCAAGAAGTGCATCATGCAGCTCTTCATTGATCGTATCATCGAGGCGAAGGGTCTCTCCAAGGCTCAGGAGCAAGCTGACAATGAGATCATCCCTACCCCTCTGGCTGTACTCAATGCCTGCAACCTGCTCAGTGACGGCACCAAGAACAGACGAGGGCTGGGAGAGCTCCTGGCCATCGATCTCGGCGGTGCCACTACCGATGTCTACTCGATAGGCGATGGCGAGCCTCATGAGGCCAACATCATGCATCAGGGTATCCCGGAGCCGTATAGCAAGCGTACCGTAGAGGGCGACCTCGGCATGCGGTATAGCCTCACGGCGCTCTCGGAGCAACTGGACCTTGATGCCGTGGCGGCTGAGGTGGGTCTCTCGGGCGACACGCTCAGAGACTGGGTCGCTCGATGTGATGCTGATAAATCCACTCGTGCGGCGACGGAGGATGAAATCCTCTGCGAGAAAGCCCTTGCCAAGGGAGCTGTGAGCCTGGCGACAGATCGCCATGTAGGACACACGCATAAGGTCTACTCCCCAATGGGAGAGTTCTTTACCATCAATGGCAAAGACCTGACCCTCACGGATCACGTCCTCGGTATCGGGGGGGCGCTGATACACAGCGCTGACCCTACGTTTATCTTGGACGGTGCGACATTCAACATATCCAACTACGACAAAGCCAAGCCACTGAAGCCTGACTTTTACCTCGACAGCCACTACATAATGGCGTCAATGGGTCTCCTGAGCGAGCAGATGCCTGACGTTGCTCTGGAGCTGATGCAGAAGGAGCTGGTCAAGGTCGGGACGAAGAAGAAAAAACAATAATCTCGAGGATGGACACTTAGCGAGTCAACCACCTCGAATACACCACGAAACTAACAGAGAACAACATATTATTATGGAGGTCAAAAACGTCAAAATCCCAATGGACGACTTCCTCAAAGAGCGTGAGGAAGTGCTGGCCTGCTGGCCCACGGGTAAGGATATCGACTTTGAGGAGGCGGTAAAGTACCAGCTCTCCATCCCTGAGGAGAAGCGCTTCGGAGCCAAGCTCTGGAAGGCTGACGAGGAAAAGAGGACGCTGATACAGCCTCGTGCCGGTGTCGCCCTCTACGATGAGCACATCAAGCTGCTACAGTACCTCGAGGATATGGGCGGAGCGGATCTTCTTCCCTCCACCATCGACAGCTACACCCGTCTCAATAGATACGAGGAGGCTGAGATCGGTATCAAGAAGAGTCAAGAGGCCGGCCGCTCTCTCCTGAACGGATTTCCAGCTGTCAACTATGGTGTCGACATCTGCCGCACCGTCACCGAGTCTGTCAAGAACCCGGTGCAGGTACGTCACGGAACCCCGGACGCAAGACTTCTGACGGAGATCGCCATCGCAGGTGGCTTCACCTCCTACGAGGGTGGAGGTATCTCCTACAACATCCCCTACTCCAAGGATCACCCCATCGACAAGGTCATCAAGTATTGGCAGTACACCGACCGTCTCTGCGGTCTCTATGCCGAGCGCGGAGTGGATATCAATCGTGAGCCTTTCGGCCCCCTTACCGGTACTCTGATCCCTGCATGTATCTCCAATGCCGTCGCCATCATCGAGGCACTCCTCGCTGCAGAGCAGGGTGTGAGCGACCTGACGGTGGGCTACGGTCAGTGCGGTAACCTGATCCAAGATGTCGCCGCTATCCGCGCGCTCAGGGAGCAGTGCCGCGAGTATCTGGAGATGTATGGCTACAATAAGGTGCACCTCACCACCGTCTTCCACCAGTGGATGGGAGGATTCCCGGAGGATGAGGCAAAGGCATTTGGCGTGATCAGCTGGGGATCTGCTACCGCTGCTCTTGCCAAGGCCACCAAGGTGATCGTTAAGACCCCCCATGAGGCTGTCGGCATCCCGACCAAGGAAGCCAACGCTGCAGGTCTCCGCGCCACTAAGCAGGTGATCTCTATGCTGAGAGACCAGGATCTGACTATGATCCCCGCTGTGGAGCAGGAGGCTGCGATCATCAAGAGGGAGGTCAAGGAGATCATGGACAAGGTCTTTGAGCTCGGTAATGGCGACCTAGGTGCAGGTGTCGTAAACGCATTTGCAGCCGGTGTGATTGACATCCCCTTCGCTCCCAATAAGTACAATGCCGGCAAGGTAATGCCTGCACGCGACAACGATGGGGCCATCCGCATCCTCGACTGTGGCAATATGCCCTTCTCTCAAGAGACGAAGGACTTCCATCGCCAGAAGCTGGAGGAGAGAGCCAAGTGTGAAAATCGCGAGGTGAGCTTCCAGATGGTTATCGATGATGTCTATGCGATCAGTAAGGGCTTCCTCGTTGGTCGTAAGAACCTCAAGTAATCGGATACAATCAATCCTATAATAAACAACTAAACTTCAATCCATTTCTTCTATGAAAATTAAGAAGGTAGTATGTGCCCCCGGTAAGACCGGCTTTTACTTCGATGACCAGCGTGCCATCAAGAAGGGTGCTGAGAATGACGGTAACTTCTATGTCGGTGACCCTGTAACTGAGGGCTTCACCGGTGTACGTCAGGCAGGAGAGTCCATCTCGGTACTCTTCGTGCTGGAGAATGGTGCCATCGCTCATGGCGACTGCGCTGCCGTACAGTACTCAGGAGCCGGAGGCCGTGATCCGCTCTTCCTCGCAAAGGACTTCATCCCTGTGATCATGAAGGAGATCGCTCCGCTCTATGAGGGTAAGGAGATCACCAACTTCCGCGAGATGGCTGATCTGGTCGACAAGCACACAGACGCCAATGGTAAGAAGTATCACACCGCCATCCGCTACGGCGTGACACAGGCATGCCTTGATGCTGTCGCTAAGGCAGAGGGCAAGCTGATGGCTCAGGTCATCGCTGACGAGTATCACACCACCCTGTCTGACGAGAGGATCCCAATCTTCGCACAGTCTGGTGACGATCGCTACAACAACGTCGACAAGATGATCATCAAGGAGGCTGATATCCTGCCTCACGGACTCTTCAATCACGTAGAGAAGAAGGTAGGTCTCAAGGGCGAGAAGCTGCTCGAGTATGTCAAGTGGCTGCGTAACCGCATCCTTGATAAGCGCACCCGCGAGGACTACATGCCGATCTTCCACATCGATGTATATGGTACCCTGGGTATCGTATTTAACAACGACTGGGAGAAGATCGCTGACTACATCGGCGAGCTGGCTGAGGCTGCTAAGCCCTTCCACCTCCGCATCGAGGGTCCGGTAGACGTAGAGGAGCGCGAGGCTCAGATCAAGGCTCTCGCCGCTATCCGCAAGTGCATGGACGACAAGGGTATGGACGCCGAGATCGTAGCTGACGAGTGGTGCAATACCTTTGAGGACATTGTTGACTTCTGCAAGGCTAAGGCCGGTCACATGGCTCAGATCAAGACTCCTGACCTCGGCGGTATCAACAACTCCATTGAGGCTGTCCTCTACTGCAAGGAGCACGGGATGGGCGCATACCTCGGCGGTACCTGCAACGAGACCAATCGCTCTGCTGAGTGCTGTGCTCACGTAGCTATGGCCACCTCCCCGTCCCAGACCCTGGCTAAGCCCGGTATGGGTGTTGATGAGGGCTATATGATCATGTTCAATGAGATGAGCCGCATCCTGGCACTCAAGGACGTCCTCTAATCAAAGAAGGAATTAAGCTAAAGCATTCGTTACCATGAAAGAATTCAGAGTACTCTCTCCGTCAGCGATCCTGGGCTATGGTTTCCCCAAGGAGTCGTTTGAGGAGGGCATGAAGCGTCACCCGGACGTGATTGCCTGCGATGCAGGGTCCAGCGACCCGGGTCCCTACTACCTCGGTGCCGGCATTTCCTTTACCGATGTCGCAGCTGTAAAGCGTGACCTCTCCATCATGATCCCTGCTGCCATCAAGGCAGGCATCCCGGTCATCGTCGGTACCTCCGGTGGATCAGGCGCTACACCTCACCTCGAGATCAATCGCCGCCTCGTCATGGAGATCGCTGAGGAGCATCATCTTAGCTTTAAGTATGCTGAGATCTCCGCAGAGTTTGACAAGGAGACGATCCACTACAACCTCAAGGAGGGTCGCATCAGCCCCCTCGGTCCCGTGCCGGAGCTGACGGACAAGGATATCGATGAGGCGGTGCACATCGTCGCCCAGATGGGTGAGGAGCCCTACATGGAGGCTCTCAAGGGCGGTGCTCAGGTGATTATGGCAGGTCGCTCCTACGACCCGGCTGTCTTCGCCAGTCTCGCTATCGCGAAAGGCTTCGACAAGGCACTCGCCCTCCATATGGGTAAGATCCTTGAGTGTGCAGCTATCTGCGCACTCCCCGGTAGCGGTAGTGACTGTATGTTTGGCTACCTCTACGAGGACCACTTCGAGGTCGAGACCCTCTCTCCGGCGCGCAAGTGCACGACACTCTCTGTCGCTGCTCACACGCTCTACGAGAAGTCCAATCCCTACCTCCTCCCCGGCCCGGGCGGACGTCTCAACCTGCACAATACAACCTTCAAGCAGGTGGCAGACAATCGTGTCGCCATCGCAGGAACGATCTTTGAGCCCACTGACGGCTACTTCATCAAGCTCGAGGGTGTCAAAAATACCGGCTACCGCACCATCGCATGCGCTGGCTGCTCTGACCCGATCCTGATCTCCAAGATCGATGAGGTAAAGGAGGATGTACGCGCCCGCGTCGAGGATAACTTCCGCGATATGGATATGGGTAACTTCTTCCTAGACTTCAAGATCTATGGTAGAGGCGCTGTGATGAGTATGTTCCCGAATATCAAGAACGCTACCGGTGAGGAACTCCTGATCATCATCGAGTGTGTCGCCAAGACACAGTCCATCGCTGATACGATCTGCAGCTTCGCTCGCAGTACGTTCCTCCACTTCGGCTATCCCGGACGTATCTCTACAGCCGGAAATCTTGCTTTCCCCTTCTCCCCGTCAGATGCCCATATGGGAGCGGTGTACGAATTTAACGTATACCACCTGATGAAGGTAGATGATCCGAAGCAGTACTTCCCTGTCACCTTCCATGATGTCAAGGACGGCAAATGCAGTGACTTTGATTAAGAGAAAGAGATGAAAACATATAAGCTTATCGACATGGCTGACGTGATCCGGAGCAAGAATTCGGGTCCGTACGAGCTGACGTTTGACGTTATCTTCAAGACGTTTGACGACTACAATTTCTTCAAGGAGCACGAGCCGATCACAGCTGCGTCCTTCTCCAAGCTCTATGGCATCAAGGAGGAAGACGTCTTCAATGTGATCTATTTTGATCCGGCTAAGGCGGTCAAGGTGACGATTAAGCGCCCGATCCCTAGCGGTGCCCTTGGTGAGGTAGACGTCTACGGCGCGCAGCAACACGCCCCTCTGGTCCACTTCACTTTTGATGCTTGAGGAGAGCACCAATAGCGTAAGACTTCACGCCACGCCCAAGCGAGTGCAGGAGTCCTGGGTAGAGACCCAGTACTTCGCCCCGCGTGGGCGTGAGCGTTTATTACAGCTTGGCGAGCGGATCAGCCAGCTGCATCTCAGCTTCACCGATCGTCTGATCGGCATCATCGGTGCTGCCGGCTCCGGTAAGTCATCCCTCATCCATGGGATGTTTCCCGGGCTGGAGCTCTCCAATGATGACGATGCGATCCTCACGCGGAAGATCATGCAATTCCGTAGTGGATTTGCCGACCTACACTCGGCGACCACCTTTCACCTGGATATGCGGTTTCAGCTCGCATTCACCCAGATGTATGAGATCGTCGACTTCGTCAACAAAGCCCTTGCCGCCAAGAAGCGGCTTGTCATCGAGCACTTTGACCTGCTCACCGACGCCCTCGGACGCAATGCCGACCTGCTGATAGCCATTGGTGAGCAGATCATCATTACGAGACCCTCTATCTTTGGTCCTGAGCCTCACACGCTCTCCCGGATGGTGGAGTCCTCGCTGATCTACCGTAAGATGGCGCACTCCGCAGAGGAGGTGACGACGCTCGCGCTTGCAGAGCTATTCAACCTCCATGAGGATCACTTCTACTCCGCCGATATTGCGAAGGGATATGTCCTGAAATTCAATGAGGATCCCAATCTCTCCAGGGAGGATCTATGCCGCCTAGAGCAGAGGATACTGGACCTTATCAGGGCAGATCTACCGATCAGCTATATCGACGAAGACCACATCAAGGTCGGTGAGAGGATACTCCCCTGCGAGGGCCCTCGCATCCACGTCCAGTCGACGGGTGAGATAAAGGACTTCTCGCTCCACCACTCGCTCATCTACGATGGACGATACGATGCCTGGTGCCTGGTAGGTCTGCTGGGAGCGACAGAGGAGGAGATGGAGAACCTCAATAACCGCAACGCCAGATACTTCTTAGGAGTCTCTTAACATAGATATATCAACTTATGAGAGAAATAAAAGCACAGAACATCACGGAGCTGGTCTCCCGACTCTGCATCGATGCCTGCTATAACTTGTCACCCGACATCTACAATGCGCTCAAGGATGCCAGCGAGCGGGAGAGCTCTCCCCTCGGTCGGGGCATCCTCAAGACCTTGGTCAAGAATGCGGACATCGCTCACGATAAGGAGAAGCCCATGTGCCAAGACACCGGGATGACGGTGGTATTCGTCCGTCTCGGGCAGGAGGTCCACGTCGTGGGGGGCAATCTCACCGATGCGATCAATGCCGGTGTGCGTGATGGCTATCAGAGAGGGTACCTCCGCAAGTCTGTGGTCAATGACCCGATCCTGCGAGAGAATACCGGGGACAATACCCCTGCCATCATCCACTACGACATCGTCCCGGGAGACAAGATCGAGATCACCGTCAGCCCCAAGGGCTTCGGCAGTGAGAATAAGAGCGACCTCCGTATGCTGCAGCCCAGCGACGGCGAGGAGGGTGTCAAGGACTACGTGATGGAGGTGGTCAAGCATGCCGGCCCCAACCCCTGCCCACCTACTATCGTCGGTGTAGGTATCGGTGGAAACTTCGAGGAGAGCGCACTCTACGCCAAGCGTGCCCTACTCCGTCCCGTAGGCGACCGCAACCCCAAGCCCCACCTCGCTGCTATCGAGGAGGAGCTCCTCAGCAGGATCAATGCCCTCGGCATCGGTCCCGCCGGGATGGGAGGAGACACCACCACGCTTGATGTCCACGTAGAGGCGGGTCCGACACACATCGCCGGACTGCCAGTGGCGGTCAATATCAGCTGCCACGCCACCCGTCACTCCGAGGGCAGTCTCTGATGCAATCATTCGACCA
Source organism: Porphyromonas sp. C0041D3 (assembly GCF_056590575.1). NCBI lineage: Bacteria > Pseudomonadati > Bacteroidota > Bacteroidia > Bacteroidales > Porphyromonadaceae > Porphyromonas > Porphyromonas sp. C0041D3. Next base: position 232,978 of record NZ_JBWPWJ010000002.1, read on the forward strand.
AGTAAGAAACGCACGACTTATTATGCATACAAGTGATACAGAGAAGCGTATCATCTCGGCACCCCTGACCGACGAGATCATCAAGACGCTCCACGCAGGGGAGATGGTCTACATTACCGGGACCATCTACACCGCTCGCGATGCTGCCCACAAGCGCCTTTGCGAGATGCTCAAGCGTGGCGAGGAGATGCCCTTCGACTTCGAGGGACAGATCGTCTACTACGCTGGTCCGGCTCCTGCCAAGCCCGGTGAGCCGATCGGCTCAGTAGGGCCCACCACAGCCGGACGTATGGATGCCTACACCCCCACCCTTGTGGAGCATGGACTAAGAGCCATGATCGGCAAGGGAGCCCGCAATCAGGCTGTTATCGATAGTCTGAAGAACCACTGCGGAGTCTACTTCGCAGCCATCGGAGGTGCAGCAGCTCTGATGTCTCTTTGTGTCAAGGACGCTGAGGTGATCGCCTTCGACGAGCTGGGCACGGAGGCTATCCGTAAGCTCCGTGTCGAGGAGCTGCCGGTGATCGTTGCTGTCGACTGCTATGGCGGCAATGTCTACGACCGGAGCAGCGAGAAGAAGTAAAAGGGAACCTTTTTGTTAAAAAGAAAGACCACCCTCAGGAGATTCATTCTCTCGGGGGTGGTCTCTATTGATGCAAATTAACTGATTGCTCAAAAACATGAGTCCGACAGACGGGAAGACAATAGTGTCACCCTGATTGCCAGCGAGGAGGTAAAACTGCTCATCCAGCAGAATGGAAGCAGGGAGTCATAAGACAGACACCCCATCAAGCCAGATGCGATCCGGGCTATAGACCTCACTCACCAGACCGGAAGAGAGCTTGAAGACCTGCGGTCCACGCCGCATAAGCTGCTTTCTTACGCTCCGACCCAGCTGTGAAGCTGCCAAGATCCTTGTCCCCATAGCCACATTATCTGCCTTTGCATATAGTAGGGCATCGTCGTCGCTGTCATCCAGACAGATCGAGTAGACCATTACCCCCCTTGCAAGTGATCGGTGTGAGAGCATCGCATTAATCGCTCTCGAAAGACCATCATCCGTCCGCCACGTCACAATGACTGCCGTCTCCGAACCACTGCCAAGGGCATTAAGTGTGTTATGGAAACCCTCCATTTCTCTTCCTGGAAAGCGCTCTCCCGGGGTGAGCCCAAAGTCAGGCTCTACGGGAGCCACCCTAGCGGACAGGCACAGTAGTGTCAGCAGCAGAGTAAGCCCTCCAAGTACGAAATTTCTGAATCTCATATCATAATGTTTAGTGAATAGATATCCTGAGTCGCCACATACCCTCACGGGCCGGCAATGCGATCAGGCGTCCGTGTCTCGGAACCTTTTTGAGAGGACAACCGCTGTTGTCCATCGCACTAAGCGACGCAAAGGTACGTGATTTATGGCATGCGACAAAATACTCATCCCTAAGTATCAGGGTTTTCCCGCTCCCAGAGGGGATAAACAAGGTGCGCCCCACCCTGCCGGCACCGAGGTACCATCAGCTCCGTCTCAGTAGGTGACTAATGACAGAGAAGGCACCAATGGAGCGTCATTTTGTCACCGGCAGACATGTCAGGCAGGACTTGGCACACTTTTCCCTAAGTCAATTGTGAAAGTAAAGACAATTTCAATCATTATTCAGCAACTCAATTATGAATATCAAACCGTTAGCAGATAGAGTCCTCATCGAGCCCGCAGAGGCAGAGAAGACTACTGCATCAGGCATCGTCATCCCTGACTCATCCGAGAAGAAGCCGGTCCGCGGCAAGGTTATCGCTGTAGGTGAAGGCACCAAGGATGAGAAAATGGTGCTTAAGGAGGGAGATCACGTCCTTTATGGCAAGTACGCAGGTACTGAGGTAGAGGACGGTGATACGAAGTACCTCATCATGCGCCAGAGCGATGTGCTCGGCATCATTGAGTAATCAATCGTCATAGAAACATCAAAAAGAATCAAATCACAACACTATATGGCTAAGCAAATCAAGTATAGCACTGAGGCAAGGACCCTCCTGAAGGATGGTGTCGACAAGCTCTCCGATGCGGTTAAGACGACTCTCGGACCGAAGGGACGCAACGTGATCCTTGATCGCAAGTTTGGTGCTCCTCACATCACTAAAGATGGTGTCTCCGTAGCCAAGGAGATCGAGCTGGAGGATCCGTACGAAAATATGGGTGCCCAGCTGGTCAAGGAGGTAGCCTCTAAGACCAATGACGATGCCGGAGACGGAACCACCACGGCCACCGTCCTCGCTCAGAGCATCATCAGCGTAGGACTTAAGAACGTCGCTGCCGGTGCTGCACCGCTGGAGATCAAAAGAGGCATTGACAAGGCTGTCAAGGTCATCGTCGAGGATCTTAAGAAACAGAGCGTGGAGGTAGGCACCGACCTGAAGAAGGTCGAGTACGTTGCCACCCTCTCTGCCAATGGCGACGAGGAGATCGGCAAGTTGATCGCTGAGGCCTTTGGTAAGGTCAAGAAGGAGGGCGTCATCACCGTCGAGGAGGCTAAGGGTATGGAGACCTACGTCGATGTCGTTGAGGGAATGCAATTCGACAAAGGCTACATTTCCCCTTACTTCGTGACCGACACGGACAAGATGCTGACGGAGTTTGACAACCCCTACATCCTGATCTACGACAAGAAGATCAGCAACATCAAGGATATCCTTCCCATCCTCGAGAAGGTGTCGCAGAGTGGTCGTCCGCTACTGATCATTGCTGAAGACGTTGAGAGCGAGGCACTCGCCACCCTCGTGGTGAATAAGCTCCGTGGCATCCTCCAGATCGCTGCTGTCAAGGCTCCCGGCTATGGTGACCGCCGTAAGCAGATGCTTGAGGATATCGCCATCCTTACCGGTGCCACTGTGGTGAGCGAGGAAGTCGGTCTCAAGCTCGAGAACGCTACCGCTGATATGCTCGGAAGTGCCGAGAAGATCAGCGTGGACAAGGACCATACCACCATCGTAGGTGGCAAGGGAGACAAGGATGCTCTCGCAAATCGTGTCAGCCAGCTCCGCAATCAGATCGAGGCTACCACCTCCGACTACGACCGTGAGAAGCTCCAGGAGCGTCTCGCAAAGCTCGCCGGTGGAGTAGCTGTCCTCTACGTCAGCGCCCCGAGTGAGGTGGAGATGAAGGAGAAGAAAGACCGCGTCGATGACGCCCTGAGCGCAACTCGAGCCGCCATTGAGGAGGGAACTGTCCCCGGCGGTGGTGTCGCCTACATCCGTGCTCAGAAGGCTCTCGAGGGTCTCAAGGGTGCCAATGACGATGAGCAGACAGGTATCGATATCATCTGCCGCGCTATAGAGGAGCCACTGCGCCAGATCGTCGCCAACGCCGGCAAGGAGGGTGCTGTAGTGGTACAGAAGGTCCGCGAGTCGGAGGGTGACTTTGGATACAATGCACGCGAGGATCGCTTCGAGAACCTCCGTGAGTCCGGTGTCATCGACCCGACCAAGGTATCACGTGTCGCCCTTGAGAATGCTGCCTCCATCGCAGGCATGTTCCTCACCACAGAGTGTGTGATCACCGACATCAAGGAGGATGAGCCTGCTATGAATCCTGCCGCAGGTATGCCTCAGGGGATGTAATATCGCCCTGACTGAGCCTAAGTCGGTTCAGTACAGATAAATCTGAAATGGCTGCCGACCCTCAGTGGTCGGCAGTCTTTTTTGTATCCTGTGGGTCCGAAAAGAGCAGACAAGGCACTTAAAGGGTATGGTATGAGCCGAATCAAAAAGTCTCCTGATTAACTTAACCTCAGCTCGAGCCCTGGGGTGACGCATTTGAGCGTTACAGCATAGAGCGGTCCCCTATGCCAAGTGCAGTCCTGCCGACCGGTTGGACTATCGATGATCCTACCTGCCAATCCTGCAGCGGTAGCGCTTCAGAGGGGTCATCGCTCTTTAGTCGTACCTTGAGACACGAGGTGGTGAGGACAGCGGAAAACGCAATCTTGGACAGGAAGAGACACGTAGAGACTCAGTGAGACAACTCCTCCCCGCGGGGGTACTATATTTGCACCGCTTAAGCTGTCGAATAAGTGAGATGATCGTTGCTGAGCATGGGTTGATGGGGGCAGTCTCTGCTTCTCCTGCTACGTGCATTCTACATCCTCTATCGGGCATCTTGAGCTGTAGGAGAAGACTCTGAGGAGCGCACTTCAATAGGCTGATGGTGCGAAGCGCGAGGACACTTCGTCTTCGCATCTTCAGAGTAAGCCGAATAGTTTTTTGTATCACTCACCACCACTCAAATGCGTCACCCCTAAGCTCGAGCCACAGAAAGACCACTTTATTGGCCACTTCTGATTACATTTGTCATAAGAATTATTTTATAGGAGTAATATGGACAATTCGATCACAGCCACAGGTAATATCAGGGCCATCGGGGTGCTTACCTCCGGAGGCGATGCACCGGGGATGAATCCCGCCATCCGTGCGGTAACGCGTACCGCCATCTACAATGGAATCAAGGTGTATGGTATCTACCAAGGGTACAAGGGGCTCATTGACGATGAGATCAAGGAGCTAGCTACTGAGGATGTCAGCAACATTATCCAGAGGGGAGGCACCTTCCTCAAGACCGCACGCTGCAAGGAATTTATGACCGATGAGGGGAGCCAGCTGGCATACGACAATCTTGTCAAGCACGGGATAGATGCCTTGGTGGTGATCGGTGGCGATGGCTCCCTGAGTGGCGCCCGGAAGTTTGCCAGTGACCACAATTACCCTATAGTAGGCATCCCCGGGACAATCGACAACGACCTCGGTGGGACCGATCAAACGATAGGCTACGCCACAGCCCTCAATACGATCATGGACGCAGTCGACAAGCTACGCGACACAGCCAGCTCGCACAACCGCCTCTTCATCGTAGAGGTGATGGGACGTGATGCGGGTTTTTTAGCACTCAATGGTGCCATCGCCAGCGGAGCCGAGGTAGCGGTGATACCGGAGTTTAAGAGCTCAATGGATCAGATGAACTGGATGGTCGAGAATGGGTTCCGGAAGACAAAGAACTCTGCCATCGTCCTCGTGGCCGAGAGTCCCGCCACCGGAGGCGCTCAGGCACTAATCGAGAGGATCCACGAGTCGCACCCTCAGTGGGAGGCTCGGGCTGTGATCCTTGGGCACATCCAGCGCGGTGGCAGTCCCGTCGCAGGCGACCGTATCTTAGCCAGTCGCTTAGGGGTCGCTGCTGTCGATGCACTCCTCGATGGACAGCGCAATATTATGGTCGGTATCCGAGACAATAGGGTCGTCTACATCCCATTCTCCAGTGCCATCAAGGGTGCCAAGACGATCAGCGAGGAGGACTACCGAGTGCTCAATATACTATCACTATAAATCTCACATAACCTATGCCAGCATCGGCCAAGACACCACGCATACTTAACCCCAAGTATAGCTCTACAAGAGATCCTCTGAAGTACCTCCTCTTTGCCGTCGACCTCGATGGTACGTTAGTGACGGACGACAAGCAGATCACCCCCGCTACAGCCAATGCCATCCGAGAAATCCTCGAGATGGGCATGACCGTCGCATTAGTGTCGGGGAGACCGACCTTTGGTTGCGAGCATATTGCGGATCAGCTCCAGCTTGCGAAGTATGGTGGGTATATTATCTCCTACAATGGTGCCAAGATCACCTCGTGCATCGACAACGATGTCCTCACCCGGTCGACCATCTCACGGGAGACGGTCGGAGAGCTCTACGACTTCCTCAAGGGGTACCCCGTGACGATGATGACCTACACCCGCCACGAGATCATCACCGAGGATGCTGACAGCCCCTATGTCCGCCAGGAGAGCCAGGTCGACAATGGGATGCCGATACGCCAGGTGCCCAACCTCAAAGAAGCACTTGTGAGAGACCCCTACAAGTGTGGCATCGCCGGCGACCCAGAGGTGATCGGCAAGCTAGCTATAGAGCTGCAGGAGCGATTTAGGGGAAAGCTTAATGCGATCCTCTCCGGTCCGACCTTCATCGAGGCGATGAGTCCCTACGTGGACAAGGGGAAGGCGCTCAGCTTCCTCATGTCCGAGATGGGGATCGAGCGAAGCCAGGTGATCGCCGTCGGTGATGCCAATAACGACATCCCGATGCTCCAGGCTGCCGGACTGGGAGTGGCGATGGCTAATGCCAATGAGATGGTCAAGCAGGTGGCCGACTACGTCACTACCTCCAATACGGAGGAGGGGATCCAGCACCTACTTAATAAATATGTATTGCATCCGGAGCAGTCCGCTGCGCATCCTGAGGTGGACTTCATCAATGCGATGCAGAAGGATACCCTCATGGAGACACTCGGGATGAAGTGCACTCTCCTCGAGGAGGGCTACGTGGAGTGTACGATGCCGGTCGACCGACGCACCTGCCAGCCTATGGGGATCCTCCATGGCGGTGCCTCCCTCGCTCTCGCTGAGACAATAGCCGGCTACGGGTCGGTCTACCTGCTGAGCCAGGATGAGACGATGGTGGGAATGCAGGTGAGTGGTAGCCACGTGCACTCAGCCCGGCTCGGCAATACACTGACGGCCAAGGCAAAGATCATCCACCGCGGACGCTCGACTCACCTCTGGGATGTGGAGATTTACACAGAGATGGGGACCCTTGTCTCCTCTGTCCGTGTACTCAATAGCATCCTGCACAAGCGGTAGTTTTTCGTTTCTTTTAGTACATTTGACCGTCGCAAAGGGTCTATGGCTCTTTGCAACCTTTGATTTAGAATAGCTCAGTCGCGTAGCTCTTAAGCACATCTACACATGCATCCTTAAGCGTGCCTTCGCCTCCCCCTCTCCCCGGGCTCGGAGATGGTGCCGCAAAAGGGTGCTACAAACTTTACTTGTAATGATATGGACACGATCATCATCGTTGCTTCATTTGCGGTCGGCATGCTCATCGGGGCACTGATCAACCGACGATCCAAGAGGCTCACAGTCCCCTCTTGGCTCTCCTCCGTCATTATCTGCATCCTTCTCTTCCTGCTTGGTATTGAGATTGGCAACGACCACGATGCGATCAATTCGCTCGGCCAGATCGGTATCTCAGCCCTCTTGCTCACTATTGGGGCAGTGGTCTGTAGCGTCCTGCTCGGATGGGGGATGTGGCGATTCATCGGGAAGTATATGGAAAAGAAAAATCAGCCATCACATAAGCAATGAAAGACAGTCTGATCATCTTTGCCTGCCTCATCGGCGGCGGACTTGTAGGATACTTTATGGGAGACAACGTCCCCGCGATCCTACTCGACTCACGGACCTCAATGTTTGTGATCTACATCCTCCTCTTCGTCATCGGGCTAAACTTAGGTACCGATATGGAGAAAGTGAAGCTTATGCTCAAGATGCCGTGGATCATCTGGACGCTTCCCGTCTTCACCTGCATCGGTAGCATCTGCGGAGCCGCCTTTATGACCCTATTTACTCCCAGCATCACTGGGCTGGAGGGTGCCGCCATTGGTGCTGGTCTCGGGTGGTACTCTCTCTCGAGTATCATCATCGGATCCTATGGTGCTGCCTCACTCGCGACCGTCGCCCTGATCTCAAATATTATACGAGAGGCGACCGCCCTCCTGATGGTCCCTCTCTTAGGAAAGAAGATCGGACCTATGGCGTCGATCTCTCTCTGCGGAGCCAACAGCGCTGACGTCTGTCTCCCTGTAGTGCAGAAGTCTGTAGGTGCCAGCTACACGATCCCCTCTATCTTCCACGGCATAGTAACAAATATCTTGGTGCCTGTGCTGGTGGGATTTTTCTGTGAGCTCATCTACGTGATCTGAGAAACGATCTGACTACTTTTATTTCATTCAATATTACTCCTAATTTATGGACAAAACCATGAAGCTGCTTGCAGTGTCCTTCCTGACACTGGCAGCCCCCCTCGCTGCCCTGGGACAGGCGGAGGATGCGGGATGGATCAGGAACACCGCCCTAAGCCCCGATGGAAAGGTAGTCGCCTTTACCTACCAAGGGGATATTTTCACCGTACCGGTGAGCGGTGGCATCGCCACACAGATTACGTCCAATCCTGCGTACGACACGGCCCCGGTCTGGAGCCCAGATGGACAGAGCATCGCCTTCTCGTCTGACCGGGAGTTCGGCACCTTCCACGTCTACCTCACCTCTCGTCAGGGCGGTCAGGCAAGGAAGCTGACCTACATCAATGGCAAGACACAAACGCCGGTCGCCTTCTTAGACAACGAGACCATCCTCTACGAGTGTGGCTATCGCACCACTAAGGAGTCGGGCATCTTCCCCGGTGGCTCCTTCTCTCAGGTCTACCGGATCAAGACCACAGGTGGGCGGCCACACCTCTTCTCTGCATTTACGATGAAGATGCCGTCGATCAATCGCACCGATGGACGGATCCTCTTTACCGACTTCAAGGGCTACGAGGATCCTCTAAGGAAGCATCACAAGTCTCCCGTCGCCAGAGATATATGGATGTGGACTCCGGATGGCAATATGGGCAAGTATGCCAAGATCACTGCCTTCGAGGGCGAGGATCGCAATGCCATCTGGCTCCCGGGCGAGGAGGCTTTCCTCTTCCTGAGTGAGCGGGATGGTAACTTCAATGTCTACCGTGCCACTCTCGCTGACCCGACCCGCCCGACCCAGCTGACCAACTTTAAGAAGCACCCGGTCCGCAACCTCTCAATGGACAATAGTGGCAACATCGCCTTCTCCTGGAATGGCCGGCTCTACTACATGCCCAAGGGCGGAGAGGCCAAGCAGCTTCCGGTGCAGGTAATTGCCGACAACAGCAAGCAGGAGAAACTCTATGTGGCCTACAGAAGCGGGGCTTCAGAAGCAAAGCTCTCTCCCAATGACAAGGAGTACGCCTTCATCGTCCATGGTGATGTCTACGTCGCCAATATTGAGTACGGCACCACGAAGCGGATCACCAATACTCCGGAGCAGGAGCGTGACCTGACCTTCAGCCCCGATGGGCGGACCCTCGTCTACTCCTCAGAGCGTGAGGATCAGTGGAATCTCTATCAGACCACCATCAAGCGCCCTGATGAAAAGACCTTTACCTACGCTACCGAGCTGGAGGAGAAGAAGCTAACCCACGAGAAGGAGGTGCCTGCCTTCCAGCCGGTCTTCAGCCCCGATGGCAAGAAGATCGCCTACCTAAGGGATCGTGCGGCAGTGTACTGTCTCGACCTTGCCAGCGGGAAGAGCACCGAGGTGCTTAATAAGAAGTACAACTACTCCTACTCCGATGGAGACCAGTGGTTTACCTGGAGTCCCGACTCTAGGTACATCCTGACCAACTTTATGGGCAATGGTGGCTGGAATAACGCCGATGTTGCTCTCGCCAAGGCGGATGGTACTGGTGAGCTGGTCAATCTCACCGAGACCGGATACAATGCCATCGGTGCACGCTTTGTCCTCGACGGAAAAGCCATCGCCTACTACTGTGACTACGCCGGCTACCGCAGCCACGGCTCCTGGGGCTCTCAGACGGACATCTACCTGATGTTCCTTGATCAGGACGCATACGACCGCTTCCTACTCGACAAGGAGGAGCGGGAGGTGCTCCTGAAGGACAAGGACGAGAAGAAGGAGAGTGCAGACAAGAGCGACAAGGACAAGAAGAAAAAGGGAAAGAAGGACAAGAAGAGCAAGGATGAGGACAAGGTAAAGCCTCTCGTCTTCGACTTCTCCAATCGAGATAAGCGTATCGTCCGCATCACCCGTACGAGTGGCTCTCAGTCTGACTTCGCCGTGACTCCGGAGGGAGACAAGTTCTACTACCTCGCCTCCTTCGACGGTACGACCAACCTTTACTGTCTCGACCTCGCAGAGAAGGAGACTAAGGAGATCGTCGGCGACACCGGCAGCGGCTCTCTGGAAATGAGCAAGGATGGGAAGACCCTCTACCTCTTTGGCTACAATGGCTTCAAGAAGATCGAGGGCAGGGACATCACTCCCCTCACCTACTCTGCACGCTTTGAGTACTCCCCAGCTAAGGAGCGGGCATACATCTACGACCATATGGTTCGCCAGGTGGAGAATAAGTTCTACGACGCTAATCTCCACGGTGTAGACTGGAGGGGCTACTCCGAAAGCTATCGTGAGATCCTGCCCTACATCAATAACAATTATGACTTCGCCGAGCTCTGCAGCGAGCTCCTCGGAGAGCTCAATGGCTCCCACACCGGTATGCGTTACTTCGGTGGTGCTTCCACCATTCGGACCGCTTCACTCGGACTCTTCTACGATGACAGCTACGAAGGCGAGGGAGCTAAGATCGCGGAGGTGATCGTGGGTGGTCCCTTCGACCGCGCCAAGTCGATTGCCAAGCCGGGCGTCATCGTCCTCAAGATCAATGGCACCACCATCTCCAAGGAACTCCCTATAGAGCATTATCTGAATGGTCTCACCGGACAGCGTACGGTCGTGACCCTCAGGGACGAGAGTGGCAAGGAAGTCGAGGAGTCTGTCGTCCCCATCTCACTCGGTAAGGAGTCCTCTCTCCTGTACGACCGCTGGGTAGACCGCCGGGCAGCTCTCACCGAGAAGTGGAGCAATGGTCGTGTCGGCTATGTCCACATCGAGGGAATGGACAGCGAGTCCTTCCGCCGGGTATTCAGCAAGATGCTGGGTAAGTACCGCGGCTGCGATGCGATCGTCGTGGACACACGTCACAATGGCGGTGGCTGGCTGCACAATGATGTAGCGATCCTGCTGAGCGGTAAGGAGTACGCACGCTTCCAGCCGAGAGGGCAGTACATCGGCTCAGAGCCCTTTATGCAGTGGTACAAGCCGTCCAATATGCTGGTGAGCGAGGACAACTACTCCGATGCATACGGGACCCCATGGACATACCAGACTCTGAAGCTCGGCAAGCTGGTCGGCACCCCCGTTGCCGGCACCATGACTGCCGTATGGTGGGAGACGCAGGTCAATGAAGATCTCGTCTTCGGTATCCCACAGGTGACGATGACCGGGACGGACAACCTACCCCGAGAGAATCGTGCCATCTATCCTGAGATCACAGTCTACAACTCCCCCGAAGACTTCCTCACCGACAATGACCTCCAGCTCAAGGCAGCCATCGATGACCTCATCCAGAGAGTAGACTCCGCCAAGAAGTAAGGAGCTACAGCGTAAAGCAGAGTGGCAGCGCCTCATTCCGAGACGCTGCCACTCTGTATTTTGTCAGAAGCAAAAAAAGAGACTCTACAAACGAATGTAAAGTCTCAGTAGGGTGCCCAAAGAGGTTCGAACTCTCGACATCTGGAACCACAATCCAGCGCTCTACCAACTGAGCTATGGGCACCATATCACCTCTGAAAGCCCTCCCAGAAGTGTAACGCAAAGGTACGACATAATTTCTAACCCTGCAATAGATCATACCACCCTCAGGGGGGTGCCTTAGCGGTCTATTTCAGGGCTTATCAGCAGACGGATATGCAGATAGTAAAGTCCGATATTGTCATCTTTATCACACAAAATGGCATAGTAGGACTGATAAATGGGACGAAAAAGCGATTTCGACGTCCTTTTTGTGATGATTTATATTGTATTTCAATAAAAGTTCCTACATTTGAGCATGTAGAAGGGATTTCACATTGAGTGCGTTAGCAGTCCGGCTCCCTACTACTTACATAAGCATCAATTTTTTACACGTTTTATAACCATATTACTTTACCATGAACAAGACCGAATTCATTGAGGCAGTTGCCCAGAAGGCTGAGCTCACCAAGGCTGATGCCAAGAAGGCTGTTAATGCTTTCTGCGACGTTATCGCAGAGGCTATGAAGAAGGACGAGAAGGTGACCATCATCGGCTTTGGTACATTCTCCACAAGCGAGCGTGCCGCTCGTACCGGTATCAACCCTCAGACTGGCAAGAAGATGCACATCGCTGCTCGCAAGTCTGTAAAGTTCAAGGCCGGCTCCGGACTCGACCTCAAGAAGTGATCCAGATCCCCTTGAGATAGTGGTGGGAAGTACTTCCCTCCATACTTAAGTTTATGGCGGGTGTCAGACCAAGTGGTCCGACACCCGCCATATCTTGTATCATACCTGCCTCAGAGGATTGCAAAACGCCTACCGACGTGACACATTGTACCGCCATCAGTAACTCGTAGACAGACTTGGCATAGGGTTTGTACATATGAGGGTGCAGACCTCTCACCGCGAGAGGACGATACTGACTAATAGACAACAAACTAATTTCATATACAAGATACAATGGGAAAGATTATCGGAATCGACTTAGGTACAACCAACTCCTGTGTGGCTGTACTCGAGAATAAGGAGCCCGTCGTGATTACAAATAGCGAGGGCAAAAGGACCACACCGAGCGTGGTCGCCTTTGTGGATGGTGGTGAGCGCAAGGTGGGAGACCCTGCCAAGCGTCAGGCAATCACCAATCCTCAAAACACAGTCTACTCTATCAAGCGCTTCATGGGTGAGAGATATTCCCAGATAGAGAAGGAGGCATCTCGTATGCCCTACAAGGTCGTGTCGAGTGGCAATGACCTGCCTCAGGTAGATATCAATGGTCAGATGTACACGCCTCAGGAGATCTCCGCTATGATCCTCCAGAAGATGAAGCAGACAGCGGAGGACTACCTTGGTGAGGCTGTGACAGAGGCGGTCATCACTGTACCCGCTTACTTCAGCGACTCTCAGCGCCAAGCGACCAAGGAGGCCGGTGAGATCGCCGGGCTCAACGTGCGTCGTATCGTCAATGAGCCTACTGCCGCTGCTCTCGCCTACGGTCTCGACAAGAGCAACAAGGATATGAATATTGCCGTCTTTGACTTGGGTGGCGGTACGTTCGATATCTCCATCCTTGAGCTGGGCGACGGGGTCTTCGAGGTGAAGAGTACCAATGGAGACACCCACCTCGGTGGTGACGACTTCGATCACGCCATCATGGACTGGCTGGCCGACGACTTCCTCAGCACTGAGAATGTCGATCTCCGCAAGGATCCGATGGCTCTGCAGCGCCTAAAGGACGCCGCAGAGAAGGCAAAGATCGAGCTCTCCAGCACCACCTCCACGGAGATCAACCTCCCCTACATTACCTCTGTGGATAATGTACCAAAGCACTTGGTGAAGACCCTGACAAGGGCTCAGTTTGAGCAGCTCTGCCACAACATCATCCAGCGATGCATCGAGCCGGTGAATAAGGCACTGGCAGACGCAGGCCTCTCTGCCTCAGACATTAATGATGTCATCCTCGTGGGTGGATCAACCCGTATCCCTGCTATCCAGGATCTGGTGAAGAAGCTCTTCAACCAAGAGCCCTCCAAGGGAGTCAACCCCGATGAGGTCGTCGCACTCGGTGCTGCTATCCAGGGTGGTGTACTCAGCGGAGATGTGAAGGATGTCCTCCTACTCGATGTCACCCCACTCTCTCTCGGTATCGAGACTATGGGCGGTGTGATGACGCGGCTGATCGATGCCAATACCACTATCCCGACCAAGAAGTCTCAGGTCTTCACCACCGCAGCTGACAACCAGCCCTCCGTAGAGATCCATGTGCTCCAGGGCGAGCGCCCAATGGCGAAGGACAATAAGTCGCTCGGAAAATTCAATCTTGATGGCATCCTCCCTGCCAAGCGTGGCGTGCCTCAGATCGAGGTGACCTTCGACATCGATGCCAATGGTATCGTCAACGTGTCTGCTCGCGACAAGGGGACCGGCAAGGAGCAGAAGATCCGCATCGAGGCCTCCAGTGGTCTCTCTCAGGAGGAGATCGATCGTATGAAGGCAGAGGCAGAGGCCAATGCCGACAACGATAAGAAGGAGAAGGAGAAGATCGATAAGCTCAATCAGGCCGATAGTGTAATCTTCCAGACTGAGAATCAGCTCAAGGATCTTGGTGACAAGATCCCTGCGGATGAGAAGTCCAAGATCGAGGCTTCACTCAGCAAGCTTAAGGAGGCGCACAAGGCTCAGGACATTGCCGGCATTGACTCAGCAATGGAGGAGTTGAATACAATCTTCCAGGGTCTCTCGGCTCAGATGTATGGCCAGCAGGGTGCTGATAGTCAGCAGGGTGCCTCGGGCGCTGGTCAGCAGGCCACCTCAGGCCCCACTGCCGGAGACAACTCATCCACGGACAACACCGGCGAGGGAGATGTCAAGGATGCTGACTTCGAGGAGGTGTGATAGTCAGCCTTTTCCCTTAGAGAGGGATCTGAGGTGATTTAACTTCAGCTCATCCCTTAAGTCAAAAGACCTACAGGTTTCCGCCTGTGGGTCTTTTTTTGTGTGATAACGAGAGGACAAATCTATTACCGATATTAGTCGCGTCTAATATCGGTAAAGCTGTGAGCTAATATCGGTATTAGATCGCGCTCTGAGGATTTCGGATCAGAAGTAAGTAAGGACCTGCCCTTTCTCTCAAGCTCAAGACCCGCTATTTTGGTACCTTTACACATTCGTAATTTGCCCTTAAAGGAGAATGAGCAAAAGCAAGCTTGAGAAATTTGCCGAGATCGACCGGCTGACCAACGTCCTGCAGTACCCCTTCGAGACACTTCGGAGGGAGGGGATGAACTTTCCCCACAAGGGGCATTGGTCTGATGAGGTCTTCCACAATGGTGCTCCCATCGTACTGGAGCTCGGCTGTGGTAGAGGTGAGTATACCGTAGAGCTCGGTCGGACCTATCGCGACCACAACTTCATCGGGATGGACATCAAGGGGAATCGTCTCTGGGCCGGAGCCAAGGCTGCGGACGAGGAGGGACTGGAGAATGTTCGCTTCCTAAGAGCTGAGATCGAGTTTTTGGACACTTTTTTTGCTCCGGGGGAGATATCTGAGATATGGCTTACCTTCCCCGACCCGCAGATGCGTAAGAGCAGGCGTCGACTTACCTCACCCCGATTTCTGACTATGTATCGTCAGATCCTGGCAGAGCCGTCAGTGCTTCACCTGAAGACCGACTCGCAGTTTCTCTTTAGCTACACCGAGGCCGTGGCTGAGGTCAATGGTCTGACAATCGATAAGCGAATGACAGACGTGGGTAGCGAGGCCACCGCTGACTCCCCTCTTCGGACGATCCAGACGTACTATGAGCAGCAGTGGATCGCTCGAGGGATCTCGATCAAGTACCTCCGACTGCTACTGGATCACCTACCGGATGAGCCTATCGAGCCGGAGGTAGAGATCGAGCAGGATAGCTATAGGAGCTTTGGTCGGTCCCGGAGGTCAGAGGTGGTGGGCAAAGGAAGCAAAGAAGAATAAATCGTAAGAATAGAGATGCCATATATCACACTATACCCGGCACTGATCCGGGAAGCACTTAAGGAGGTCCGATATCCTGGCGAGGAGTCGGATATCGTCTCCTCTGGAATGGTGGAAGACAATATCAGGATAGAGGAGAATAAGGTCTCCCTCTCGATCCGCTTCAAGAAAAGCCGCGACCCCTTCCACAAGAGTGTCCTGAGGGCAGCAGAGGCGGCGCTGAAGCGAGAGATCTCGCCCGACCTGGAGGTGGAGATCACTCCCCTATTCCCTGAGCCGACCCCCACTACCAACGAGGAGCCGCCCCTGCAGGGTGTCAAGAATATCATCGCTATCGCCTCCGGCAAGGGGGGTGTGGGAAAGAGCACAGTGACTACCAACCTAGCTGTGTCACTGGCTGCACTTGGGTATAGCGTGGGACTGCTGGATGCGGATATCTTCGGTCCCTCCATCCCCCGTATGCTTGGGGTGCAGGAGTATAGGCCTTGGCTCGATGAGGTGGACGGCAAGGAGCTGATCCACCCGGCAGAGGTCTATGGCGTCAAGGCACTCTCCATCGGACACTTTGTCGACTCCGACCAAGCACTCGCATGGCGCGGCTCAATGGCTTCCAATGCCCTCGGGCAACTGATCCGCGAGGGCAACTGGGGAGAGCTGGACTATCTCCTCATCGACCTGCCTCCCGGTACATCGGACATACAGCTGACACTGGTACAGACGCTTCCAATCACCGGGGCAGTCATCGTGACTACCCCACAGAGCGTAGCTACAGACGATGCGATCAAGGCGATCAACCTCTTCCGTCTGGATCAGGTGTCGGTACCGATCCTCGGTGTGGTGGAGAATATGTCGTGGTTTACCCCTGCTGAGCTACCGGATCATCGGTACCACATCTTCGGAGAGGGCGGTGGAGAGGCTCTGGCAGAGCTCACTGGCAGTACGCTGCTAGGACAGATCCCTCTTGTGCAGAGCGTACGAGAGGGAGGTGACGAGGGGAAGCCGGTTGCCCTCCGAGAGACGGTGTCGGGGCTCGCATTCCGCCACGTGGCAGAGCGGATGATCGGAGCAGTGGAGGAGCGCAATAAGCTACTCCCTCCCACTCATCAGGTAAAGGTCAATAAGTAACATCAAGATACTCTATATCAAGAACGAAATGACTAAACGCACTTCCTATAGGCGAAGCGATGGTAACTCGATGCTCGGCTTCCTCAAGGGGGTCAATCCCGCTGTCTATCTCTTCGGTGCCACTGTGCTGGCACTCATCTTAGCCAACTCACCATGGAGTGACTACTACTTCTCCTTCCTAACTACACCGATCAACCTCCAGATAGGAGACTGGCAGGTCTTTAGCCACCACGGGAGGACGATGAATATAGGGGAGTTTATCAACGACGCCCTGATGTGTTTCTTCTTCTTCTCTGTGGGACTGGAGATCAAGCACGAGATGGTGGGCGGATCACTATCGGACTTCAAGACAGCAAACCTACCGGTCCTTGCAGCTATCGGCGGTATGTTGGTACCGGTCGCCTGCTTCGCTCTCGTGGAGAGCGGCAACTCCACCGTGCTGAGAGGTGCCGCCATCCCGATGTCGACAGATATCGCCTTCTCCCTTGCTGCTCTCGGTCTACTCGGTAGCCGTGTCCCCACGACGCTGAAGGTATTCCTGATGGCTCTTGCCGTCGTGGACGATATCGGAGGGATCCTTGTCATTGCGATCTTCTACTCAGGGGGACTGGCTGTCTTCCCGCTGCTGATCGCCGCAGCACTGCTGATCTTCACCCGTTTCTGTGGTCAGAAAGGGGTGTACAGGCAGTGGTTTTACTACCTTATGTTCTTCCTCGTGTGGCTCTGCTTCCTCCATGGTGGGATACACACGACGATCGCCGGTGTCCTGCTTGCCTTCTGCGTGCCCTACGTCCCGATGGGTGTACCGAAGGATCTGATGGATCAGATCAATGTGGCAAGGCAACACTTCGACACCTACCCTGTGTCGCATAGCAAGAATAGGGTCTATATGTCTGCTCCTCAGCTCGACATACTCACTCAGATCCGCGACACCTCATCTAAGGTGGTGAGTCCGGTGCAGCGGATGAATGTCAATATCAGCCCCTTCGTGAATTATGTCGTGCTACCACTCTTCGCCTTCTCCAATGCCGGGATCGCCCTTGGCGATGTGCCTCTGAGCGACTTTGCAGGCGGTGTCCCCTTCGCAGTGATGCTGGGTCTCGTGGTCGGCAAGCCACTCGGTATTTTCCTCTTTACTTGGCTCTTCACAAAGCTTGGTGTGGTCAGCTTCCCTCCCGGTATGACTAAGCGAAACCTGCTGGGCGTGGGTATGTTTGCCGGGATCGGCTTTACCGTATCACTCTTTGTAGCGACTCTTGCATACCCCGCATCGCTCGGCGATATCGGTGTTGAGTACCTCAATGACGCCAAGCTCGGCATCCTGCTCGGTAGCTTGATCTCCGGGGTCATCGCTTACTACTACATGCGTACTGTCCTAAATAAGGAGGTAAAGGAGGGACGTGGTGCCGCCAGCCCGGAGTATCAGGCTTACCTCAGGGGCCAATCCAGTCATACCCTGGAAGAGAAGTGACTTATAGATGAGTAGAGGAGACCATCAGATACTCAAGTCCGTACTTCTCCTCCTCGCAGCTTCCGGACTTGCCTTTGGGGTAACACTTACCCTCAGAGAGCTCTTTCCCTCCATTGGGGTCAAGGTGTTCAACCCTCTGAGCGACCTCTTCCCCACACCGGGAGGAGAGGTGGCTCAGGGGGCTGATACACCCCTAGAGGACCCACTGCTGGCAGAGGCGATGAGGCGTGACAGCCTCGAGCGTGAGGAGGCCGAGGTGACAGCCGACACTCTGCAAGTGGACAGCGTTATGGAGCCGATCTCTGCCGGACTGCTCCCCGCGGGACTGATCGACTACTCGGATGGATCAGCACTCACTCGACTGAGAGAGACCCTCACGCAAGCGGGAGATCACCAGGTCAATGTAGCTTTCCTCGGGGACTCCTTCATCGAGGGAGATATATTAGTCGAGCACTTCCGCGAGGCTCTACAGGCACGCTATGGCGGTGGAGGAGTCGGCTACGTGCCGCTCACCTCCGTCACGGCACGCTTCAGACAGACGATCAAGCACCGCTTCTCAGGATCGTGGGAGGATGACAATGCCCTTAAGCACCCGCGTGGCAACCACTTCCTGATCACAGGATCTTACCAGCAGGCAGTCGGCGAGGCAGAGGTGATCTACGAGAATAGGCAACCGGTCGACCAAGCGACTCTCCTCTACACATCGGAGGATAGCCTGCTGATAAGCTCCACAGTGAATGGTGATGCACCCACGCAGATACTTCTTCCATCAACGGGAGGCAGGCTGCATAGTGTGAAAGTGGGACGACAGGTATCGTCGCTTCGTCTCGACTTTTCCAAGGCTGAGAGCAGCAGACTCTATGGTATCTGTATGGACGGAGACAGAGGCGTACGAGTGGATAATATGAGCCTGAGAGGCTCCTCTGGTCTACAGCTGGGTGCAGTCTCCCCAAGTCTCTCAGAGGACCTCCATCGCATCCGACCTTACCACTTGATCGTCCTCTCCTATGGACTCAACGTGGTAAGTCCCAAGGACGTCCATAATGACTATGGTTATTACTACAAGGGGATGGATCGGGTGCTCTCATGTCTCCATGATATCTATCCTGAGGCGATCTTCCTGATTATCTCTATTTCCGACCGAGGTCAGAAGTATGACGGCGAAGTCTACACACTTCCCGGCGTGCCACGAATGGTAGAGATACAGGAGCGATTAGCAAAGAAGTACCACGCCCTTTTCTTCAATACCTATGGCACCATACGATCGATGGGCGGGATACGGAGCTTTGTGTCGAAGGGCTGGGCGGCAAAGGACTATACGCACCTCAGCTCTGCAGGTGGTCGAGAGATCTCCAAGCGACTGGTACAAGACCTGGTGGAGATTCCCATTGATCAAGTGACTCGTCAGGTAGCTGAGGCTCCCCTAGAGGAATCACTCCTCCCGACAAAAGGCAAGGGAGCAAAGTGCGCAGAAGCCAAGAGTGACACCCTGAAGCAGCAGAGTAGCTCTCCGACCACATTTCCTCAAGAAGGCACAGCAAAGAAGGACTCCATCTGAAGTTTATGCGGTCTCACTACCCTATCCGCCTTTTCCTACTACTCCAGGCGATCGTTCCGTTGTTGCTCGGCTCAGGGGCATTGCTGAAGGCTCAACAGGAGTCTCAGCATGACCTCTACAGACAAGAGCGTGCAGTACGGGTGATAGCACCTCGTGGCTACCTTGATCCCATATGGCAGAGATGCTCGACACCTGGCGGAGATGATCATACCATCGTCCTGCACTTAGGCGACTCGCATGTACAGGCGGGCTTCTTCACGATGCCGATCAGGGAATACTTCGGCCGACAGTTTGGGCTCTCCGGACCGGGACTGATCGCCCCCTACCGGTTACTAGGGACCAACGAGCCCCACCATATGAGGCTGCAAGGAAGACGGGGCGGCTATGCGACCGATCAGATCACCCGCAGATCCTATGCAGGCGAAGGTCCCACAGGGATTGAGATGCGGTCTATCGTCTCCAGACCTCAGGAGGTGACTCTCTCCACGAGCGATGGGATCCGTTTTGACCGGGTAATCGTATTCCATAGTCCCAATGACAGAGCCTTCTCCCTCTCCGGAGACTGGTCCAACTCGCCTCGACGCCCATTCTCCCTCCTTACCGCAGGCTTCTGCGAGACGGATACCCTCGACCTTAAGCGCAGCGTCACATCTACTAAGCTGGTGATCCCGGCAGGAGCGACCTTTTATGGTGCGAGCCTAGAGAGTCGGGCTCCGGGCGTGACCGTGCATACTCTGGGACACAATGGGGCTACCTACCAGACCTACCTGAAGGATCACTTTACCAGCTCCTTGTCTAAGCTGAAGCCGGACCTGATCATCCTCTCCCTCGGTACCAACGATGCTATGGGGCGTGTCAACTCATCAGCGGTAAGGGCGTCTGTGAGAAGCCTTGTCGACCAATTGAGAAAAAGCTGTCCGGAGGCTAAAATCGTCCTATCCACTCCGGTCATGTGCTATGTCTCCCGCCGTCGAGGTCTGACCGCTTCTAATCCCAATGTCAAGCTGGTCTCACGCTCCATAGTAGAGGAGGCAAAGGCTCTGGGCGTTGGATACATCGATACATTCGAAATATTCGGCGGGGAGAGAGGAGCAGACAGATTAGTCTCCGAGGGGCTACTCCAGGGTGACCGGATCCACCTCACCACCGAGGGCTATAAATCCCTCGGAAACTCCATAGCCGATGCTCTCGCTAAGGACTATAAGCGCTACCTCGGCTCCCGCGTAATGATCAACTAACACATCCCATGTGGCAAAAAATCATAGGGTTACTGAGCTACGACCCGACCTCCCCACTTCTCTTCAATAGCGGTCTTTTCCTGGTCCTCTTCCTCCTTTTTGTCCCGGTATTCTATCTGCTCCGCAAGCGCCATCTCCCGAGGACGATCTGGGTGGTGCTCTTCTCCCTCTACTTCTACTATCTCTCCAGCGGAGTCTACTTTGTCCTCCTAATCCTCTTAGCGACGACAGACTTCATCATTGGTCGGCAGATAGCACGGAGCGAAAGCTGGTCGGGAAAGAAGTGCTGGCTGATCCTCAGCCTGCTCCTCGACCTCGGACTACTCTGCTACTTCAAGTACACGAATTTCCTCTACGACTCCTTTGCTCCACTCCTCGGAGCGACACCGGAGGGGCGTCACTTTGACATCTTTCTGCCTGTGGGTATCTCTTTCTTTACCTTTCAGTCCCTAAGCTATGTGATCGACATATATCGGGGAAAGATAGAGCCGCTCAGGCGATGGATTGACTACCTATTCTACATATCCTTCTTCCCGCAGCTGGTAGCCGGCCCGATTGTCCGAGCGGTCGACTTCATCCCGCAGATCCATAGGATCCCTAGGGTGAGTCGGGATGACTTCGGTCGAGGGCTGTTTCTGATCCTCTGTGGACTGCTTAAGAAAGGGGTGATTTCAGACTATATATCGCTAAACTTTGTCGACCGTGTCTTTGATCAGCCGTTACTCTACAGCGGGTTTGAGAACTTAATGGGTGTCTACGGCTATGCGCTGCAGATCTACTGCGACTTCTCCGGCTACTCCGACATCGCCATCGGACTGGCACTTTGGATGGGGTACCACTTCAATACCAACTTTGACTTCCCCTACAAGTCGGCCACGATCACAGAGTTTTGGCGACGCTGGCACATCTCTCTCTCCTCTTGGCTGAGGGACTACGTCTACATCTCGCTGGGAGGGAATAGGAAAGGGAAGATCCGTACCTACATCAACCTCCTCATCACCATGCTCCTTGGGGGGCTGTGGCACGGAGCCAATATCCGTTTCGTCCTCTGGGGCGCTATGCACGGAGTGGCGCTCGCGGTACACAAGTTTTTCATAGGACTCTTCCCCAGACTGGGTCGCACAGGAGAGGAGATGAGCCCGGTATGGCGGGTCGTCTCCGTGATCATCACCTTTCACTTCGTCTGCTTCACGTGGATCTTCTTCCGTATGGGGTCGATCAATGGTGTGTGGGATATGCTGACGATGATCACGCAGGAGTTCCACCCTGAGGTGATACCACAATTCTTTGCGGGATATCGGATGGTGACAGCTCTCATCGTCACTGGCTTCTTGCTTCACTTTTGCCCAGACAGGTGGCGGGCGTCGCTCCAGGGCAGTGTAGATAGGGCTCCCCTCTGGGCTCAGACACTACTCTTTGCAGCAGTATTAGTGATCCTCACGCAGTTCAGGAGCGCTGGGGTACAGCCCTTTATCTACTTCCAATTCTGACACTTCTGTAGCTGCAAAATTGCAGGTAAGAGTTAGCGGATTACATCAAGGGAAAAAGCTTCATACCTCACTCCTCGGGAAACGATCGCACAGGGATAAAACCCTTCTGTAATGAACAGAGAAGGCGAGTATGAAGAAAAATACCTACAAATCCGTGTTAACTTCAAAAATAATACATATCTTTGGACCATAAGAGTAACAAGAACAACATTCAATCACTTTTCAAAGCAACTTTACAATCGTCATGAAAAAGCACAATTTCACTGCAGGACCATGTATCCTGGATGAGGGTGTTATCAAGGAGGCCGCTCGTGCGGTACTCAATTACAACGGCACAGATCTCTCCCTGATCGAGATCTCCCACCGTAGCAAGACCTTCCAAGACACGCTCGCTGAGACCACAGCACTCTTCAAGGAGGTGCTTGAGATCCCTGACACACACACGGTCTTCTTCCTCGGCGGAGGTGCCAGCCTGCAGTTTTATGCTCACGCGGTCAATTTCCTGAAGAAAAAGGCTGCCTATGTCGATACCGGCAACTGGGCCCACAAGGCTATCGAGGAGGCTCAGGTAGTCGGCGATGCTGAGGTTGTCGCCAGCAGCCGTGATGCCAACTACACCTTCTACCCCGAGCTCCCGAAGCTCTCACCGGACGAGTACGACTACCTCCACTTTACCTCCAACAACACCATCTATGGTACGGAGCTGCGTGAGGATCCTGAGGTTGGTGTGCCACTGATCGCTGATATGTCCTCTGACATCTTCACCCGTCACATCGACTTCTCCAAGTACATCTGCATCTATGGTGGTGCACAGAAGAATATCGCCCCCGCCGGTGTCACCTTTGTGATCGTACGTAAGGACGCCCTCGGCAAGACCGGTCGCGCTATCCCGAAGATCCTCGACTACCAGACCCACGTTGATCACGCTGACTCCTACAACACGCCCCCTGTATTCCAGATCTACGTGATGCAGCAGACGCTCAAGTGGTTCAAGGAGATCGGTGGTCTCGATGAGCTTGAGAGAAGAGCTAAGGAGAGAGCAAAGGTGCTCTATGACGAGATCGACCGCTCTAAGGTCTTCCGTGGCGTAGCTAGGAAGGAGGATCGCTCTCTGATGAATGTAGACTTTGTCCTCGCTGACGAGTACAAGGACAAGGAGGCTGCATTCTTTGACTTCGCCAAGAAGAGAGGTATGGAGGGCATCAAGGGTCACCGCTCTATCGGTGGATGCCGCTGCTCTCTCTACAACGCACTACCCCTCTACAGCGTGGAGGCACTCGTTAAGTGCATGCAGGACTTTGAGAAGGAGATCCTCTAACTCACGATAGCCTGATATCACAATGACTAAGAAAGTATTAGTAGCTACAGAGAAGCCCTTCAACTCCGCTGCAGTACCACAGATCCGCAAGATCGTGGAGGATGCCGGCTACAAGCTCGAGGTGCTAGAGAAATACCAGAGCCAAGACGAGCTGCTGAAGGCAGTCGCTGACGCCAATGCCCTCATCGTCCGCAGTGACAAGATCACCAAGGAGGTGATCGACGCCGCCAAGGAGCTGGAGGTGATCGTCCGCGCCGGTGCCGGATACGACTCCATCGACACCCAGTATGCCAAGGAGAAGGGCGTGATCGTGGAGAACACTCCTGGACAGAACTCGAATGCTGTCGGAGAGCTCGTCTTCGGTCTGCTTGTATTCGCAGCACGCAATCGCTTCAATGGCAAGTCCGGGAGCGAGCTGATGGGCAAGAAGATCGGCTTCCACGCCTTTGGTCACACCGCCCGCTGCGCTGCTCGTATTGCACGCGGCTTCGGTATGGAGATATACTGCTTCGAGCCCTTCTTCGAGCAGAGCAAGGAGCGCTCCCCCAAAGAGTACGAGGATGTCACCAACTTCACCAACGTGGAGGATCTCTACAAGACCTGTGACATCGTCTCCCTGCACCTCCCCGCCACACCGGAGACCAAGGGATCCATCAACTATGATCTCGTGAAGAATATGCCCAAGGGCGGTGTCCTCCTCAACGCTGCGCGCAAGGAGATCATCGACGAGGCAGGACTTCTCAAGCTCCTGCAGGAGCGCGAGGACCTCAAGTATCTCACCGATATCATGCCCGACATGGATGCAGAGTATCGCGAGAAGCTGGGAGATCGATACTTCTCCACCCCCAAGAAGATGGGTGCTCAGACTGTCGAGGCCAATATCAATGCCGGCCTTGCTGCTGCCCATCAGATCGTTGCCCTCTTCAGCGAAGGTGAGGTAAAGTTCCAAGTCAATAAGTAACCACTACTATCCCCATAATAATGGCTACAGTAAAACCATTTAAGGGCTGGCGCCCTCCCAAGGACCTGGTCACCAAGGTCAGCTCACGTCCCTACGACGTCCTCGACACGGAGGAGGCTCGCAAGGAGTCCGAGGGCAATCCGATGTCCCTCTACCACATCATCCGCCCGGAGATCAATTTCCCCGCTGGTAAGGATGAGCACGACCCCGAGGTCTATACCGCGGCTCGTGAGCAGAAGGACAAGTTTGTCAAGGAAGGCTGGCTGGTACAGGATGAAAAGCCCTGCTACTACCTCTACGCTCAGACTATGGGCGACCGTACCCAGTACGGCTTTGTGGTAGGTGCCTACGTACACGACTACTTCAATAACGTCATCCGCAAGCATGAGCTCACGCTCAGGGCCAAGGAGGATGATCGTATGAAGCACGTCAATGTCCTCAATGCGAATATGGAGCCTGTCTTCCTCGCATTCCCAGACAATGCAGACCTGCAAGCGATCATCGACAAGTACCGCAAGACTGAGCCGGAGTACGACTTCGTCGCTCCTCCGGAGGACTTCCGCCACACCTTCTGGGTCATCAGCGATGACAGAGACATTGAGACCATCACGAGAGAGTTTGGTAAAATGCCTGCGCTCTATATTGCTGATGGCCACCACCGCTCTGCCGCTGCTGCTCGTGTGGGTAAGGAGAGGTCTGAGGTTAACCCCAATCACACCGGCAAGGAGGAGTACAATTACTTCATGGCAGTTGCCTTCCCCGCCAGCCACCTGCACGTCATGGACTACAATCGTGTAGTCAAGGACCTGAATGGACTGACGAAGGAGCAATTCATCAAGAAGCTGGAGGAGAACTTCGATGTAGAGTGTAAGGGAAAGGAGATCTACCACCCCAATAAGCTCCACAACTTCAGTATGTACCTTGATGGTCAGTGGTACTCCCTCACCGCCAAGCCCGGCACCTACGATGACAACGACCCTGTCGGCATCCTGGATGTGACGGTATCGAGTAACCTGATCCTCGAGGACATCCTCAAAATTGGTGACCTCCGGACCAGTAACCGCATCGACTTCGTCGGTGGGCTTCGCGGTCTCGAGGAGCTTCAGCGCCGTGTCGATAGTGGTGAGATGATCATGGCCCTGGCACTCTATCCTGTGACTATGGGACAGATCATGAAGATCGCTGACACCGGCAATATCATGCCCCCCAAGGCGACTTGGTTTGAGCCGAAGCTTCGCTCCGGTCTCATTGCCCACACCCTTGAGGACGAAAAGTAAGGGATGAGATAAGAGACCCTTATCTCTCCCGATAAAGAAGAAGAAGAGTGCCTGTGGTTGTATGACCGCAGGCACTCTTTTTTCTGTCCCATAGGGACCTCTAACCATAGGTCAAATGTCGCGCCAATCTAATACCGGTAAAAGAGACATCTAATACCGATATTAGTGGCGACTAATATCGGTATTAGAAATAACCATAGTCAAAGTCGACCATGGCAACCCTCGTCAGTAGCTTCTCTACCATCCTACCCATTGAAAAAACGGATCATCACAGTGTCACTATAGTCAACAATAATCTGTACATTTGTAGCATAATCAAATCACAACTAATCAATCCATAACAGCACAACTATTATTATGGGAAATCCCAAGATGCGTACAGAGAAAGACTTACTCGGTAGTATGCAGATCCCTTTGGATCACCTTTATGGTATTCAGACTCAGAGAGCGGCAGACAACTTCCAGTTCTCTCCCTACAAGCTCTCCACCTATCCTCGCTTCATCGAGGCTATGGCGATCACAAAGAAGGCAGCCGCGATGGCCAATCACGAGCTCAACGAGCTTCCTGAGGATGTCTTCAAGGCTATTTGTCGGGCATGTGATGAGATCCGCGAGGGCGAGCTGAGAGATCAGTTCTGCATCGATATGTTCCAGGGAGGAGCAGGGACCTCGGCTAATATGAATGCCAATGAGGTGATCGCCAATCGGGCACTTGAGATCCTTGGTTACGAGCACGGAGACTACAAGCACTGTGATCCCCACGACCACGTCAACCTCTCTCAGTCCACCAATGATGCTTACCCAACCTTCGCACACATCGGACTTTACCTCACATTCCTCGACCTTACACCCCACCTCGATGAGCTGATCAAGTCTCTGAGGAAGAAGGCAAAAGAATTCCGTGGGATGCTTAAGATCGGTCGTACCCAGCTCCAGGATGCCGTCCCGATGACCCATGAGCAGACCTTCAATGGCTTCGCCTCAATCCTTGAGGAAGAGATCCCCAATCTTGAGCACGCCGCCAAGCAATTCCTCGTACTCAATATGGGCTCCACAGCCATCGGCACCGGTATCTGCTCTCAGCCCGGCTATCGTGAGGCAGTGATCAAGGCCTTCCGCAAGATCACCGAGTGGGACATCAAGCCGACCAAGGATTACGTAGGCGCCACCTCCGACACCTCCCATATGGTAGGCTACTCCGCAGCCCTTAAGCGCCTAGCCGTCAAGCTCAGCAAGATCTCCAATGACCTGCGCCTCCTATCCAGTGGTCCCTTTGCCGGACTCGGGGATATCAGCCTTCCCGCTCGTCAGCCCGGCTCGTCCATCATGCCCGGTAAGGTCAATCCTGTCATCCCCGAGGTGATCACTCAGATCGCTATGAAGGTGATCGGAAACGACGTCTGCGTGACTATGGCAGGCGAGGCCGCACAGCTGGAGCTCAATGCTATGGAGCCTATTATGGTCCAGTGCTGCTTCGAGAGCTCTGATCTCCTGATGCGTGCTATGGACACCCTGCGGGAGCTCTGTATCGACGGCATCAAGGCCAATGCTGAGCACACCCGCAAGCAGGTATACGACAGTCTCTCCATCGTGACGGCTCTCAATCCCTACATCGGCTACGACAACTCGACCCTCCTCACACAGGAGGCTCAGGCATCCGGACGGAGTATTGTAGACCTCGTGCTCGAGAAGGGCATCCTCTCCAAGGAGCAGCTCGACGAGATCCTCGATCCTGACAATCTGACCCAGCCGGTAAGACTTGACATCAAGCCCCTCAAGAGTGTAGAGTAAGCCACCCCTACTGCCTTTTTGGCACAAAAAAACTCAAGCGACGCATCAGAGCATTCTCTGCTCTGGTGCGTCGCTCTCGTCCCCCTCTCTTTCACAGATGCTTGGTGATTTACGATCTTCCGGCAGGGAGCCAACCCTACGACCGGAACCTTACTGAAAAAGGACACTTGTAACCCATAAAGACTGATAATCCTCCACCTCCAGTCTCTGCGGTGGGGAGACTTATGCTAAAATAGGTATATTTGGGAAGAAATAAATAGACCCATGTATAACCACTGGAAAATTAATGAGCTAACTGACGAAGAGAAAAAGATCGCGTCCCTGCTGGCTCAGGAATATAAACTCCTCACCTCCATCACCTCACTTATGGTGCAGCGGGGAGTGAGGAGTGTCGATGAGGCGTCACACTTCCTTGAGCCAAGGATGAGCGAGCTGCATGACCCCTTCTTGATGAAGGATATGGATGCCGCTGTCCAGCGGATCAATCAGGCCATCGGCGATAAGGAGCGGATCCTTATCTATGGAGACTATGACGTCGATGGTACGACAGCTGTCGCCCTTGTCTATAAGTACCTGCGACAGATCACTCCCTCGCTGGAGTTCTACATCCCGGATCGCTACTCCGAGGGGAGTGGCATCTCAGATAAGGGGCTAGACTTTGCGAGGGAGAGGGACTGTACGCTCCTCATCACGCTCGACTGCGGGACCAAGGAGGTGGAGATGATCGATAAGGCCGCTGAGCTCGGTATAGACGTGATCGTCTGCGATCACCACCTACCCGGTCCGGTGCGACCTAATTGCATCGCTATGCTTAATCCTAAAGCCCCCGACTCCGGCTACCCGTTCAAGGAGCTGTCCGGATGTGGCGTGGGCTTCAAGCTAATGCAGGCCTTTGCTATGAGCAATAGGTCCGACAAGCGAGGACTGCATGACTTGGTGGACCTCGTGGCAGTCAGCTGCGCTGCCGACCTGGTGGAGCTGAAGGATGAAAATCGCATACTCGCTTACTATGGGCTCAAGAAGCTCAATAGACATCCCACTGTGGGACTAAAAGGGCTCATCAACGTGAGTGGTATCAGCAATCAGACGCTCGACATCTCCGACATCATCTTCAAGATCGGTCCGCGCATCAATGCCTCAGGACGCATCCAAAATGGTCGTGAGGCGGTAGAGCTTTTGCTCTCAAAGAACCCCAAAGATGCCCTTAAGCGCAGCGTGAACTTAGATAAGTACAATACGCAGCGTCGCGAGATCGATCAGTCGATCACTCAGGAGGCTAATGAGATCGTGGAGGGTTTTAAGGACATGGATCAGCACAAGGTGATCGTGGTCTACGACCCCTCCTGGCACAGTGGCGTGATAGGCATCGTCGCGAGCCGTCTCAGCGAAAAGTACAATCGGCCCACCATCGTCCTCTCAGACTCGGACAGCCAGACCATCTCCGGATCGGCTCGGAGTGTACGAGGCTTCAATATCTACTCTCTCATCGAACGGTGCGCTGATCTGCTGGACAACTTCGGAGGACACCCGTTTGCATCCGGCCTGACGATCAAGAAGAAAAATCTCCACCGCTTCATCAAGGAGGTGACCGAGATCGCTGACCGGGAGATCTCGCTGGATGACCTGACACCTGTGCTCACTATCGAGGAGGAGCTCAAGCTAAGAGAGATCACTCCAAAATTTAGGCGTCAGCTACTGAAGCTGGCCCCCTTTGGGCACGGCAATGAGCCACCTATCTTTGTCACCTATGGAGTGGTATGTGTCACCCCACCCCGTATCACAGGCTACCAGGGATCGCATCTGAAGCTCGTCCTCAGTATGCCCGATCAAATGCCTATCATGCAAGCGATGGCATACAATCAGGCGGATAAGCTGACGATGCTGCAGCAGGACACCACCTTTGACGTCGCCTACACCATTGACGAATATACCAGGCAGGGTCATCACAATATCCAGCTCAATATTAAGGACATCCGTCTCCACGCTGCAGATCTGTAGTCACTCGGACGACATATGCGCAGAGATTACAGCCAAGCCACCCCTCTCGAAGTACTAAGGGAGATATGGGGGTACTCCTCCTTTCGCCCAATGCAGGAAGAGGTGATCCGGTCCGTCCTTAGGGGAGACGATACCCTCGCCCTTATGCCCACGGGGGGAGGTAAGTCGATTACCTTCCAGGTGCCTGCCCTGATACTCGAGGGGATCACACTTGTGATCACCCCTCTCGTGGCTCTGATGCGAGATCAGGTCGAGAAGCTGAAGTCCCTTGGGATCAATGCCCAGGCACTCTACAGTGGGATGACTCGGGGAGAGACACTCGCCGTACTAGACAATATCGTCTACGCTGCTGACTACAAGATCCTCTATATTGCTCCCGAGCGGTTGCAAAATGAGCTTTTCCTACGCCGGCTAGGAGCGATGGACATATCTCTGATGGTGGTGGATGAGTGCCACTGCATCAGTCAGTGGGGCTATGACTTTCGCCCGGACTATATGACTATCGCCTCAGCAAGGAGCATCATCGGAGAGGATGTCCCGATGCTAGCTCTCACGGCGACAGCGCCTCCACGTGTAGTCGAGGATGTGATCCGAAGCTTGGAGTTTAGGCAGGGGTATAAGGTCTTCAGGAGGAGCTTCTACCGGGACAATCTCTCCTACGTCGTCCGCAGGACCTATGATAAGCCCCGCGAGCTGATCCATATCCTCTCGAGCGTAGAGGGATGTAGTCTTGTCTACGTGCGGACGAGGCGACAGGCGGAGCGCTTTGCACAGCTGCTGCAGGATGCGGGATTTAGCGCTGACTTTTTCCATGCGGGACTGGACCCATCGATCAAGCAACAGAGACAGCAAGCGTGGCAGAGTGAGGAGCTGAGGATAATGGTCTGCACGACCGCTTTTGGGATGGGCATCGACAAGGAAAATGTGCGCCTGGTGATCCACCCCATTTCACCATTTAGTCCTGAGAGCTACTACCAGGAGGCCGGGCGCGCCGGCCGAGATGGGAAACGCTCCTATGCGGTACTCCTCTACACCCCACTGGAGGACGAGGAGTATCTCTCTAAGCTCATCAAGTCCCACTACCCACCTCCGGAGACAGTCGTGCAGATATACAATTGGCTGGGAGACTACTTCCGGGTGGCAGTCGAGTCGGGGACTGGCTCCTACCATGAGCTACTGCCGTATGACTTTATCAAGAGGTACCACTGTCCACTATTTGTCCTCAGGGCGGCACTCAAGATCCTGACCCTCTCCGGCTACATTGAGCACCGGGAGGATTACCATATGGCAAGCCGTCTGATCTTCACGATCAATCGCAATGACCTCTACACATTCTTCTCTGATGATGAGGCGAAGTACGATGACCTGGTGGAGCTACTGCTGAGGAGTTACGAGGGGATCTTCACAGAGTATGCCTTCATCGATGAGTCAATGATCCAAACCAAGCTGGGACTGAGCCCGGAGCAACTCTACCGGATGCTGATCCAGATGCGGCGGTGGGGCGTGATCGAGTATATCCCCGGCAAGCGGTCTGACTATGTCGTCTACACGCAGCAGAGGCTTCCGTCGCCGGAAGTTAAGATACCCGCTTACATCTATGACCAGCAGCTGGGAGGGGAGGTAGATCGGCTCACCAAGATGATCGACTACATCAGGTGTGACGACTCCTGCAGGGTGAGGATATTGATGGAGTACTTCGGAGAGAAGGCTCCCCTACCCTGCGGCTACTGCGACTACTGCCTCTCTCACAAGACCAAGACCCTGACCTATCGCCTGATCCACGAAATCTCAGATACAATGCTGGATCACCCCGATGGCATCATGAGACAAGAGTTGCGTGAGAGCTTCCCCACAGTCACCGCCAAGCAGTGGGACTACACGCTCGACTTTCTCTCCTCTCAGGGCTACACGATCGATCAGACCGAGGGGAAAGTACGTCTCCACCTAACTACAGAATGACCACTCGCAATTACTTATATCATAACTAATGAAAGGACTAAAGAGTACCATCCTTGCATCACTGGCAGTGATGACATTGGCATGCAACCCAAGGCAGGAGATCAACGACCTCGACCTTGTCACATCTGGCAAGGGGGCAATCACCTTTGACCTCAGTCTCGCCTCCTACAACCATCCCCGGGCCATACTCCGGGCTGACGAGGAGATACTGAAGGACAAGGCGAAGCTAAATACGATAAATGGTCTAAGAATAGTTCTCTATAAGGACAATAACAAAGGAGAGCCGGGGGAGGTAGCTTACGCTTTTGACAAAGACGTCAACGCCTTCCGGGGCAAGCGGAAGGGGGCCGACCTCCTTAATCCTGACGATACGGCGGGGATATTTTCCATCACCGGCATCGATGGGATCGAGCCGGCCAATTACACCCTCTACTTCTTTGCCACCCCATCTAGGGCCTTGATACAAGCAACCCAGCCTGGCAAAGACTTCGCTGAGATCAAGCGTCCTCTGAAGATTGACTTTACCGACAAATTCGTCAAAGGAGCGGATATGGGCTTCCACACGGCACTATACAGCTCAGCATCCAACATCGACAGCCCGGTCAAGGTATCGGAGGAGGAGTTATTCAAGAGTGTTGCCTCCAGCCCTATTAAGCTCGGTAGCATCACGCTGAGGGCATTGGATGGCATAGCCATCGCCAAGCTTGACATCGACCAAGCGAAGCAAGCATCTTCAGGGATAATCATTGGAAAGGAACACTTCTTCTTTCCTGATGTACTCAATAAGTCCGTGATTCTCTTCCCCGAGCTCGACAAGGATGCGGAAAAGAATCTATCCATTCCGAAGGATGACAATTACGATGGGATGGAAGGCTGGACCGAGACACAGCTAGCAGAGGCTTTTCAGTACAATCCCATTAAAGGTGATGCACAAACAAGCACTTGGCTAAAAAATAAGGACGACATCACCGATCCAATCATCCTTCCGGAGAATACCACTGCACCAGACCAGCTTAGCAATCGTGTAGTGACCAGGCTTGTGGCGAGGCTCAACGTCATGCCCACAAGCCAGGAGGAGGGCTTTGCCATCGAAGACAATAGCAGCTGGTTCTCATACAAGGGGAAGAATTATTCGTGGACGATGTTCGCGGAAAAGTACGCAACTGCCGCAACGAAAAACAACAATGAGACAACGATCACTAAGGAGGAAAAGACCCTACTGGAGATAGGGCTGGCCATCAATAAGGCACTTAACAAGGGGAGCATAGAGCCCAAGTATGGCGATGAGCTACCTTCAGTACCTGCAAATGGCTACAACTCCAAGGATCTCAAGATCTACAAGTTTGGCTTTTCCTACTTCAGCATTCCGATCAGGCACTACAGCGATGAGGTCACCCAGTCACTAAAGACCATTGGCCGATATGGCGTAGTCAGGAATACCCTTTACCTCATCTCCATCACCTCGATAACCCGCATTGGTGCACCTACTTATGATAGTCTTCCCAAGGAGACAAACTATACAGCGGCAGTCACCTCGGACCTCTCCATAGACTTTGAGGATCGCAAGCTGATAAAGAACGAGGTAGACCTGTAAGTACGAGAGACTTGCCTATGGACTAAGGTCAGAAACTGGCGAGCCGGACCGACCTTGATCCTGCCGTAAAATGCAAGAAAATGGCTATATTGCGGTATCAAGTTCAATCATTTGTTCAATCATAAGGATTTCTCAAAGCAACCTATGAAAAAACTATTGCAGTGGGGTATGACTCTGAGCGCCGTGATCGCATCAGCGCTCCTGCTCCCTCAGAGCTCCCTAGCATGTACCAATCTCATCGTAGGCAAGAATGCCTCAGTCGATGGGAGCGTTATCGTCAGCTACGCAGCCGACAGCCACACCCTCTACGGCGAGCTCTATCACTGGGCTGCCCGTGACTGGGAGCCAGGGCATATGATGGATGTCTACGTATGGGACTCCGGCGAGTACAAGGGACAGATCCCTCAGGTCGCTCATACGTACAACGTCGTGGGCAATATGAACGAGCACCAAGTCTGCATCACCGAGACTACCTGGGGCGGACTGGAGCAGCTCGAGGGTACCGAGGGTCTCATCGACTATGGGAGCCTGATCTACATTGCCCTCCAGCGAGCCAAGAGCGCCCGCGAAGCTATCGACGTGATGACCGGTCTCGTACGTGACCACGGCTACTGCAGCACCGGTGAGACCTTCACCATTGCAGACAAGAACGAGGTGTGGCTCATGGAGATGATCGGTAAGGGCAAGGGCGAGAAGGGCGCTGTATGGGTAGCCACCCGCATACCCGATAACGCCATCACTGCGCATGCCAATCAGGCCCGGATCCAGAAGATCAACTTCAAGGACAAGGAGAACTGGCTTTACTCCAAGGACGTCATCTCCTTTGCCCGCCAGAAGGGGCTCTTCAAGGGTAAGGATGCAGACTTCTCCTTCCAGAAGGTCTACAATCCCTACACCTTCAGCGGACTTCGTGGCTGCGAGGCGAGAGTATGGTCATACTTCAATCGCTTCCACAAGGGTATGGAGCAGTACACCGACCTCGTGATGGGCTACAAGGCGGACGCTGAGCCTATGCCCCTCTACGTTGTGCCCGATCGCAAGCTCTCTGTCGCTGACGTGCAGAATATGATGCGCGATCACTACGAGGGTACGCCTATGGATATGACTAAGGATGCAGGCGCCACCTATGGCGTACCGTACCGCTGGAGACCGATGAACTTCAAGGTGGATGGTAAGGAGTACCTCAATGAGCGCGCCATCGCCACCCAGCAGACCGGCTTTGTCCTCGTGGCACAGCTGCGTAGCAACAAGCCTGATCTCATCGGACCGGTTCTCTGGTTCGGCTGCGACGATGCCAATACCACCGTTTTCTCACCTATGTACGGCTGCATCACAGAGTCGCCTCTCGCTTTCCGCGTTGGCAATGGCAGCATGACTGAGTTCTCATGGACCAGTGCCTTCTGGATCAATAACTGGGTCGCCAACATGTGCTACGGCAAGTATGACTACATGATCCGCGACATCCGTCCTGTACAGCAGGAGCTGGAGAAGGGATTCCTCGACAACCAGTCTGCTGTGGAGGCTCGAGCTCTTGAGATCGAGAAGAGCCAAGGCCGTGAGGCTGCTGTCGCCTACCTGACTCAGTACTCAGCCAAGTGTGCCAATGGTGCCACAGATCGCTACCGCGAGCTAGCTCAGTACCTCATCGTTAAGTATATCGATGGTAACGTCAAGAAGGAGAAGAATGGTCACTTCGAGACCGAGAATGGTATGATCGTCTTCCCCGACCAGCCCGGCTATAGCGAGAACTACTACAAGGCTATCGCTGAGGATAATCCGAAGCAGCTGATAGTCCCTGAGGGCTGCAAGTAACCCTATATCGTATAAACTACGTAGGGAGCGGTACTATATACAGTACCGCTCCCTACTCTTTTTGCAAGGACCGATCTGCTTAGGTCTTTTCCTCAAGACTATAACAACTAAGGGGGCTGTACCGCGGATATGCGATACAGCCCCCTTTAGCTACGCGAAAGAGACTACTCCGACATACGGAGAATGCCTCCTACTGGACGAAGCAATTAGTCCTTATTCAGATTGACGCGCTTGAAGTCAACAACAGTGAGCTCCTTATTCTCAGACTTGAGGATCTGCTCCACAGTCTTCTTACTATCGAGGATAGACTCCTGCATAAGGAGGCAATTCTCCTTGAAGTACTTATTGAGAGAGCCCTCAGCGATACGATCGAGGAGGTTCTCGGGCTTGCCCTGCTCACGAGCCTTGTCACGAGCGATCTCGAGCTCACGCTGTCTGATCTCCTCGGTCACCCCCTCCGGCATAATAGCGACAGGATTCATCGAGGCGATCTGCATACAGATCTCATTCGCCATCTTCTCAGAGGGCTCAATGTTAAATCCTGCAATGGCAGCCAGCATGTTTCCGGGGTGGATATAGCCATAGGTGTGAGGAGCCTCGATGAACTCGTAGTGACCGAGCTCTACCTTCTCTCCCGTCACACCAGACTGCTGAGTCACCTCAGCCTCTACCGTATGACCATTATCCATCGTCAGAGTGAGGAGCTCCTCAAGAGACTTCGGCTTATTCTTCATAGCGACATCAAGGATACCCTCAGTAACGCCACGGAAGCCATCGGTCGCAGAGACGAAGTCAGTCTCACACTTCAGAGCTACGATGGCAGCAAAGCCATCCTCGTACTTGGCGAGCACACAGCCCTGCTCTGCGGTGCGCTCAGAGCGCTTAGCAGCGATAGCCTGACCGCGCTTGCGGAGGATCTCGACAGCCTTGTCGTGATCACCCTCAGCCTCCTGGAGTGCCTTCTTGATATCAGCAAGACCTGCATTGGTAAGATCACGCAGTGCCTTGATGTCCTTCATCGATACAGCCATAGTTGTATGTATAGTTTAGTTATTATGATTATTAGCTTGTCTGAAACAAAAAAAGTAAGGTCCTCTTGCGTCCCCCTCTTATGTGATGGAAGCAAGAGGGCCTTAGTGTCATAAAGACCGATAGCAGTCTGCCATCGGTGGGCGTACCCTCACGGAGATTGGGTAGGTGATAGATGCTTTACTCCTCAGTCGAAGTCTCGCTCTCGTTATCACCCTCTATCTCATCGGGAGTAGCTTCAGTCTCCTGATCGCCACTCTCATCGCCCTCTTCCTTTGCACGGCGTACACCTGAGAAACGACGACGACGACGGCCACGGCCCTCGCCATTCTCATCCTCAGAGTCTCCATCCCTATCGGCATTATCCGTATTCTGGATCTTGCGCTCCTGAGAGCCCTCCTTGATAGCCTCACAGGCGGCAGCCACGATCAGCTCGATGCCATCGTGAGAGTCGTCATTGGCGGGGATCAGGAAGTCGATATCACGCGGGTTCGCATTGGTATCAGCGATAGCAAAGACAGGGATACCGAGCAGGTGAGCCTCCTTCACAGCAATATGCTCGCGCACAGAGTCAATGACAAAGATAGCGCTCGGAAGAGTCTTCATGGAGGCGATAGAGCCAAAGTTCTTCTCCAGCTTCTCGCGCTGACGATCGATCTGTAGCTTCTCACGCTTGGAGAGGTTGTCAAAGACACCATCCCCCTTCATCCTGTCGATACGATCCATCTTGGAGACCGTCTTACGGATGGTGGGGAAGTTGGTCAGCATACCACCTAGCCAACGCTCGGTGACGTAGGGGACGCCTGCCTCTCCGCAAAGCCTCGCTACCGACTCCTGAGCCGATCTCTTGGTAGCGACAAAGAGGACAGTCTTACCCTCCTGGGCAAACTTCTTGAGTGCCTCGCATGCCTCGTCGATCTTTGCTACAGTCTTGTGCAGATCGATGATATGGATGCCATTCTGCTCCATAAAGATGTATGGAGCCATTGCAGGATTCCACTTACGGGTAAGGTGACCGAAGTGTGCGCCTGCATCGAGCAATTGGTCAAATGTTATTTGTGACATATATCGTTTACTTTCTTCTTGATTATCTTAAGAGATCAGCCTGCGCAGTAGGGGGCCATACAGCCCCATCCCACAGGCTTGGATGCTAAACGTAGTCTTACAGCGAACTGCTCGATTAGGTTAACGCTTAGAGAACTGGAACTTACGACGAGCTCCGGGCTGACCGGGCTTCTTACGCTCAACGACACGATCGTCGCGAGTCATAAAGCCTGCAGCACGCAGAGCAGCCTTATCATCAGGATTGACCTTGACGAGAGCACGAGCGATACCGAGACGCGAAGCCTCACTCTGACCGGTCGTGCCACCGCCATTGACATTGATATTGATGTCGTAGCGATCCTCCACACCGAGGAGAGCCAGAGGCTGTCTCACGATGCGGATGAGGAAGGGATTGGGGAAAAAGTCCTCAAGAGCCTTCTTATTGATCATAATTTTCCCGCTGCCCTCCTTGAGATAGACACGGGCGACAGATGCTTTTCTTCTGCCGAGTGCATTGATTACTTCCATGCTATGCTATTTCTCTTACTTATAAGGTTGGGGAATTCGATCTTGCGGGGCTTCTGAGCAGCCTTGTCGTGCTCCTCACCTCCATAGATGTAGAGGTGATCGATCAGCGTCTTGCCGAGACGGTTCTTAGGCAGCATACCTGCGACCATACGACGGACGAGACGATCAGCACCGCCCTTCTCAAACTCTCTCTTAGGAGTAGAGAAACGCTGTCCACCCGGATAGCGGGTGTAGCGTACATAGACGCGGTCAGTCCACTTCTTACCGGTCATAATGGCCTTGTCAGCATTGATGACAACGACATTATCACCGCAATCAACGTGCGGAGTGAAGGAAGGCTTATGCTTCCCTCTGAGCAACTTAGCGATCTCGCTGCAGAGACGTCCGATAGGCAGTCCCGTGGCGTCTACAAGGAGCCACTCAGCCTCGACAGTTGCCTTATTTGCAGAAATGGTCTTATAACTTAAAGTATCCATTTACCAGTAACTTATTAGTATTGAGTTATATCCAGCGGTAGATGTCTCGCGAGTCCTCGCCTGTGAAAAATCATCTCTTTGCTAATCATGGTAGGCGTGCAGCCCCCCTCGAGGATAAGCAAGAGCTCTCGACATCCGTCCTCTTGATAATAATCGGCGTGCAAAGATAGCACTTTTCCACATCTCTTCCAATCAAAGTTGTATCTAATTATTAGGGATGAGAAAGGCCGAGCGGGGGTGGCAACAGTGGTATTACCTCCAAAGACAAAATTTCCTACCTTTGTCCAAAGAATAAAATCACTCAACAAATAACTACATTGTATGAAAAAAGGTATTGTACCGTCCGCTGTGGCGATGGCCCTTCTGGCTGTCAGCGCCATCGGCTGTGACGGAAACAAGAAGACCGAAGACACCGCGGCAGCCGACCAGGTGCCGGCTATCGACACGCTCGCCATGGACCGCACGGTCTCTCCGCGAGAGAATTTCTTCCTCTATGCCAATGGTGGCTGGATGAAGGCTCATCCGCTCACTCCCGAGTACTCTCGCTTTGGCGCTTTCGATGAGCTGTCTCTCAAGTCTGAGGTGGCTGCACACGAGATCATCGAGAGCCTGAAGGACGCCACAGAGGGCACGGATGAGGCCAAGGCGTACCTCCTCTACGCACTCAGCACCGACTCAGCTAAGCTGGAGTCCGATGGAGCCAAGCCGATCCTCGCTGACCTCGCAGAGATCGATGCTCTTGCCGACAAGGATGCGCTCGTTGACTACATGGCGAAGTCTGACAACCAGGGCGGTGGATCCTTCTTCAACACCTTTGTCGCTGCGGACGAGAAGAGCAGCGACGTCAATATCCTCAATCTCTATCAGGCGGGACTCGTGATGGGCGTCCCGGACTACTACTCTGATGAGGCCGCCTATAAGGGCAATCAGGAGGCCTACCGCACCTACTTTACCCGCGTCTTTGACCTCGTGGGGATGGAGGAGGCTTCGGCACAGGCTGATCGACTCTTTGGCTTAGAGAAAGGTCTCTCCAAGATCCTCTACACGATGGTGGAGCTGAGAGACAGCCAGCGGAATTACAATAAAATGTCTCTCGAGGACTTCTATGCTCAGCACACTTTCCCCTGGAAGCGCTACATCGATGGTCGCGAGGGTTACGAGTCGGTCAAGGAGCTGAATGTCGCACAGAAGGACTACTTCGATCGCTTCGACAAGTGGTTTGCTGCCACCTCACTGGAGGATCTGAAGCTTTTCCTCAAGGGACAGCTCATTGATGGTGCCAGCGATCTCCTCAGCAACGACTTCCGCGAGGCAGCCTTTGCACTCCACGGCAAGTCAATCGCCGGCAAGGAGGAGATGAAGCCCCTCTGGAAGCTGGGCGTCAACCGCGTGGACAACTGCCTCGGCGATGTGATCGGCAAGCAGTATGTCGCCAAGTACTTCCCCCCGGAGGCGAAGGAGCGTATGACAGAGCTGGTAAATAATCTGGTCTCGGCTCTCAGCTCTCGCATCGACAACCTCTCCTGGATGACCGCCGCAACTAAGGAAAAGGCGCAGGAGAAGCTGGGTGCCTTCACCGTCAAGATCGGCTACCCCGACAAGTGGCTCACCTTTGAGAAACTGAATACCAACAACGAGTCGCTCTATGCCTACAGCAAGGAAGTAGGCGCCTTCCTCACCCGTCGCAACACCGCCGACCTCGAGAAGCCTGTCGATCGCAACCGTTGGCTGATGAATGCTCATCAGGTGAATGCTTACTACAATCCGACAACCAACGAGATCTGCTTCCCCGCAGGGATCCTGCAGCCACCTTTCTTCAATCTCAATGCAGACGATGCGGTCAATTATGGCGCCATCGGCGTTGTGATTGGTCACGAGATGACCCACGGATTTGACGACCAAGGCTGCAACTACGACGCTAAGGGCAATATGGAGAATTGGTGGACGGAAGAGGATCGGAAGACCTTCGACGCTGCCACGCAGAAGCTCGCCGCTCAGTTTGATCGCGTAGAGGTAGCGCCCGGGCTGATGGCCAATGGTCAGATGACTCTCGGAGAGAACATCGCCGACCAGGGCGGACTCCTCGTTGCCTACGATGCTATGGTCAAGGCCACTGAGGGCAAGGAGTACCCGGAGATCGACGGGCTCAGCCGTGACCAGAGATTCTACCTCGGCTATGCCCGCGTATGGGGACAGAATATCCGTCCGGAGGAGATCATCCGTCGTACCAAGACGGATGTCCACAGCCTCGGAAAATTCCGCGTCAATCAGACTCTGAAGAACATCGACACCTTCTACACCGCATTCGGTATCCAGGAGGGAGACTCTATGTACATTGCTCCAGAGGAGCGTGTAGAGATCTGGTAAGTCGTCTCCCTATAGTAATTAAAGGAGCGAGAGGGTGTCACGCCGATGAGCGTGGCACCCTCTCGCTCCTAATGCCTGACACCATCACCATCCCATGTACCCACATCCGGGCAATTGAGATCATGTGAATAAAGCAGATAGAACCTGCAAATGAAATATGAGTAAGAAAATCCTTGCACACATCAAAAATAGTGGTAGATTTATCAAGTGACCTTTAATATGCTATAGATGGAAATACATTTAGCTCATATCCGGGAAGAGGAAAAGGGATGCTTTGCAGAGCAAAGCATTGAGGATCATTGCCTTAACGTGGCAAGGCTGGCACGAGAGCTGATCTACGAGGATGAGGACTCCTGTGGGCTGAAAGACTTAGCTTACAACGCCGGTCTACTTCACGACTTCGGAAAGTACCGACCGGACTTCCAGAGATACATCCTCGCTGCCTCCGGAGCTAACCAATCCGGCAAGGTACTCCCCAAGGCACCGCACGCCATAGTGGGTGCCATAGAGGCAAGGCGACTTTTTGACGACCCCATGATTGCAGAGACTCTTGCCTACTGCATCAGCGGGCATCATCGTGGACTCTACGATCATAATGAAATGGAGAGACGGCTACGCCACGGAGAGCACAAGAGGTGGTGCGATGCGTGTGAGAAGCTCACAAGCGTTGAGAATCTCGGGACGACCGATTGTGACGATGTGGACAAGCCTAACGATCTCCAGATGACGATCCGCATGCTCTTCTCCGCACTTGTGGACGCTGACCGGCTGGACACCGAGCGATTTATGACTCCGGATCTCAGTGCGGAGAGATTACGGATAAAGGGCAACTACGCTTCACTAATTACCCTCCGAGAGCGATTGAGAGCGAAGACAGAGAGCTTTAGGTCTGCCCCCGACACGCCTGTCAATCGGGCGCGAGCATACTTCTTAGAGAGTTGCCGGACCCACGGTGCAGAGAGTGATCCCGGCATCTACACCCTCTCGCTCCCCACCGGGGCGGGTAAGACCATCTCCTCCATGGCGTGGGCGCTTGAGATGGCGATCCGTAACCATCACGACCGGATCATCTACGTCATCCCCTACACCTCAATCATCACTCAGACAGCGATGGTCTTCAGAGAAATCTTTGGCGAAGAGAATATCCTGGAGCACCACTCCGAGGTCGTGGTGGAGCAGCAGACCGAGGATGATAATAGCGATGAGCAGATGTCCCGGCTGAAATTCCTCACTGAGAATTGGGATGCCCCCATCATCCTGACGACGAATGTCCAGTTTTTCGAGAGCCTCTTTGCCTCCAAGCCGGCCAAGTGTCGTAAGGTGCACAGCATCGCCAACTCTGTCATCGTTATGGATGAGGTGCAGGCTCTTCCGGAGGGCTTCCTGAGTCCCATACTCTCAGCCATAAGTACGCTCTCCGGGGCATTTCACTGCTCCATACTCTGCTGCAGTGCCACTCAGCCGGTATACGACGAGGACTTGTGTTCGCCCAATGATGGGGAAGACTACTACATCCCCCTTGACACCAAGGGCGATCTGGTGACGAGAGAGGCGAGGTACTTTGTCCCATTTGACCGTGTCGACTACCACTTGGAGCCTCAGACGGTGACTTCGCAGGAGCTGGCCGAGAGACTGGCTGCAGAGCACTCCGTCCTCTGCGTTGTCAATAGCCGAAAGGACGCCGGTCAAGTGTACCGCGCCCTTAGAGATATACCTAAGGTCAAGGCAGACGAGGTGATCCACCTCTCGCGATCAATGTGCTCTGCACACCTACGAAGGGCGATCGAGACAATCAAGGAGCGTATGAGAGAGGGGGAGCCGACTAAGGTCATCTCTACGCAACTCATTGAGGCAGGGGTTGACCTCGACTTCCCCTGCGTCTGGAGAGCCTATGCCGGACTCGGCTCGATCATACAGGCGGGCGGCCGGTGCAATCGTGAGGGAAAAATGGAGCAGCGCGGACAGGTTTTTGTCTTTAGCCTCACTGATGGCAGTAAGTCCTTTGGCAATATCGCCCGAGGCTGCAATGCAACCAAGATGCTGCTTCACAAGCTATCCAATAAAATAGCCGACCCGACCGATCCTGAGGTGATCGCCAAGTATTACCGCCTGTACTTTAGGGATATCCCAGACTTTGACACAGAGGGGATTGGAAAAGATCTGACAGACGACCCTGAGGACATTAATTTTGAGTCCGCGGCTGAGCGCTTCAAGCTCATCGATGACAAGGGGACCTTCCCTGTCATCGTTCCCTATATGGAGGAGGGCAAGGCGCTCGTGAGGAAGATCCGCAACCATGAGATCCTCTCACGGGAGGACTACCACCGGATGCAGGAGTACAGCGTCTCCCTCCGACAGGGAGACTACACCACCCTACTCGGCCACGGCAATATTGAGCAGATCCCGTGGGGCGAGGACTTCATCTCGGTCTTGGTGGACGACAACTGCTACGATAGTGTAGCCGGAGTAGTCATCTCCAACCACTGGGTTGAGGAAACACAGACCGCGTAAGAGAATAACACTAATCACAATATGACTATCTATGACAGAAAAACCAATGTCCAAGGAGTATTGCCTCGAGCTGAGTGGGGACTTCGCCTGCTTCACCCGCCCGGAGCTGAAGGTGGAGCGCGTCAGCTATGACGTGATCACCCCCTCGGCAGCACGCAATATCTTCCAAGCCATCCTCTGGAAGCCGGCCATACGCTGGGAGGTGAGCCGCATTGAAGTGCGGAAGCCGATCAGACACATCTCCGTCAAGCGCAACGAGGTGGGAGCGCTGGCACGCTCCGGTGGCAAGGAGATACTTATCGAGGAAGCCCGTCAGCAGAGGACCTCCTACATCCTCAGGGACGTAGAGTACAGGATCTTTGCGCGGCAGGTCTTCATCCCCGTCTCCGACCGCTCCGAGGAGGCGAGGCGAGACTTTGAGTCACGGAGCGAGGTCGAGAAGGAGTCCGAGTGCCCCGGCAAGTACCAGGGGATGTTTGAGCGACGTGCCTCCAGAGGGCAGTGCTTCTCGATGCCCTACTTAGGGTGCCGGGAGTTCAGCTGCCACTTCAGTTACATACCCGATGCCCCTCACAGCGAGGGCATTGATGAGACCAGGGATCTCGGGCTGATGCTGTATGACATGGACTTTGAGAGCAATCCGAAGAGCCCCGAGGCGATGTTTTTCCGCGCCAGGATGGATCACGGTGTGATCGAGGTCCCGAAATCCGATAGCGAAGAGATACTGCGATGATACTACAGTCACTATACGAGAGGGACAAAGCGCTGGGGGAGAAGCTGCCGGACGGCTTTGTCAAGAAAGAGATCCCCCTCATCATCGTAATCGACCCGGCTGGGAGCTTGGTGCTGGTAAAGGGACTTGAGGATGGGGTTAAGCAGCAAGGGGAGTCTCATGTTATCCCCACTCCCGTGACCAGGACCTCCGGTGTGTCTCCCAATCTCTTCTGGGATCACTACGGCTACGTGCTGGGTCTCGCCAAGAAAGAGAGCGAGAAAGAGTGCGCAAAGTCAAGGAGACAGATGGATGCCTTTGTGGAGCAAGTCAGGCAGTTTGCCGAGAAGTTTCCATCCAACCCGGTCTTCCAGGCGGTGAAAGCCTTCTACGATAAGGAGGAGTACCTCAAGATCACACAGGACGAAGATAAGGTAACTGCCATCACCAAGAAGCCGGGAGCAAACATGACCTTCCTCGTTTCCTTCCCCGGAGACAGTGACCGACTCGTCACCGATGAGCAGGATCTCAGGGACTACCAGAGTGCTCACTACTACGCTGGTCAGACTGATGGTGAGGAGGCTATCTGCCTGATCACGGGACGCAAGGGTCCCATCTCCAGGCTTCACCCGGGGATCAAGCTGAGCGGGATGCCACTCTCGCTCGTC
Source organism: Porphyromonas sp. C0041D3 (assembly GCF_056590575.1). Lineage (NCBI taxonomy): Bacteria > Pseudomonadati > Bacteroidota > Bacteroidia > Bacteroidales > Porphyromonadaceae > Porphyromonas > Porphyromonas sp. C0041D3. Next base: position 277,138 of record NZ_JBWPWJ010000002.1, read on the forward strand.
AATTTTCAGGTCAATAGCGGATACGACTCCTACGGCAAGTCTCAGGCATACAATGCTCCTGTCTCACCGCAAGCCGCTGAGGGATACGCCAGTGCACTCAACGATCTGCTTGGTAAGGACAAGGACACCAATTACTTCCTCGCCGGCATCACCTATGTCTTCTGGACCAGCCATACAGACGAGGACAAGCTTGCCGGTGATTTCAAGTCTGTCACTTTTAGTCCGCCTTTGGCTCCTCTGGAGGGAGACGGCAAGAAGGGGAAGCCTACCAAGCGCAAGGGGAAAACTCCCTTACAGATTGACCGAGCGAAGTGCAAGAAGGTGCTGAGCACCCTTCGAGCCATTAGAGGAGATAAGAATGCACTACTACAGCGTGAGTCAGAGGAGCGCTTTTACCTCCTCGCCCTGGAGCCGGGGAGAGGTCGGATATCGGTCAAGCTCTTCGTTGAGGGGACGATACGGGAGATCTTTGCCCATACTCTCCAGCACCTCGAGGACCTCAAGATCTACGGGAGAGAGGTGAAGAGGATGGACGATGACCCTGCCATACCCTCTCTCTACGCACTCGTCGGGGCACTCATGCCCGCTGCGCTCAAGGCAGATAAGTGGCCCAAGCGCCCCATCGAGGCACTCGTCAGGAGCATCACCACCGGAGCGCCCTACCCGACGGACCTCTACACCTCCTGCCTACAGCGCATCAAGGCTGAGAGAAACGTCTCCGAGCTGCGTGCTGCCTACATCAAGGGCTACATCAACAGAGACTACCGGTACAAGCATCATACAGAAGAAAATATAATCACTATGTCACTCGACAAAAACCAAACCAACAAGGGATATCTCGCCGGACGGCTCTTCGCCGTACTCGAGTCTCTCCAGCAGATCGCCAATAGTAAGGCGACCATCACCGACAGCTACTTCGGCAACGCTATGACCTCTCCGGCAGCTGTCTTCCCATACCTCATCAGGCTCTCCATACACCACCAGAAGAAGGCGAAGCGGGATAATCCCAAGCTCTACAATAGCTGTGTCAAGCAGCTGGACGAGATCATGGCATTATTGGGCGGTGATGAGACCCCCTATCCCACGCACTTCACACTGGAGGAGCAGGGATACTTCAGCCTCGGCTACTACCAACAGAAGCAGTACCACTACTCATCCAAGGAAGAAAAAGAAGCAATAGATAATAACTCATCAGAAGACTAATCATTATGTCAACGAAAGAACCAGTAAAAAACAGGTACGACTTCGTCTACCTCTTTGACGTCACGGACGGCAACCCCAATGGTGACCCCGACACCGGCAACCTCCCTCGGATCGACATCGAGACCGGTCACGGGCTGGTCACCGACGTCTGCCTCAAGCGCAAGGTCCGTAACTATGTCCTCCTTGCCTCCGAGGAGCGTGAGGAGCTGAGAGACGGCACACACGACATCTTTGTGATGGAAAATGCGATCCTCAATGACGCCATCGCAGATGCGGTCAAGCAGGTAACCGAGGACAAGCAGACGAAGAACGCACAGGACCGGCAGAAGTCCCAGGAGATCATGTGCCGGAGATACTACGACATCCGCACCTTCGGCGCTGTCCTCACCACCGGAGCCAATGCCGGTCAGGTCCGTGGAGCGGTACAGATGACCTTCTCTCGGTCCATTGACCCCATCACCTCCAGCGAGCATACCATCACGCGCATGGCTGCTACCGACGCCAAGGAGGCTAAGACAAACGAAGCCGCAGATGATGGCGGTGGAAACCGGACCATGGGGCGTAAGGCGACGGTGCCTTACGGACTTTATCTCTGCCACGGCTTCGTCACCCCCGCTTTTGCTCAGAAGACAGGATTTACTGAGGACGACCTGGCACTCTTCTGGGAGGCACTCCACCGGATGTTTGATGTCGACCGCTCCTCGTCTCGCGGGCTGATGGGACCGAGAGGTCTCTACATCTTCCGTCACGAATCGAAGCTGGGCAATGCCTCGGCACAGGAGCTCTTCGACAGGATCAGGGTGGAGAGACAGACTGACCTCCCGAGGTCCTTCGCCGACTACAGAGTGACTATTGATGACAGCAATATGCCGGAGGGCATCACGCTGATCCGTGAGATAGATGCTTAGTAAAGCCCTCTTCACTAATTACTGACGACCAACTATGACACCCCCTGCACTCCCGTCTCCACTCACTCGAGGAAGGATCGTGCAGGGGGTATCTAATTTTTTCCGTTGGTCGGCTCAGACTAATATCGGTATAAGCGCCGACTAATACCGGTATTAGGAGATTCTTTTACCGATAAAAGATTTCTCTAATATCGGTAAAAGAATTGCCCCTCAGCCACAGTCCATTACTCTTGGTTCCCAAATGCACTCACCAACCTTCCTCTACTCCGACGAGGACTGTCTGATGATCTCCGCCATCCAGCACTATGTCTTCTGCCCCCGGCAGTGGCAACTGATCCATATGGAGATGGAGTGGCAGGACAATGACCTCACAGCCCTCGGGCAGATCCTTCATCATCGCGTGGACGACCCCGATCTGCCGCAGCAGAGAGGGGAGACGATCACCCTGAGGAGTGTACCTCTGGTCTCACATAGGCTAGGGCTATATGGAGTCTCCGACATCGTGGAGCTAACCCCGACCGAGGGGGAGACCTACCTTCGTCACCCTCGCTACCCAGGTCGATGGCAGGCGACACCTGTGGAGTACAAGAGAGGCCGACCCAAGCGACACAACGCAGACAAGCTGCAGCTCTGCGCTGAGGCCCTCTGCCTGGAGGAGATGTATGGCATCTCCATACCGATCGGCTACCTCTACTATGGAGAGACCAAGCATCGACTCGAGGTGCCACTCACTGAGACCCTGAGGTCGGAGCTGGTGGAGACGGTGAGGGAGATGCATCGTCTCACAGAGGTGGGAGGCACCGCTCCGCCTATCTATGACCAGAGGTGCCGACGATGCTCGCTCCACGATCTCTGCCTACCGGAGCTGTCACAGCGGACTGATGTACGCACCTACTACCGCACTCACCATATCCACCTCCCATGAGACCTCTCCTAAATACCCTTTACGTACTCACACCTGACGTCTATATCCGTAAGGATGGGCTCAATGTGGTGATCCTTAGGGAAGACAAGGAAACCTTCCGGATCCCGATTATGAATCTGGAGAGCATTGTCTGCTTCAATTATATGGGCGCCTCACCAGGGGTGATGAAGCTCTGTGTGGACAACCATGTAGCCCTCTCTTTCCTGACCCCTCACGGTCAGTTCATCGCCTCCATATCCGGACCGATAAGGGGGAATGTGCTGCTACGACGAACCCAGTATCGTGTGGCGGACGATGAGGGTAGCGCTGCGCACATAGCGTCTCGATTCATTGCCGGCAAGGTCTACAATGGTCGTGCGGCTCTGTCGCGCTTCTGCAGAGACCACAGGCCTGAGGGAGAGACGCTCGATGAGGTCCGTCGTGTCCTGCGTGAGCTGCGCAAGACCGTATCGGACCTTCCTCGACTGTCTTCCCGAGACTCGATCATGGGGGCGGAGGGCAATGCTGCACGACTATACTTTGGGGTCTTCCGTCATCTTATTCTAAATGACCGATTTACCTTTAGCGAGAGAAGCAAGCGACCGCCTAAGGATGAGGTGAATGCCCTGCTCTCCTTTTTCTACACCCTACTCGCCTCCGATGTGAGGAGTGCCCTCGAGACAGTAGGGCTGGATCCTTATGTGGGATTTCTCCATAGTGACAGACCTGGCAGACCTGCACTGGCGCTGGACCTGATGGAGGAGATGAGGGTCTACCTTGTGGACCGATTTGTCCTTTCCTTGATCAACAACCGACAGGTATCCCCTTGGGACTTTATCGTACAGGGGGAGAATGGGTATCTCCTCAAGGACGAGAAGCGAAAGGAACTGCTCACCGAGTGGCAGAAGCGTAAGCGGACAGAGATCACTCACCCCTACCTCGGAGAGAAGATGCCGATCGGTCTGCTGCCCTACATTCAGGCGACGCTCCTCGCCAGATATCTGCGAGGTGAGATCGATGATTACCCCGCCTTCCTCATGACCTAAGCCTATGTATATCCTTATCACATACGATGTCAGCACCACAGATGCTGCGGGACGGAGGAGACTGCGTCAAGTGGCAAAGACCTGCCAAGACTATGGTCAGAGGGTGCAAAACTCGGTCTTTGAGTGTCTGGTAGACCCGGCTCAGAAGGTCGTCCTGATAGAGAGGTTAGTCAGCATCATCGATGAGACACGGGATAGCCTGCGGATCTATCACCTTGGGAAGGACTACAAGGCCCACATAGAGAGCTATGGGAGGAAGACAAGTTACGAGGCGGAGGGAGAGCTGATCATATGACCTAAGGGCTGATCGTAAGCTGCGAGGGTGAAGCGATCAACTATTAGCGAGGCACTCGCAAGCGCTCATAGACATACGATTATAAGATTTTAGGTGCCAGAAGCACCGGACAGAAGGGATAATTTGAGTACCTTCGCTAAAGCAGGTCTGTAGAGGTAGCCCCACAGCCACCTCCCCATTCCTGCAGTGTCGCACCCCTCGCGGGTGCGTGAATTGAAACGACTGGCGATCGAGTGCCTCCCGACGGGCCCCCGAGTCGCACCCCTCGCGGGTGCGTGAATTGAAACGTCGACCCCGACGGTGAGGAGGTGGAGGAGGTGTCGTCGCACCCCTCGCGGGTGCGTGAATTGAAACGAGTGTGGAGCCGGGGTAATGATCAACGCCACGCAGTCGCACCCCTCGCGGGTGCGTGAATTGAAACCTGCGATCGAGCACAAGATAGATCTTAACATTAGGTCGCACCCCTCGCGGGTGCGTGAATTGAAACTCATGATCGGGTGCTGTACGAGAGCCTTGAGGAGGTCGCACCCCTCGCGGGTGCGTGAATTGAAACGCCAAAGCTGCAAGCGTCTTCAATATAGCTCAGAGTCGCACCCCTCGCGGGTGCGTGAATTGAAACCTAATTGTTATGGAGTCTGTAAACATCGACTTCCTGTCGCACCCCTCGCGGGTGCGTGAATTGAAACACGGACACACCCATATTTGGGTTGCACTTGACCCGTCGCACCCCTCGCGGGTGCGTGAATTGAAACAAAAATTAACTTTTGTGTAAGAATGACTGGGGGCGGTCGCACCCCTCGCGGGTGCGTGAATTGAAACTGCCCTACGAGCTGGGAGGAATGCCCGACCGCCGTCGCACCCCTCGCGGGTGCGTGAATTGAAACTGGTTGCCATTAAAATCCTGCCTGAGTTGGACGTGTCGCACCCCTCGCGGGTGCGTGAATTGAAACAACCGATTGGCTTACAAACAATTATACCCCCCTAGTCGCACCCCTCGCGGGTGCGTGAATTGAAACTTATAAGGGACCGCATGAAATAGTACGAGGGGAGTCGCACCCCTCGCGGGTGCGTGAATTGAAACGACTGAGATACCAACCACTTAATGTTATCCCTACGTCGCACCCCTCGCGGGTGCGTGAATTGAAACTCAACCTTGTGGAGCAACACGCCTGCAATACCTTGTCGCACCCCTCGCGGGTGCGTGAATTGAAACTTTCGCCCACGCCCTGACGTCAGCGCAGGGCTTACGTCGCACCCCTCGCGGGTGCGTGAATTGAAACAGCTGCTCTGTCTCCGATTGGCTGACCTCCCTTTGTCGCACCCCTCGCGGGTGCGTGAATTGAAACTCCTCCGAGACGGTGACCACCTCCGAGACGGTGCCGTCGCACCCCTCGCGGGTGCGTGAATTGAAACTGCAAGGAGCTAAAAAGCGTCCCGAGGACACTCTGTCGCACCCCTCGCGGGTGCGTGAATTGAAACGCGGATCTTGCCATTACCCTTGGAGTAGATGACGGTCGCACCCCTCGCGGGTGCGTGAATTGAAACCATTGTAGGCAAATCGGTAGTTTATTTGGTCATAGTCGCACCCCTCGCGGGTGCGTGAATTGAAACAGACAACTGCAATGGACAACAACAACCAATATAGGTCGCACCCCTCGCGGGTGCGTGAATTGAAACTCCATAAGCGAAATGGGCAAGTCAAGATGCGCTGTCGCACCCCTCGCGGGTGCGTGAATTGAAACGGCGCAGACCTGCCGACAAACCTCGGCTACGACTGTCGCACCCCTCGCGGGTGCGTGAATTGAAACCTATAAACTCTGATGTAGCCAGCCCGCACGTCCTGTCGCACCCCTCGCGGGTGCGTGAATTGAAACTTCTCCTCCTACTTCGACACCCTCTCTCGGGAGATGTCGCACCCCTCGCGGGTGCGTGAATTGAAACCACATCACGTACAAATGGGGGCTGAGGGATGGCGCGTCGCACCCCTCGCGGGTGCGTGAATTGAAACATCTCGAGGTCAGCACGTGCCCAAAAGACGGAGTGTCGCACCCCTCGCGGGTGCGTGAATTGAAACTCCGTGCCCACACGAATCCCTTTAGTGGCTGTTGGTCGCACCCCTCGCGGGTGCGTGAATTGAAACGCCTCCTCCACCTCCCGGTGCACCTCCCCGAGAGGTCGCACCCCTCGCGGGTGCGTGAATTGAAACTACATCGCTCTGCCCGTCTTGCTCTTGACTACCTGTCGAACCCCTCGCGGGTGCGAGGATTAGATTACACAGCAGGTCTTGATGTGCGGACAAAGGGGTAAAGAATTCGGTGGGTTCGTTGCCCCTTTTGGACGTAATTCGTGTGCCTTCCCTGAGATGGGTAACACCATTTCTCTTATGAAATACTCAGTAATTGTGCCAGCAAAACGGATACTCTAGAGAGCCTCTGAGGGTTTGAAACCCTCTTCTTACCTCACTCGATGCATCTGTCATAGGAGGGAGAAGGGGAGGGTCTTGAGGTCATCAAGTGGTCCCATGTGCACTTGGTCGGTGGGAAGAAGTCTGCTGACAATTGAGGGAGGGATTGGGTACCTTTGCTGCCACAATGCAAGGATCACAATATCTCATGACGACTGACGAACTACTGGAGTGGGACCGAACCCATCTCTGGCACCCCTACACCTCCACCACTCATCCCCAGCAGACCTATCCTGTCGCCTCAGCCAAGGGCTGTGTCATCACCCTTGAGGACGGCAGGGAGCTGATCGATGGGATGAGCTCATGGTGGTGTGCGATTCACGGGTACAGCCACCCTGTCCTCACGAGCGCCATCACGGAGCAGGCAGAGCACTTAGCTCACATAATGTTTGGGGGCTTCACACATCGCCCTGCTGTGGAGCTGGGGAAGTTGCTTGTCGAGAGGATCCTTCCCGAGGGCATGGACCGACTCTTCTACTCCGATAGTGGCTCCGTATCGGTCGAGGTGGCACTTAAGATGGCGATCCAGTACCAGCTGGCCCGAGGGCGGCGGGGGCACACCCACTTCGCTACCATAAGCAGGGGCTATCATGGGGATACTTGGCATGCGATGTCTGTCTGCGACCCGGTCACCAGTATGCACAGTCTCTTTAGTGGCACCCTGCCGGCTCATTACTTTGCCCCTCAGCCGAGATGCGCCTTTGGGACCGAATGGGATCCGGACGACCTCAGGCCGATGAGGGAGCTGGTCGCGGTGCATAGGGACGAGCTAGCTGGGATCATCGTGGAGCCAATCGTGCAGGGCGCAGGCGGCATGTACTTTTACCACCCCAAGTACCTCGAGGGGCTGAGGGCACTCTGTGATGAGTACGACCTGCTGCTGATCTTCGACGAGATAGCAACCGGATTCGGGAGGACTGGGGAGCTGCTGGCAACCTACTTCACCGATATCAAGCCCGATATCATTACGATCGGGAAGGCGATGACCGGAGGCTACATGACCCTCGCCTGTACGGTGACGACGCAAGAGATCGCAGACACCATTTGCAGTGGAGAGGCAGGCTGCTTCATGCACGGACCTACCTTTATGGCCAATCCTATGGCGTGCGCCGTGAGCAAGGCTTCCATCGAACTCCTCCTTAGCCAAGACTGGAGAGGGCGTGTGCGGTATATCGAGCAGAAGATGAGAGAGGGGCTCACCCCACTTCAGGAGCTGAGTGGTGTACGCGAGGTGCGCTGCTTAGGGGCGATCGGAGTGGTGGAGATGAAGGAGCCTGTGGATATGGAGCGGCTGATCCCTGACTTCGTGAGGGAAGGCATCTGGGTGAGACCTTTCGGAAGATTGGTTTACTTGGAGCCGCAGTTTATGGCGATCACAGACGACCAGCTTGATCGACTCATCGATGGTCTCTCTCACGTACTCAGAGCGTATGACAGATGATCGAGTATAGGGAGAAACTACAGAGGCTCATCGCCGGTGGCACATACAGAACACTTCCACACTTTGAGAGAGACGGAAAATACCTCGTGCTGGACGGAGAGAGGCTGCTCAACTTAAGCAGCAACGACTACCTCGGACTTCAGCAGATCCCCGACCTAGTCGTGGAATACAGAGAGGCACCCGAGTACTCCCCACTGATGAGCAGCGCCTCCTCTCGTCTGCTGACAGGCAATGACCCATCCTACGATGATCTTGAGCAGTACCTCTCGTCAGCCTATCAGGTCCCCTCAGCACTCGTGTGGACGAGCGGCTACGATGCCAATAGCGGTATCATCCCCACACTCGTCGATGGGGAAACGCTCTTCCTCGCCGACAGACAGATCCATGCCAGCATGGTGGAGGGGCTGAGACTATCTGGCTGTAGATTTTCCCGCTTCGATCACAACGACTTGTCCCGGCTGAGAAATTTATTGGAGAGAAACGAGGGTGAGTACCGCCACATCTGGGTCTTGGTAGAGAGCGTCTACAGTATGGACGGAGACGAAGCTCCACTTGAGGAGATCGTAGCACTGAAGCGAGACTTTCCCTCTATGTGTCTTTACGTCGACGAGGCACACTCAGTCGGCGTCCGAGGAGGTGGTCTGGGGATCTGCCGGGAGAAGGGGCTCGTCAGCGGAGTCGATGTAATGCTTGGTACTCTGGGGAAGGCACTCGGCTCAGTGGGCGCTTTTTCTCTACAGTCTGAGAGCCTAAGGGAGCTCCTCGTCTCACAGGCTCGACCTCTGATCTACACCACAGCCTTACCCCCAATAATGATCGGGTGGACCCTTTTTCTCCTAAGGAAAGTAAGAGAAATGGAGGATCGGCGTCAGCACCTGCAAGAGATGATCCGACGACTGGGAGGTCGGGTCGGACGTACACCTGAGAGTCAGATCATCAGCTTGGTCGTCCCCGGAGAGGAGCGGGTGGCAGAGGCGGCCGAGGACTTTAGGCGGCAGGGACTCTACGTACGACCGATCAGGAAGCCCACAGTACCGGCCGGGACAGAACGTCTCAGGCTATCGCTCACAAGCGCGATGAATGCCGAGGAGATCGATCACATAGCGGAGGTGATGAAGCGATGGATGTAGGGATTAGGCATCGGGGGACAGCATCGGGGACCGCCCTCCTCTACTTCAGTGGCTGGGGTGCTCCGCTGTCACTCATTGATAGAATGGAGCTACCCGCTGAGTGGACGCTCGTGTCAGTATCGGACTATAGCGGAGACGCTGTACAGTGGCCGGACCTGACACACTACAGCAGGCTCTACGTCGTCGCATGGAGTATGGGCGTGTGGGCAGCAGAGTACTATCGAGACTGCTACCCATCCCCGGAAAAAGCGATTGCCGTCTGTGGCACTCCTGCCCTGATCTCCGACCGCTATGGTATCAGGGAAGCAGACTACCGACAGATGGCATCGTCATTGGATGAAGAGATGTATCACCACTTCGTCCGTCAGATGTGTCTCTCCAGCAAGGAGACATCACACTTCCTCGCCCTGCCGGGTCACCGCGGGACTCTCGTCTACCGAGAAGAATTACAACGAGTAGAGAAGCTTGGAGGGTCTATTACAAGCTGCCGAGTGCCATGGACTAAGGCCCTCATCGGTGAGAGGGACCTGGTGATACCTCCTGCCGGACAGCGATTATTTTGGACGGAGAGAGGCATCGCGGTCACCACTTTACCATCAGCACCACACTTGGTCTTCGGAAACCACTTCAAGTCATGGAGAGACCTACTCAATTGCTAACCGCACAGAAGCAGAATATTGCCAACCACTTCTCCAGATGCATACCGACTTACGAGGCTGGTGGTGTGATACAGCGTAGCATAGCTGAGGAGCTAATTCAGATGCTTGAGCCGATAGAGTGCGGGACGGTACTGGAGATAGGCTGTGGGACGGGTCTACTCTCAGAGCTACTTCAAGCGAGGCTACCGCACTGCCACCTAGTCTGCAACGATCTCTCACCCGATATGGAGACTCCTCTGAGAGAGAAGGTGGCGGACAACGCTCTCTTCTTCCCCGGTGACGCTGAGGTCATAGACTGGCCGGGAGAGTGCGATGTGGTCGCCTCCGCTTCCTGCATCCAGTGGTGGGAGGATCCGCTCGCTTTCTTCCCCAAGGCTTATGAGGCCTTAGCAGATGGTGGACAGCTACTATTCAGCACTTTTTTACCTGGCAACCTGCAGGAGCTTACTGCAGTCAGCGGGGCTGGGCTTCGCTACCCGTCTCGTTATGAGATCGGGCGAGCTATGGAGGAAACAGGCTTCGAGGAGATCCGGCTGGTCGAGCAGCGCCGGACGCTCCACTTCCCCACCCTTATCCGACTACTGCGCCACCTGCGCGACACTGGCACCAATAGCCTCTCCTCTGGTGGTCTCTGGACGCCCCGACGAATAGTAGAGCTGGAGCGCTCCTATCGAAATAACTTACACTTGTCTCCTGGAGCCCCCTTACCCCTCACCTACGTGGGATTGAGAGGCTCGGGATGGCGAAAGAGAAAATAAGAAATGAAAGAATTACTTCCCCTCCACACCTACTTCGTCTCAGGCGTCGATACCGACGCTGGCAAGACAGTAGCCACCGGTTTCATCTCCAAAGCACTCCTTGATGATGGCGTCAGCGTGATTACTCAGAAGCTTATCCAGACAGGCAATCACGGCATCTCAGAGGACATCACGGTTCACCGTCAGATCGAGGGGAGGACTCTCCTGCCTGAGGATCTCGACGGGACTACCTGCTGCCTCATTTACTCCTATCCCTGTTCACCGCACATGGCGCTGGCGATAGACGGCAGGGAGCCGGAGTACGAGAAGGCTACGGCCAATACCCATCGTCTGGAGAAAGAGTATGACAAGGTGCTAATAGAGGGCGCGGGGGGGCTGATGGTTCCCCTCACCGAGGACTTCCTCAATATCGACTATATCTCCCAAGAGGGACTCCCCTGTATCCTAGTCGGGACGGCTAAGTTGGGAAGCATCAATCACATACTCCTGAGTATGGAAGCGCTCGCCCATAGAGACATCCCTACCCCGCTGCTGGTATATAATAAGGGGATCTCGACCGATGAGCGTATCACTGCGGAGACAGAGCGGTACCTCAGGGGCTACCTCCAAAAGCAGTACCCCGAGACCACACTCGTGGTACTGCCACCTCTGGACCTGTAGTCCCGGCACTACCCGGTGATCTTACTGCATATACTTGCTCCTGAAGTCCTCATAAACCAGACACATCTCATCAGGCAAGTAGGTGAGTGCCTTCTCGACCAAGTCGTCCGGCACACCATAGTAGGCTTCCGCCATCCCGCCGACAATTGCTGCCAACGTGTCGCTGTCACCCCCGTAGTGTATAGCGGAGCGTATGGCATCCTCATAGTCATTCGACCGAAGCAGTATCGTCAGTGCGAGAGGGACACACCCCTGGCACGTCTCATCGAAGACACCCGCTGCTGGCAGATTACTTTCATAGTCAGCTCCATACGAAGTGATTAGGAGCTCCTGGATCTTGTCCCACTCACCGCACCTCAGACGGAAGATCGCCTCGGCGATCACCTGAGCCCCCTTGATCCCCTCCGGATGATTGTGTGTAGGCTCAGCGCTACACTCAGCTTGGGCGCGGGTACTCTCTACGCTCTCAAATGCCCACCCCACCGGCGACACTCTCATCGCAGAGCCATTACCGTAGCTCCCATAGGGCTTGGGGGTATCCGAGAGGAGCCAGCCGAGGAAACGCCCTCCATATCCCCTCCCTGGGTATCGATGACACCACTCCAGTAGCGAGGTCTCATAGCTCTTACCGTGCAGGATCGCATCCGCCACCGCAATTGTGCAGACCGTATCGTCGGTAAAGGTCGTCCCTTCGCGGAATAGGTCAAGGTCGTAGTGCTCCATATCGTTGTCAAACTCATAGGATGAGCCAGCAACATCTCCAATAATCGCTCCTATCATAATACAAGGTGTTCCTTTATCCAAAAATACAATAAAAATCCTAATTTAGAAAATCCCTAACTATACGATCTCAGCATTTTTCAGCAAAGGACAGATAGGCGAATGTGCCTGATCTTGTGGAGCCGAGCGGAAAGAGTTAGATTTGCTCTGTGAGCGACACACGAGATCGCCCTATAGTCATACGTTAACTAGTAAACCTACATATCATGAAGTCCGATCAGCACTGCACACTACGTGTCAGGGGACAAGTCCTTGATCTCACTGAGGAGCCTGTCGTTATGGGCATCCTCAATCATACGCCAGACTCCTTCTATGCCGGGAGCCGCATCCAAGGGGAGGAAGCTGTCGAGGAGCGTATTGACAAGATCATCGCTGAGGGTGCCAAGATCATCGACGTGGGAGGCTACTCCTCCCGCCCCGATGCAGACGATGTCTCCCCTGAGGAGGAGTGGCGCCGACTGCGTGAGGTACTCACCGCCATCCGCCGTCACTACCCCGACGTGATCGTGAGCGTAGATACGTTCCGCGGAGAGGTGGCTCGCAGGTGTATCGAGGAGGGCGATGCCGATATCATCAACGATATATCCGGCGGTCTGATCGATCCGGAGATGCTCCAGACAGCGGCACAGCTTGACGTTCCCTATATCCTGATGCACATGAGGGGGACGCCCAAGACTATGCAGAAGCTGCTTCACTACGATGGTCGTGTCGCTGACGGGGCTATAGAGGAGCTCCTCGGTCAGCTGCAAAAAGCTCGGGAGCTGGGTATGAGGGATGAGAATATCATCCTGGACCCGGGATTTGGCTTCTCAAAGAATACGGAGCAAAACTGGGAGATGATGGCTGATCTCGACAAGTGGATCGACCTTGGCTACCCGCTCCTTGTGGGCATCAGCCGGAAGAGTATGATCTATAAGCTCTTTGGTCACACCCCCTTTGAGGCACTCAATGGTACCACCTTCCTCAATACCTACTCCCTCCTCCATGGCGCACACATTCTGCGGGTACATGATGTGCGGGAGTGCGTAGAGTGCGTCCGTATGTATCAGGAACTCCGCCGGCTCACCACCGAGGATGCCAAGCCGGTCGACTAAGTAGCATCCTATATACTATTATGGAGTGGCTGTCCTTTAATATCGTCGACGTACTCGACATACTTCTCTTTAGCGTCCTACTCTACTACCTCTTCAGGGCGCTCCGCAAGGGGGGCAATAGCACGCTCCTCGTGGGTATCATCACCTTTGTGATGATGTGGGTGCTCTTTTCCCGCATCCTCAGCATGCGTCTCATGGGGCGGATCATGGACTATATGATGGGGATGGGGCTGCTGGTGCTGGTGATCCTCTTTCAGGACGACATACGGCGCTTCCTCACTCTGCTGGGATCGACGAATAAGTGGCTCTCCCCGGAGAAGATCTTCCGGCAACGTAAGCGCGACCAGGCCAAGCAGCAAGAGGCCTCGTACATCGCGATGATGACCTTTGCCTGCCTCCGTATGGCAAAGAAAAAGGTGGGTGCGCTGATCGTCATCGAGAATAACGTCGACCTAACACCGATTGCACACACCGGTGAGCTGCTGAATGCGGACGTCAATTCGCGACTCCTTGAAAACATATTCTATGAGGGCTCTCCGCTCCACGATGGGGCAATGATCATCCGCGACCGGCGCATCCTTGCCGCAGCCTGCATCCTACCTGTCGCACACGGGAGTTCCCTACCAAAGGAGATGGGACTCCGCCACCGCTCCGGTCTAGGAGTAAGCCAGCAGTCTGATGCCCGGGTCATCATCGTCAGTGAGGAGCGCGGCGAGATCACCATAGCCTATCGCGGAGAGATCGTTCGCCAGGTAGACTCCGATGGGCTACGCCGCTTCCTCTCCTCAGACTTCTCCGATCTCTCCACCATCGGACCCATACTGGCCCCGACGGCGTGATAGTAGATTTGGTTAATAACGTCTTTGAAAAAAATGAAAGGATTTATACAGAGCAAGGAGCCTATCCTGACCCGACACTCTCAGTACGACCTCAATAGCTCCCTCCCGGCCGGGATAGAAAAGGTCGAGGAGCTGCTGGGGAGCATTCTCCTCACCACACCCTCAGCCTTCAATTCCCAACCAGTTCGCATGGTCCTCCTCACCGGTCCGGCACACCACCGCCACTGGGACTTGATCAAGTCCCTCCTGATAGATAAGATAGGCGAGGAAAAGTATGCCGATGGCACTGCGGATAAGATCCAAGGGTTTCGTAATGCTGCGGGGACGGTGCTTTTCTTTGACGACGAACTGGTGACCAAGTCGCTGCAGGAGCGCTTCCCCACCTATGCACACAACTTTCCCCTCTGGGCGGAGCAGGTGCAGGGCTCACACCAGTATGCTGCTTGGCTCGGACTAGTCGGACTAGGCTTCGGTGCTAATCTCCAGCACTACACCGGCCTCGATGACGATCGAGTGCGAGAGGATGCGGGAGTGCCTTCGGAGCACCGGTTCATCGCTGAGCTGGTCTTCGGTGGGATGAATAGCGACACCGGGGAGGAGAAAGAGAAAGAGCCCCTCTCGAAGACCCTTCGGGTGGTCTCCGAATAGACCGAGTCCGCCTGATACATAGTCCATCATGCAAAGGGGGACAGTCATAGTCCTTGTGGTGATGCTTATCGCCACGCTTGTGCCACCACTCCTCTCTGCGGGGACAGTGGCGGCGCACGGGGACTACCCCGCTTCGAGAGACAGCCTCCCCATCACAAAGCAGGACTCAGTGCCACTCTCATACACCATACCCAACATCACCATCGAGACCCCCCGTGGGAAGTACAGCAAGGAGGATAATCCGGCGATCACCCTCGTGCTGGATGCAATGGAGAGTGAGCGTAATAGGCGGGACAGCATTGACTACAGCTATCACCTCCGAGGGGCCGATCGGCTGACTCTCTCGCTTGCCAATTTTGATCTAAAAGCAAAGTGGCTCAATACGCTCTTCCCCTTTTTCCCCAAGTACGTCACTCGCTCCCGGCTCGATGGAAAGTGGGTGCTCCCCCTCTCCATAAGAGATCGGATCTCCGACTACGGATACAATACGGAGGACAAAAAGTGGCGGGAGGTGATCCGATACTCACGTCACACCGGGCTGGACCAGACCCTCGATGATGGGACGATGACCGTGGCAATCGAGGATCTCTTCCCCGAGGTGGATCTCTATGGCAAGGACGTCCGACTACTGCAGACGCACTTTGCCAGCCCCCTTAGCTCCGATGGACTAAGCCAGTATAAGTACTACCTCACCGATACGCTCATTATGCGTGGGCAGGTGGCGCAGACGGTCACCTTCTTCCCCTTCGTGCCGAGCGACCCCACCTTCCGAGGGCATCTCTACTTCACCGTCACGGATCCACCACGCTTACTGAGGAGCGAACTCATCGTCCCTCAGTCCACCAACCTCAATTTCGTCGATGCACTATCGATTACTCAGGAGTACGATCCCGCTCAGCCGGACAAGAGACAGGTGAGTGAGGAGACCCTCAGCCTCTCCTTCCGGCTCTACTGGCGCCTGCTCTCCCTCTATGTGGAGCAGACGAGACACTACGGTAGTCGAGAGGTGGTCACCCCGGGGACGCCGATAGCTCGATCAGACACTCTCCTCTTCACAGCACCTCAGGCCATCACTGACCTCTCATCCGACACCACGGCAGTTCGATACCGACCTGAGACGGAGCGGATGCTCGCCTCAGACCAAGGGCTCAAGGACTTCCTTGCTGAGGTCAAGGCGATCCCTATCTACCGCTTCCTCTTAGATGCAGCGGATATGATATCACTCGGGTACATCAGGACACGATACGACAGAGACAAACTCTTCGGAGGGAGCTACTTCGACATTGGTCCGATCACTAAGATGATAGGATTCAATGAGGTGGAGGGCAACCGCCTACGACTTGGGGGGAGGACAACGGGCTTTATCTCCCCACGCTTCTTCCTCGAGGGATACCTCGCCTATGGCTTAAGGGATCACGAGCTGAAGCACTCCCTATCCGTCATCTGGTCATTTCTCCCTAAGGGGTACTTTCGGGAGGAGTTTCCGAGGGACGAGCTGCAATTCTCTTATAGCCACGACCTCTTTACCCCTGGTCAGCTCTATGCGACCGACCCGCAGGATAATACCTACTACCACTTTGGCACCACCTATCTCACCAATCGTTCCTATAGGAATATCTGGCAGATACAGTACATCCACGACTACGGCTCCACGCTGTCGCTCCGTGTCTACCTGCAGCATGTGACCGATACTCCAGCTGAGCACGGCTTCCCGTACCTCAAGGTTCAGCGGGATGGAGACCTGCTACGCCAGTGGTCCATCACCGATGCCGCTGCCGGTGTGGAGGTTCGCTGGGCACCGGGAGAGCGCATCCGTCCCGGCTCGATGGAGCGCCACTCACCCTTCAGGGATCTGATCAAGCGGGAGTACCCGGTGCTCTTCCTCAAGCACGAGACTGCCGCGCGGGTCCTCGGGGGGGAGTACCTCAGGCACCGGACGGAGATCCGTCTGGAGCAGCGCCTGCCGATGGGCATCTGGGGTCGTATGGACTACCAAGTGACGGTGGGGAAGCTCTGGAATACAGTCCCCTTCCCCCTCCTCTACATACCACCGACCAATCGTGGCTTCACCCTGCACGACAATGCATTTAAGATCCTCTACCCGCTGGAGTATGTAGCAGACGAGTGGGCAACGCTCTTTGCGCAGTGGCATATGAGGGGGCTGATCCTGAATAGGATCCCCCTGCTGAATAAGCTAAGCCTAAGGGGTGTGTGGAGCATTAATTACCTCTACGGCAACACATCGAAGCTCAATCAGCAAGCCCATGCGACAGACATTTTCATCCTTCCCACGATAGCCACAGAGATGCGCCACCAGAGCTATGTGGAGCTCGGCTTCGGGCTGGAGAATATCCTGAAGCTGGGTCGCATCGATGTCTACCGCCGTCTGACCGCTCCGGGGGCCTACAGTCAGGGATCGCCCTGGGCGGTACGTGGCACACTCCGAGTCGACTTTTGACAAGACGAATACTTAGGGAAATGGAGCACGCTCTCTGCAGACTCATCGGCACTGTCCTCCTCTCTCTCGCACTTTCTCTAGCCCTTACGGCGCAGGAGGCGACTCGACTCAGTCTCTCCGCCACAGGAGGCATCATCGCCCCTCGGCTGCATCCTATGGGCGAGGTCAGCCTCCGGGGCAGTAACACCCTTTTTACCCCAAGGCTCCAAGTGGGCTACCACCTCACATACCAGGATGGTAAGCAGACCGATGACGAGATGAGGGCGAACTGGGCGGTAGGGTCGCCGGGGCGCTATATCGGGAACTATCAGCTGAGGCAGACTGTCAGCCGCCGAATGGGACTTAGTGCCGGGAGTACACTCCGCTGGGTCATCTCAGAGCGGGATCGTATCCACCTCAGTGGCACACTCAAGCTACAGGACACCTGGGATCAGCGATACCACCTCGGGATCAATAATATCGTCCCTCTGGAGGCTGAGGGTCATACCACTTACTCAGGAGAATTGGAGCGACTAACCCGAGCCGGAGGAGCTCTGTCGGGTCGATTCCCCAGCTGGGAGGGCGCGCGACTGAAGCAAAAAGTGACCGGTGCGCTGACTCTCTCCGGTGACCACCGACTGCCAAGCTCCACTGTGCATCTCTCTTGGTCGATCGACCATCAGCGCCATGAAGAGGACTGTCCCAATGAGCGGGTGGTTGCATATCACCTGCCGGATACTGAGATCAGGACGGAGATCGGAGAGGGGCACCTGCCACACCTATCGTATGACGAGATAAGCGAGAGGTCGTACGGCTTCCGCAAGATCAGTGAGAAAAGCACACACCTCTGGGAGAGGAGCTATGATGCAAAGGCAAAGCTTAATGCCGAAGTGTCAGGGGGGCAGCTCACCCTGCACCTCTCCGGTAGACGCCTGGAGGCCTCAGAGAGCGACACGTCAGATAAGGTCTATCCGCTGCTCGGTGCTCACTTCCCCACCTTCGCCTCGATGCCCAAGCGAGATCTCACTGATGCCTCCTACCTCGGCGGAAGAGGGGTACTCTACAGCCTCGGTCCCCTAGTCGACCACCGATATGTACACGACTTAGACACGTGGGATGAGCAGAGCTTCTCTCGCACCCCCAATACCCCCAGCTACCTCCCAGCCAGCTTTGACGTAGTGACGGAGCAGGCTGATGGTCTGATCGAGTGGCGACGAGACCTGCTCCCCGATCGGCTCTCCCTGACGCTCGGTAGCAGCATCAGGGGCTATCGACTTAGCTTTCTCTGTCACACGGTAGTAGAGAATAGAGCAGACGAGGATGTCTCCGGCTCCATTCACTACTTTGCTCTCCTGCCCTACCTCACCCTTGACTACAAGACCGAGAGCGGATGGCTCTCCTTTCTCTCCCTGTCCACCGAGCAGGTGTTGCCTTCCTACAGGGGGATGATCCCCTACAACAAGCACTCGAGTACCGATCACACCGTGGAGATGGGACGAAGGGGACTGCGACCCGAGTATCGGCTGTCAGCCAGCGCCGAGGTCCGCAGGGAGTGGGAGGGGAACCATCTCTCTGCCTCGCTTGACTGGATCGGATCACGGGACTACCTCTACAGATATGTGGACCCCGACTTCACTCAGGAAGACTTCAGTGAGGTGATCCCTCTGCAAAGGAGTGCTGTACCCACGGGTGGGCACTGGTCGCTGGAGACAATGGGTAATGCGCCCTTTGCTCAGGCTCTCGGGCTGACCATAGAGGCGAGCTACAGACTCAGCTGCCTCTCCTCGCCCCTGCTAAGGCCGATCGTCGTGAGGATGGAGTATCGACTGATCGGGTCGGACTCTTCGCCCGTGGAGACCCTGCAACATGCCCATAGAGCGCGGATCCCCCTGCCCGGCATCGGGCACCATCGCCTCAGTAGTGCCATAGACTACTCCACCGAGCTATGGGGGGTGACGATCACTGGCGACTACGCCTCAGATAGGTGCGTCAGTGTGGGTGAGAGTGCCCTCGATGATCTCTATGAGAGCTCATCCCTACGCCTGTCCGCGGAGGCTCACGCCAAGCTGTCTGCTCACTTCTCGTTCATTTTCCGTGGAGACAACCTACTGAATACCCCTACAAAGCTCTACCAAGGGTCCGGAGACTTCCTCTATCAGCTCGCCTACGAGGGACCGAGACTGACGTTAGGCTTTAGCTACACACTTCCCGACTGATCTTATGACTTACCATACACTTAGCCTGCTGATAGCAGTACTTATCCTCCTCGCCGGTTGCAAGATGGATCCGGACTACACTCTACCCGGGGGGGAGAGTGGCGAGACGATCCTCATCGGCGACATCACCGAGGACTTTGTATTAAGCACCGGGAGGTACCACCTTGAGGGGACAGTTCGAGTCCGAAGGGGCGCTACACTGACGATAGAGCGAGGGACGGTGATCGCCTCGATGCCGGGCTTCGATAAGTACATCCTCGTGGAGCAGGGGGCCAAGATACGGATCCTCGGTACGGCTGAGGAGCCGGTAGTCCTGTGTGCAGACAAGGGGCGCGACCTCCCCGGCTACTGGGGCGGACTGATCATCAATGGGAGAGCACCCATCTGCGGTGCTGCTCATCGGGTGGCGGAGGTCGATGAGGCGGAGCGCGACCAATACTATGGTGGAGACGACCCTCGCGATGACTCGGGCGAGATACACTACCTGATCATCGATAGCCCCGGTGCAAGCCTGACAGCTGACGTAGAGCATAATGGACTCACGCTCAATGGTGTCGGCTCCGGCACCAAGATCGACCATGTGGCGATCCTCAGCTCAGGAGATGACGGACTGGAGTGCTTCGGCGGGACGATATCCCCCCATACGATCCTTGTGAGAGGGGCTGAGGATGACCTGATCGATCTGACGGACGGCTACTGCGGCACCATCAGCCACCTCTATGGCATCTATAGCCCGGAGAGGAGGGAGAGAGGGGAGGAGAACCTCTGTCTCATAGAGGTGGACGGCAATCTGGATGGGCGCTATCCCAATGCCACTGGGAAGACCTCAGCCACGATTAAGGACTGCACGATGGAGGTGAGGGGTAAGGGACTGGACTATGGGGTCTTAGCTCGTCGCGGGGCGGCCATAGACCTGAGTAAGTGCGAGTTCCTCGGATCGGGCAGGGTGGGACAGCTACTACGCTGCGAGAGCGAGGAGGGTCGATCCACAATCAGCGGCTCCTACTCCAGCAGACTGACCGCCACCCGCCCCGACTCCAGGGAGGGCCTCACGGCTCAGGAGTCAGACCAGATCACCGGCTGCGACTCCAGCTTATTCGACTGGGTAGAGCGTTACTACCAGCGTACTGCAGCGACGCATCAGAAGTAAGTGCCCCCTGCCGGCACTGGGGTTTTTCTTTTACCGATATTAGTGTCGTCTAATACCGGTAAAAGACTCACCTAATATCGGTATTAGATTTATCCCACTTTTTCATCTGCTCGGGACGATGAAGCTGGCGCCCTGAAGAAAGAGCGTCTACTGAAAAATGGGTAACTTTAGCCCCGGAAATAAAGGCTTGATACATGACCTCAAAGCACCATATATATATATACCTCGCCATCATCCTCGGTGTAGTCACTGCCCTACTCTCCGGCTGTCACCCGTTCGATACGATCGGGCCGCTGAAGAGCAATAGGACGGACTTCCAAAATGTTGCTGCCGAGGGCGATACGCTGAAGGTGATCATCTCCTCTGACCGAAAGTTTGTCCCCGTCACAGAGACTGACTGGCTCTCGGTCAATCTCCCCGCCGGCAAGAGCCGTAATAAGGTGACCATCAATGTACGCCCCAATCTCTCCGACAAGGAGCGAGTCGGTGAGATAGCCTTTGTCATAGCTGAGGACGAGGAGGGAGAGAAGGACAGAGTGAGCATCAAGGTCCACCAGCTGGGTCGCGATCAGAGCTTTGCCATCGACAGCGTGATGTACGAGATCCCGCTGGTCTTCCACGTCATCACCAACCCCGAGGACATTGCCAAGAAAGATGCTCAGAATAACGACAACGATCCGAATAACAACTATACTAAGGTAAACGGGGAGTCCCTCCAGCGACTGGTCGAGCAGGTCAATCAGCTCTACTCCGGCAATCCACCAACCCCCAGGAGAGGAATGATGGGGAAGGAGTACAATAGGATCGGACTGACGAACTCCAGGATCCGTTTTGTCTTAGCCACAAAAGATCCGGATGGTCAGCGACTATCCCCATCAGGCATCACCTCACACGACATGACGGAGCGAGCTCTCGATCCGACTGCTGTGATGCAGGATAAGAAGGGTGGCATCTACCACTCGATGAGCTACCCGATCAGCAGGTATATCAACGTCTATGTCTTCCCCTTTAAGCCCGGTAAGGATGTGGGGCAGATCACTCTGGGGATCTCCCATATGCCTTATCTCGTCACGGAGCATAAGCTGGAGGGACTCGGCACCTTCGACAGAGCGATAAAGGGATTTGACAACTATAATCACTGCATTGTGCTGAATTATCAGCAGTTTGAAGACCGAGTCAAAAAGACTCAGTCGATCAGCAAGATCCACGAGTCACTCACACCGGCAGCGGTGACGCTTGCTCACGAGCTGGGACACTACCTCGGGCTGGGACATGTCTTTGCGGAGAAAAAGGCTGAGGGAGAGACGAGTGCCCTGCAGCTCACTGAGGAGTGCATAGACAGCGACTATGTCGAGGACACGCCCTCCTACAATAGGATCGCTTACAATAAGGTGATGAGTGAGCAGATCGCTGCCCTCGAGTCGAGCCAGGGCTCCACGCTGCAGTCCGTCCTCTCCACCCTCCTGACGAGAGACCTCTGCGATGGGAGATATAATCAGATCTCCTACAACCTTATGGACTATGAGGTATCCTACAACGACCGCTTTACACCGGGTCAAATATCCCGGATGAGACAGGTGCTCTACTACAGCCTCACTGTGCCGGGGGATAAGCTGGTCAGCTCGATGAGATCGGCTCTCAGGTCGGAGGAGGAGAGTGCCATCGGTCGTCCGGTGGCGGTGGAGTGCAAGGTCCATATACATACTAAGCCGTAATGTCATGAGACGAAGACGATCACGTGTGGTAGCACTCCTCCACGGGAGGCGAGACCTACTGCTATTCATCTTGGTGATGGTCCTACTGGGACTCTTCAGCCTCTACGGGCTGGGAAGCGCAACACCGAGGGAGGAGATAGTAGCCGGGCAGGTCGAGCAATTGTGTCGCTTGGACCGCGAGGAGGAGCTCACAGCTACCGATCTCCTGACACGGACTACCTCACCGATATATGAGGGCTCTGTACTTCTGATGCACAGGGTGATAGATACTGGTGACGAACCGATTTCGACTGCAGCCCTTCGGATACCGACCCTACTGGCGGCGATGCTGCTTGGGGTCTTTTTCTTCACCTTTGTCTGCAGAGACCGCAGCCGACCCATTGCTCGCCTGACGCTCTTCTTCCTCATTGCCACTCCATTCTTTCACTACTTCATCATCACTGGGGGACCAGCTATGTCGGGGGCTCTCTTTGGGACCCTTGCACTGATGGTATGCCACGATATGATGGCAAGTGGCAGGAAACATCCGGTAGGTCCCATACTGGTCTGTGGTGTACTCCTGGCTCTCACCGGTCTGTCGGTAGGGGTCGGAGGAGTAGTCATCCCATCACTCTCTATGCTCCTATGGGGTCTCCTCGGGAGCCGATCCGGGGTGAGGGGACGGCTGTGGATACCGATCGCATCAGTTGTCCTCGGCGTATTGCTCATAGCCCTTGCCGCGACTATTCCGGGTGAGTGCCACTGGCTGACGACTGAGTCAGGACGATGGTCCGGCCGTGGTCTATGGGGATGTCTCCTGACGCTGATACCCTGGGGCGTGGTGGTCCTGATGGAGGAGAAAAAGTCCTCGGAGATGAGGTACAGCCTGGGGCACCTATCTGCTGAGGGTCTGGCTCTACTGACGATCGTCTCAGCCCTTGTCTACAACCTCGCCTCCGGCACAAGCGATCCTGCGCCATCCCTTGTAGTAGCCCCCTTCGTCTGTCTCATTGCCGGTGAGGCCTTCCGCTCACTGCTGCGGTGCAAGCCCGGGCGGATCACCACATTCGCATATGTGATCAACATCCTGGGGCTGGTGCTGCTCGGGATACTGGTCTTTGTCCTCGTGGGGCCGAGTGATCCGGTCAGCGCCCTCATCTCTACCCTCAGCGGATCCGATGGGGCTATCGCTGTCGCTGCTATGCGTGAGGCAGTCAGGACACATATGGCTCTCTGCCTGCTCCTGATGGTGGGACCGGTGATAGCCGCCCTGACGATGGTCTATCAGCGTGTCAGAGGGAGCGAGACGAAGCAGGCATACTGCAGCATCTTGATGGTGATCCTGATCACCCTGGCGACTGACCTGCCTCTCTTGGCTCTCGTGGGATCGCTTTAGGTCCATGATCAGATCCAGGGGTAAGTCACTCTTCTCTTCTCTCCTCTTAGGTGCGGTACTCATCGCCACAGGAGGAGGCTGTCAGTCACACCGTCCTCCTCTCGGTGAGATAGTGATAGACACAGACCTGCCGGTGATCTCGGAGGAACCTCTTCGTATGGGGATCACTCTGGATGTCGGGTGTGGTGGGAAAGACCTCCTTACACCCAACCTCATCCCAAACGCAGGATTTGAGTTGGCACCACCTCTTCTGCACTGCAGCTACAACACATCCACCTCGACACTCATCACCCCCAACGGGTACGAGACCTTCTACCCCACCCCCACTTCTCTTTACGGCTGGGGAGGTCGAAGCGGGGAGGTAACTCTTAGCGAGGGAAGGACCTACTACAAGGAGTCCTCTCACTACCTGACCTTCCGTCCCAAGGACACTGACTCTGTCCCGTGCAGGATCATGAGCACCCTCTTCCCGCTGGAGGTTAAGGAGGGTGAGCGGTATAGTCTCAGCTGCTTTGTCAGCAGCGACTTGGCGGAGACAAGGCTCTCCATAGTGAGGGACACTATTTCTCCTGAGAAGGTCTCCACGGAAGCCTCCATACGGGGGGATGTCTACTGGAGCCGTAAGGATGTAGAGCTGCAGATCACCACCGCAACGGACTCCGCCTACCTGATGATAGAGTCTCGACCCATTCACCGCACAGATGAGGGGTCGGGCTATACTCAGCCGAGGGGCTATGTCTCCCTCGACGAACTATGGCTCACGAGGAAAGAGGCGCAGACCGATCCGGAGGTCCCGCTGCCAAATGCACTCATGAAGCTCCTGAGAGGGCTAGATCCCGACTTTGTGAGATTTCCCGGGGGCAGGACTGCGAATGGCTATTATCCTGGTAGCTACCCCACCCCCAACTATGGTCATCAGGATACTCTCTCGATTTGGACCTTAGGGGGAACAGAGTACACCGCGGACTTCGGGATCTCTAAGCTCATCAAGGTGTCAGAGCTGCTCAATGCCCGCCCTATGGTCATTGCCAATGCGGGGATCACTGATCCCTCCGCCACACCGAGATACGAGGATGTTGCAGAGATAGACGTGAGGACGAAGTATCTCTCGCGCTTAGCGATGAATCCTAAGCTCTTAGTCCAGATCGGCTATGGGCTCACTTCGGAGGAGTATAAGCGACGCTTCAAGCTCTTTGCAGCTAGTATCGGTCAGGATAACTTGGTCTCAGCCGGACCACTGGTCGACTCCACTACTCACTACAGCGACTACCCCTTTGACTTAGCACTCACGGCAATCAAGGACCCGCACTTGATCAACCTCATCCCGGAGGCGAATAGGAAGCTACAGACCAAGCGGCAACAGATGATGATCGGCGAGGCCACCTTCGCTGATCCGGAATCGCTTGCCGTCTTTCTGCCACCCCTTGCACAGCGAGCCGCTTTCCTAATAGAGTCGGAGAGGTACACCCCTCTTCTTGAGGGAGTCGGTATCGCGCCACTGCTATCAGCTGACCCCTCTGATCATCCTCTCATACTGGTCCGAGGGGCGCAATACTGTGCGACCTCGCTGTACGACTTTGTGTCGCTATTTCAGCGAACCAGAGGGGATAAGGTACTCGAGATCACAGGGTACGATGACGTCTGCCTCTCCCTGACCTCTGACAAGGAGCGAAAGCACTACTACCTCCGTGGCGTCAATCTCACGCGCCACCCACTCACCTATAGGGTAAGGGTCACAGGGAAGCGGCAAAGCGTCAAGAGAGTCAACGGGGTGCGCTTCACGCCGGAGCCTCCGACAACTACGACTGACCTGACACGCTACTACAGCTATGTACGCACGGAGGAGGAGTTCAGTCTACCCCTAAAGAAGGCCTTCGACCTTACTCTGGAGCCCTATCAGGTCGTTCTACTTGACTTCTCAGAATAATAGCCAGATTGTAGACAGGGCTAAATATTCGGGTCAGAGGATTGGCTATGTCAAAACTACTTTCTATATTTGTCCGAGTGTATTACTACTAGTTATAATCACCTTATATGAAAACTATCATTGTTTACGGTTCCTCTACCGGAACCACCAAAGACATCGCTGACCGCATCGCCGAGAAGTTTGGCGTCGCTGCTGATGACGTTCGTGACGCTGCTGACTTCGATGCAGAGGACGTAGCCAACTACGACCTGCTGATCTTCGGAAGCAGCACCTGGGACGACGGCGAGCTACAGGACGACTGGTCCGACCTGATCGGGGACATCGCTGACCAGGACCTCTCCGGCAAGAAGGTTGCCCTCTTCGGATGTGGCGATAGCGAGGGCTACGGAGATACCTTCTGCGATGCTGTGGGTATCCTCAAGGAAGAGCTCAGCGACAGCGGCTGCACCTTCGTAGGTGCGATCAGCAAGGATGGCTACGAGTACGAGGCCAGCCGTGCGGAGGAGGGTGGCAAGCTGGTAGGCTGCTGCCTGGACGAGGACAACCAGGATGACCTCACCGATGAGCGTATCGACCGCTGGGTAGAGGCTGTCAAGAGTGCCCTCTGATAGCTGATCCGTAGATCATTCCTCTATATTTAGCAAAGAGGCTGCGTGCTATTAAGCACGCAGCCTCTTTGCATTAGTCTGAGCCGGTAAGAGATTACTTCTTCTTCAGCTCATCACGTATCTCACGGAGGAGCTGGATATCCTCAGGCGTAGGTGCCGGCTCAGCAGGCTTCTCCTCCTCCTTCTTCTTGAAGCTATTGACAGCCTTGACGACTAAGAAGATCGCCCAAGCAATGATCAGGAAGTCTACCACCGTCTGGATAAACTGACCATACATAATGGCAGCCTCAGGCTTGACGATCTCTCCATCAGCTCCGATAACAGCGGGGCTGAGGACAACCTTCAGGTCAGAGAAATTCACCTTCCCGAGGAGCATACCGATGGGAGGCATCAGCACGTCATTCACAAAGGAGGAGACAATCTTTCCGAAGGCTCCACCGATGATAACACCGACAGCCATGTCAAGGACGTTACCACGCATGGCAAACTCCTTGAATTCTTTTATCATACTCATATCGTAATCTATGTTTTCGATTAAAAAATCTTGAATCTTAGTATTATTACCCATTCCAATCAGTCATTACATCGTAAACCCTCCTTGATCGTCAGAGAAACCACCTCCCGAGAGCGGGTCATCGACAGACGGACCGTTTATACTTGAGGAGAAGGTCGACTGGTAGTCGTCATTGATATTGCTATCCAGCGCAGAGGAGAAGCGGATGAGATCACCCTCAAAGCGAAGGTAGACATCCCCCACCCGACCATTACGGTGCTTGGCGATGATGATCTGCGCCAAGCCTCTCATATCCTTATTGTTCTCGTCTGTGAGTATGCCGTAATACTCAGGTCGGTGGATAAAGATGACCATATCCGCATCCTGCTCGATCGCACCCGACTCACGCAGATCCGAGAGCTGCGGTCGGCGTCCCTCCTTATTCCGCTTCTCCAGCTCGCGATTGAGCTGCGAAAGAGCAATGACAGTAATGCCGAGCTCTTTGGCAAGCTGCTTCAGCGAGCGAGAGATGGTGCTCACCTCTTGCTCACGATTGGCATTAGTCTTCAGCCCACTGGCTGTCATCAGCTGCAGGTAGTCGATGAAGATCACCCGCACGCCATACTTCCGCACCAGCCGGCGGACTCTGGACCGGAGGTCAAAGATCGAGATGCTCGCCGTATCGTCGATGATGATAGGCGCCTCCTCCATCGGTCCAAGGCCATAGAAGAGCGTATGCATCTGCTCATCCGTCAGGGTTCCTCTCTTGATGTCTTCATTGGGGATAGAGGTGTGCATCGAGATAAGACGCTTCGTGAGCTGATCCTCTCCCATCTCGAGGGAGAAGAATGCGACGGGCACCTTGTAGTCCAAGGCCATATTGAGAGCCATGGAGAGGGCAAAAGCGGTCTTACCCATCGCCGGACGGGCGGCAAGGATCACAAGGTCCGTCGGCTGCCAGCCAAAGGTGATCTCATCCAAGTCCCGGAATCCGGTATTCACACCGCTCATACCATCCTTCCTCTCTGCAGCGTTGCGGATCTCCTGCAGGGTATTAGGCAACAGCTCCTTGATGGTCTTCATCTCGTTGCTATTGATCCCCTGAGCAATATTGAAGAGCTCCTGCTCCGAGTCCTGCAGGAGATCCCCCACCCCGATCTCCTCGTCAAAGGAGTTTTGGATCACCCGGTTACCAAAGGAGATAAGGTTGCGCTGCACCATCTTATCGTAGAGGATGCGTGCGTGGTACGGTAGGTCGGCGGTACTATTGACGATCGAGGCGAGCGTCGCAATATAGCCCATTCCCCCGACAGAGCGGAGCGTGCCATTGAGCTTCAGCTTCTCCACTACCGTCTGCGTGTCTACAGGGCTATCCTCCAGCGTCAGCTGCTGGATAGCCTCGAAGATCATCGCATTCTTGGGATCGTAAAAGCAATCCTTCACCAAGACCTCATCGATCTGGGCAAAAGCCGACCGCTCAAGGATCAGAGCGCCAAGTACGGTACGCTCCAGCTCAAGGTTGTGTGGCGGCACACGACTGGCGAGGATGCGCGAGAGTCCCTCTCTCACAAAGGTCGAGTCCTGCGGTGTCGCCTCCGCTTGGGGCGGGACCGGTGCCGCTGGAGTGGCTGTTGTATCTTGATCAGACATAATTATATCTCCCATTTTTCTCAGTCCTCATCCAGCTTAAGCACAGTAAGGAAAGCCTTCTGTGGCACCTCCACCTTACCGATGCGCTTCATCCGTTTCTTCCCCTCCTTCTGCTTCTCGAGGAGCTTACGCTTACGGCTCACGTCACCACCATAGCACTTCGCAGTCACATCCTTGCGTAGCGCCTTGATCGTCTCTCGGGCGACCACCTTGGCACCGATAGCAGCCTGCACAGCGATATCGAATTGCTGCCTTGGGATCAGTGTCTTGAGTTTCTCACAGAACTTCCGTCCCATCGTCTGCGCATTACCTCGGAAGGTCAGCATACTGAGGGCATCGACCGGCTCACCATTGAGGAGAATGTCCACCCGCACGAGGTCTGAGGTGCGAAGGTCGGTGACGTGGTAGTCAAAGGAGGCATACCCGCTGGAGACACTCTTGAGTCGGTCGTAGAAGTCGATCACGATCTCCCCGAGGGGCATATCGAAGAGCAGCTCCATCCGGTTACCATAGAGGTAGTTTTGCTTGATGAGGATCCCCCGCTTAGCGAGGCAGAGCTCGATGATCGGGCCGATGTAGTCCATCGTCGTGATGATTGACGCCCGGATGTATGGCTCCTCGATATGGTCGATCTCTGCGGGATCGGGGAGACCGGAGGGGTTGTGTACCTCCATCACGTCCCCCTTACGGGTGTAGACCATATAGGAGACGTTGGGGACCGTGGTGATGACGGACATATTGTACTCTCGGTCGAGACGCTCCTGGACGATCTCCATATGGAGCAGACCGAGGAAACCGCACCGGAAGCCAAATCCCAAGGCTGCAGAGCTCTCGGGGGAGAAGGTCAGCGAGGCGTCGTTGAGCCTCAGTTTATCAAGCGAGGTCCTGAGGTTCTCATAGTCCTCCGGGGCTATCGGATAGACGCCGGCGAAGACCATCGGCTTCACCTCCTCAAAGCCCTTGATCGGTGCCTGCGCAGGACTTTCCACAGAGGTGATGGTGTCGCCCACTTTTACCTCACCCGAGTCCTTGATCCCAGAGATGATGTAGCCGACGTCTCCACACTTCACCTCCTGCTTGGGGACCATATCCATCTCCAGAGTACCCACCTCATCGGCATCGTACTCGGTATTGGTCTGCATAAATTTCACCCGCTCGCCGGCGTGAACCGATCCATTCACGACCTTATAGTAGGCGATAATCCCCCGGTAGGCATTGAATACGGAGTCAAAGATCAGCGCCTGTAGCGGAGCGTCCGGATCGCCCACGGGAGCGGGGACCTTCTCCACGATAGTATCGAGTATCTCCTTGACCCCGATGCCCGTTCGCCCACTAGCGAGGAGGATATCCTCTCGGTCACAGCCCAAGAGATCGATCACCTCATCCCCAGCGAGGTCGACATTGGCACTCTCGAGGTCAATCTTATTGAGCACCGGGATGATCGTCAGGTCATGCTCGATCGCCATGTAGAGATTGGAGATCGTCTGCGCCTGCACCCCCTGCGAGGCATCGACCACCAGCAGCGCCCCCTCGCAGGCAGCGATGGAGCGAGACACCTCGTACGAGAAGTCGACGTGTCCGGGGGTGTCGATGAGATTGAGTATATACTCCTCGCCCTGATACTCATACCGCATCTGTAT
Source organism: Porphyromonas sp. C0041D3 (assembly GCF_056590575.1). NCBI lineage: Bacteria > Pseudomonadati > Bacteroidota > Bacteroidia > Bacteroidales > Porphyromonadaceae > Porphyromonas > Porphyromonas sp. C0041D3. The sequence goes on from NZ_JBWPWJ010000002.1 coordinate 307,178, forward strand.
CGCATGGCTCTTGATCGTGATGCCACGCTCACGCTCTAGATCCATATTGTCCAGCACTTGATCCTCAGAGCGATTGGAGACCGTATTGGTGTAGTCCAGCAGTCGGTCGGCAAGCGTACTCTTACCGTGATCGATGTGAGCAATGATGCAGAAGTTTCGTATATGTTTCATGTAAGGGTCTAATGTATATCAGCTACAAAGTTACCTAATTTCCGACTGGCTACAGATCGAACGAGACCGGGCTGGGGTGTCATCCGGCTAATTCGCATTTTGATGTGCTGGGAGGGGGAGGAAAAAGAGATTACCTTTGTTGAGGAGACAATAGATAAGGGACCAGACAGTAGTTTTAGCGTATGGAAACAGCAGAGATAAGGGAGTTGATATCGGCATTTGTTCCGGAGGAGATC